>NZ_CP036319.1:6192500-6492500 GCF_007752935.1 Crateriforma conspicua | reverse complement strand
GCGTCTTGGGCTGAAACATGTCGTCATCACCAGCGTCACGCGTGACGATTTGCCCGACGGTGGTGCCCGCCATTTTCATGATTGCGTCATTGCGGTGCGGGAGCGAACGGGAGCGACGACCGAGGTGCTGACCCCTGATTTTGTCCACTGCAAACCGGCATTGAAAACCGTCATCGATGCGTTCCCGACCGTGTTCAATCACAACATGGAAACCGTGCCACGCTTGTACCGGCGGGTTCGCGGGCCCAAAAGCGACTATCGCTGGACGCTGGAAATGATGCGCCAGGTGAAGCGGTACAACCCCGATGTCAAAACCAAAAGCGGTTTGATGCTGGGGCTGGGCGAAGAACGTGGCGAACTGTTGGATGCGTTGGCGGATCTTCGGGAATACGGCGTCGATTTCTTGACCCTGGGCCAGTATCTGCAGCCGGGTGAAAAGTACCTGCCCGTCGTTCGCTATGTTCCGCCGGAGGAATTTGACGAGCTGGCTGATTTGGCCAAGGCGATGGGGTTCGCGAAGGTCGCCAGTGGACCGTTTGTCCGCAGCAGCTATCACGCGCGCGACATGGCGGAAACCGATCTGAACTAGTGTTGCCGTGGTGGGGCGACAGAGCTCTGCCGGCGGTCGATGCGGTGGCTACTAAAAAACGAAAAAACGCGGCGAACCGATTTCGGGACGCCGCGTTTTGTTTTGGATTCATGCACGCAGGTGGGACCGTCGGGATCAGTCCAGGAAGCCCACCAGTTCTTGACTGCGACTGGGTTGTTGCAGCTTGCGAACCGCTTTTGCTTCGATCTGGCGGATCCGTTCTCGGGTCACTTTGAAGATGTGCCCGACTTCTTCCAGGGTGTAACTGTATCCGTCGCCCAGGCCGTAACGCAGCTTGATGATTTCGCGTTCACGGTAGGACAGCGATTTCAGCACGCCGGTGATCCGGTCACGCAGCATTTCCTGGGTCGCCCCGATTTGCGGGCTTTCCGCGGTGCCGTCGGGCAACAGATCGCCGAATTGGCTGTCTTCGCTGTTGCCGACCGGGCGATCCAAGCTGATCGGGAACCGGCTCATCGTCAGCACACGGCGGGCTTCTTCGACGGTGACGTCGGCGCGGCGTGCGGTTTCTTCGATCGTCGGTTCACGGCCAAGTTCTTGCAACAGTTGGCGTGCCACGTTTCGCACGCGAGACATGGTTTCGACCATGTGCACGGGGATACGAATCGTTCGGCTTTGGTCGGCCACGGCGCGAGTGATCGCTTGGCGAATCCACCAGGTCGCGTACGTACAAAACTTGAACCCACGGCGGTATTCGAACTTGTCGACCGCACGCATCAGGCCCGCATTGCCTTCTTGGATCAGGTCCAGGAAAGACAAGCCACGGTTCCGATACTTCTTGGCGATGCTGACGACCAGCCGCAGGTTACCTTCGCTCAGTTCACGTTTGGCTTGTTGGTAATCGCCGTAAACGCGGCGCAGCATCTTGACGCGATTCCGCAGGGACGTCGGCGTTTCTTGGCAAGCGGTCAGGATCTGGCGACGTTCGTGCAGCAAGCTTTCGCGGACTTCGCGACCGTGCTTGGTGCGTTTTTGCTGCTTGATCAGCTCGTCGATCTCGGTCAGCCGTTGGGAGAATCGGTCCAGCAGATCGATGCGGGTTTCGATTCGTTGGGTCCGCAGACCCAGTTCTTCGACCAAGCGAACGGCGCGGCGACGGCGCCGGCCCAGTTGACGCCAAGCTTCGGCACGACGCCGTTGCGAAGCACTCTTGCTGAGGGCGACCTTCCAATCGTGGCGGTTTCGCTGCAGCAGGGTTTGCAGTGTCCGCAGGTTGTGGGGCAGCCGTCCGACGATCTGTTCTTTCTCCAGGCGATCGGTCACCGACACTTGGACGGTGCGATCGAACGGCAGTTGGCCGCGATAGACCTTCTTCAGCGTCTTGTAGGCTTCGACCAAGACGAAGTGGTTTTCCAGCAGCTTGGTGCGGAAGCGTCGACGAGTTTCCTCGATCCGTTTGGCCAATTCGATTTCTTCGCGACGGGTCAGCAGCGGGATCTCGCCCATTTGGGTCAAGTACATCCGCACCGGGTCATCGGACCAGGATTCACTCTCGTCGATGGGCAGCAGTTCGTCGGGGCTGTCCAATTGGACTTCACCTTCGGCCAGTTCGCCGGCGGATACGGCAACCGTGCCGTCGTCTTCGCCGTCATCGGCCGGCAGTTTGCGAAAATTGCCGGTCACGACATCGGTGCTTTGTGCACTGACGTCGTCGAACTCGTCCATCATCGTATCGAACAAGGGTGTCACTCCTTAGAAAGTCTGTTGTGTCGGGGTCGGCGGGCTGTTGCCGCGACCGCCATGGCTTGGGTTGGGTTGCGAAACGGGCGGGTGGCTAGTGTGGTGCTTGGTTCGCTGTGGGGTGCCGCGCGGTTTGCGTCCGAAATCTAATCAATAGCACGCGTTTGGTTCCGGCACGTCGTCTTGGCGAAAGATGGCGTGGAAAGCCGAAATCCGGTGGTGCGTCAAGCCGGTCATTTCCAACTTTACCACCCGCCATACCAACGGTTTGCGGCGGCCATGGAATTGGAAAGACTTTCGTTTTGATCGGGCTGCGCGGACTGGGTTTCCTTTGTTGGCGAAGTCAATCGGAGGGGCCATTGCGGGCATCAAACGAAAACGCTGTGCCACCTTGGTTGCCGAATCGCTAGGGCGTCGAACTGTTCGGGGTATGTAATTTGAAATCCGTACGATCGTGTTTCCACAATGTTCGCCAATGGTTGATGTCTGTGACCTGCGATCCGTGAAGCACCGGGGTGGTGGACCCAATAGACCACCATGCCAATGCAGCACGTACCGTCGCGCCATCGACGTTCGTTCATCGCGGCGAATCCGATCTTGGCCCCCGCAATGGTTCGCCGCGGTCCCGTGTTTTGCGACGGCGCAACATGACACAGGACGTCATGAAACCGTTCTGGCAAAACGACAATTGACCGGGGTGGACGAGTGCGTCAGCACGAGATCCGAATACGCTTTCGGGTCGAACGTTTAGGGAACCGGTTTTTCGCGGCACGAAAGACCGGCGCGGTCACAACGAAAATCTTCGCCCGGCGACGGTTTTCGTGTGCCCCATGGGTTCGACCGTTCACATCCGTGAGACATTCGGCAAATTTGACCACTCGAAAGCGAACCCAACTCCGTTGGGACGCGAAGACGAACAAAACAGTTCATTGTTTCCCCCCGCGATTCGTCTGGGACGTTCCCTGGTACCTGAACCCGATTCGAATCGTCGCTGCAGGCGAACGTTGACCGTTCCGTTTGCCAGGATCGCTGGCGTGGGGAAATCGAATCAACGGGCGGCCGTGCGTCGGCGTCTCGGAAGGAATTCAGGCGGGAAGCGGTGGTGCTGTGGCGGTGGTACCGTTTGCACACCTGGATTTTAGTCCGACCAACGGCCGGGTCCAGGTCTGGGTGGTTTTATTCACCGATCGGATTTGTATGTTTGTCAGTTTCCATTTTGCGAAAGTCGCCCGCAGATGCACCTGTTGACGTGTCCCCATTGTGAAGCGGCAATCGAGGTCAGTCCGGCCCAAGCCGGCGGCACGACACCCTGTCCGTCCTGCAACGCGGTGGTGGACGTGCCCAAGTTGGGGCAGTTGCGTCAATTGCCGCGCGTCGATGACGCCGGGCCCTTGGGGGATGCCCCCAAATCCGAGGTCAACGCGGTGGGGCGCGGGCTGTTCGTGGTGTTGGGCTTGGTCGGTTTGGTTTTTCTGCTGGTGGCCGGTTTTTGCGGGCTTCGCTGGGCCGTGATCGATGTGCCCATGACCACCGAAATGCACGCACAGCAGTTGCGTGACGAGTTCAAAAAGCTGAGCCCCGCGGAACTGATTCGCGTCTGGGAAGACATCGAAGAATTTGGCATCGCGGCCACCGCGCCGACCGATTACCGGGTCGCTGAGATGAAAAAACAGTCGATGGGGACGTACGCGCTGGCGTCCGGTGGTGTCGCCGCGGCCTGTCTGTTGGGCGCGTTTCTGTCGCTGTCGTTGGGCCGATCCAAAACACCGGCGGCTTCCGGGTAAGCGTGGCGGCCATGCACGGTGATCGGGCTCCGGTCAGTCGGTCCGCCGTGCGGGACACTTTGGCGATGGTGTTTCGGCGCCCGGTTGTCGCGATGTCGGAAGCGACCAGGCGGATCGCTATGCGTTGGCTTTTCGTCGCAGTATATAGACGACGTCTTCGGTCGACGCGTCGACATCAATCGGTTCGTCGATGTCATAGGCAAAGTCGAATGTGTCGGCGATTTCCCAAGCCGGACTGCTTTTAATCAGCCGTTCCATTTGCGGCTTGGTGTAACTGCGCAGCACCAGCACGTCGTTGATGCGGAACGATCGCTGTGGCGTGTGCACGTCGAACCGAATGCCGAACCGTTCGATCCGCTTTTTCGGTTCGCGCGAGATCGTCCACATGTGCGTGTTGATCGCGAGGTGTCCGCGACGTGCCGACCATGATTCGGTTTCGCTGGGCACGCCTGTGGTTGGGGTCAGGTGAATGCCCAGCAGATACAAGCCGCCCGGACGAATCGCGTCGGCCATGCAATCCAGATGGGCTTTGGCGGCCCGTTCGCTGGCAACATGTCGAAAGCTGTTGATCGTGTTGAAAGCGATGTCGTACGGCTTGTCAACTTGAAAGTCGCTCATGTCGGCAACAAACGCCGACTGTGGAAAGCCACCGCGTGCAAATCGGGCGTTACAGAATTCAACCGCTTTGGGATTCAGGTCCAGCCCGGCCACCGTGTGGCCTTTGCGGGCAAAGGCGTTCAGTAATCGCCCGGTCCCGCACGCTGGTTCAAACATCCGCCACTTCGAAGGCGATTTCTTGCCCACCGCGCCGTCGGCATACCAGTGCCCGCATTCCATAATGAAGCGAGTTTCCGAGGCACAGTCGGCGCCGAAAACCAAGTCGTAGTATTTCGGGTGGTCGTAGATCGATTCGTCTAAGGTTTCCATCGGCAATTGCGTTGTGCGGGTTTGTGGCCCGGTGGGTGTGTGTCGTGCAGGTCACCGACGGGGGCCGGCCATGACGGCGAAAGTCGTGAAACCCAATGCGCACCGATCGTGTCGCGTCTGCTGACTCGGATCTTTCAGCGGACCGGATCCAGATCCAGCAATCGACGGGTCAGACCGATCTGTCCGCTGTGGATCTGTTCGTGTAGCGGACAGAACAGGATCGCGCCCAGTTTCACGGGATACGCGGCGTACGGCATGTCCACCGGTTCCAGCAACTGTTCGGCGACGTCCGGCGCGTCCAGCAACGCATGCAGTTCCGTCATTGCTTGCTGGTGGACGCGCCCGAAGCGTTCCAGAAGTTCGTCGGGTGATGCGGTCTGTTCGCCGATCGCTGCGGGGTCGGAGCCGCGACCGAATGCTTTGCGAAACTTACCCGGGATCAAATCCAGGTCGTCGGGCTGGCGTCCACGGACCCGAAACATCAACAGCCCGTACTGGCTGACCGTCAGGTGTCCGATCTGCCAAGCGATTGACGTCGGCGAATTCGGCGGGACTTCGTGCCACAGTTCCTTCGGCGTCGCGTCCAGCAAGGCGACGGTGTAATTCCTGGCGAAATCGATCTGGCCCAATGCCGATCGCAGCATCGACGGGACGTCATCGGGCGAAGGCAGATCGGGGGCTGCGTCGGTCATCAATCAGGTCGGCGTCCGTGGGGGGCCAAATCGGGCAAGGGGGGATTGGTGTGTCGTCGGCCCGCCGGATCGGCCGCACCGCGATGCACGCAGGTGGGGATCGTACCATCTTCACCCGATACAGAAATCGCCCGTGTCGTTACTTGGGTTCGCGACGAGTCGCCTTGGCACGCTTCGGTTTGGCGACCAGTCGCAATTCGGGGATCACGCCGGCGCCGCCATGGAATGTCCGCCGGCCGTTGATCGTGTGGTCAAACACGAAAGCGCCGCGCGGGGACCCCTTGCGAGGCGATGCCCGCAGGATCGCCGGGTGACCGCATTCGCTGCACTGCACCCGCAAGCCTTGGCTGTCCAGTAATTCGTGCAGCTCGGTCGCCAGAGTCTGGTTGGCCTCCAACGTGTCGCAGGATTGTCCCTGCAAATGGAGCAGTCGGGCCTGGATCGTCAGCCGGATCGTCCGCTGCATGCGGTTTAGTTCCATCCGCAGCTCGGTGATCGTCCCCTGGGCCTGGATGACATCTAGGGAGACCGCCTTTCCGTTCGCCCCGGCCAGCCCCGTTTGCTCCTGGCCGCCGGTCAAACCGCGACTTTGCGCGGCGGCCGTCATCTGGCGAGGGTCGGGGGTCTGCATCGGGACGCTGCCAAGGATTCAGGCGGTCAGCCGGGCGGGGCTGAAAAATTCCAAAAAGCCAACTCTTTACATACTTATACAAGTTGTATAAATTGTCAACGTGGCAATTTCGCCCGCGTTTCAGTACCGTCACAAAATCGACGACATCGGTCCCCCAACCAGCTTCCCACCACTCCCTGTTTTCGGGTTCGCACAGCCATGGCGGTCAATCAGCAATCGGTCGAAGAAACCAAGGCACAGATTCGGGCTTTGGTGAACGAAATTGCGACGTTGTCCAAAAGTGGGGCAACGGCGGAAGAGTTCTATCCGGAGCTTTTGACCCGGATCATCACGGCCCTGGCGGCCGCCGGCGGCGCGATCTGGCTGCTGGATGAAGACCGCCAACTGAAACTGCAGTACCAAATCAACGCCGAGCCATCGGTGCTGTCCAACGACAGCGAAGATGCATCCCGGCACAATCGGTTGATCACCCGCGTGGCCAACGCGGGCCAGTCGTTGCTGGTTCCCCCGTACTCTGGAACCACCGACGGCGAAAGCGAAGGCAACCCGACGCGATACCTGTTGGTCCTGGGGGCCCTCGAGCATGACGGCCACAAGGACGGCGTGATCGAAGTCTTCCAGCGTCCCGACACCGCCCCGGACACCCAACGCGGCTATCTGCGGTTCATGCAGCAGATGTGTCAGTTGGCCGCCGAATGGTTGCGAAGCCAGAAACTGCGAACGTTGGGCGATCGCCAAACACTGTGGCAGCAATCGGACTCGTTCGCCCGCGCGGCCCACGAGTCATTGGACCTTAAAGAAACCGCGAACATCGTTGCCAACGAAGGACGGCGGTTGATCGGTTGTGACCGCGTCAGTGTGGCGATCAAGTCGGGGCGCAAGTGCAAGGTCGAAGCGATCAGCGGTCAAGACACGTTCGAAAACCGATCCAACATCGTTGCCGCCCTGAACAATTTGGCCACCCGCGTTGTCGCCGCCGGCGAACCGTTGTGGCACGACGGCAAGACCGAAGACTTGCCGCCACAAATCGAAGACGCGTTGGAGGAATACGTCGATCAGTCCTACGGCCGAAACATCGCCGTGTTGCCGTTGCGTGAACCGCAACGCGACATCAGCAGCGAAGAAAACGCGGCCACCGGCGCCTTGGACCGCGACAACGCGCACCGCGGCGAAGTCATCGGCGCGCTGATCGTCGAGCAGATCGAAAGCGAACTGCCGCCCGAAGTGTTCCGCGCCCGCTGTGACTTGGTTTACGAACACGGCACTCGAGCGATCGCCAACTCGCTATCACACAGCAACCTTTTCCTGATGCCGGTTTGGCGGGCTCTGGGTCGTGCGACTTGGGTTTTGAAGGCTCGGACGCTGCCCAAGACCTTGGCCGTGGTGGCCGGCGTGATCGGCTTGATTCTGGCAGGCATTTTTGTGCCCCTGGACTTTGACTTGGAAGCCGAAGGCACGCTGTTGCCGGAAGTCCGGCGCGAAGTCTTTGCCAACATCGACGGTGAAGTCATCGATGTTCTGGTCAAGGAGAACGATGAGATCAAAGCCGGCCAGGTGCTGCTGCGTTTACGTAATCCCGATCTGGACATCGAAATCGCCGATCTTCAGGGGCAAATCCAAACGACCTATGCGGAATTCGATCGTCTGCGGATGCAGTTGAAGGATCGTCGCAACATGGAACGCAGCGAAGCGGTCGCTTTGGAAGCCCAGACCTACGAGTTGGGAACGAAGCTGGAGATCTTGAAAAAGAAACTGGAACTGAAACAAGAACGCGAAGCCGATTTGGACGTCAAATCGCCGATCGACGGCACCGTGGTTTCATGGGAAGTCGAAAAAATGTTGCGGGCTCGTCCCGTGACCACCGGGCAGGTCTTGATGGAGGTCGCCGACCTGACACAGCCGATGTATTTGGAATTGAAGATGCCCGAGAAACGTGAGGGGCATTTGGACAATTTCATTCGCGAAAACAGTTTGGATCAATTGGATGTCGAATACATCCTGGCGTCCGATCCTGACGAAACACTTCATGCGGTCCTGCCGACTCGCCAGATCGCGTTGCGTGCCGAAGCCGATGAAGAACACGGCGCGATCATCAAGATGAAAGCAACGCCCGACCAGGACGATCTGAAAAAGCTTGATCCCAGCCCTGGCACACGCTTCACCGCCGACGTGAAGTGCGGCCGGCGCGCCTCCGGGTTCGTCTTGCTGCACGAAGTCTACGAGTGGGCTTGCAAGTTCTTCTTCTAGTCAACGCTGTCGATCACCAGTCACGCCTCCACCCCCTACCTTCATCCACGCCGCCCTTATCTTTACCAGCGATATGACCAACCAACCCAAAGCATCGTTGCTGTTCTTGTTGCCGGCCATGATGGCATGCCTGTTGGTCGTCAGCAGCGATGCCAGCGGCCAGGAACGTGGCAGCCTGGCCACTCCCTATGCCGGGCTTGGCGGCCAGCGGTCCATGGCCGACGGCCAACTGCGTTCGGAAAACGGCTTCGTCAAGTTTCGTCGTAACATCAAGATCCCGGCCGAAGTGGAAGGCAAACTGACCCAGCTGAATATCGAAGAGGGCAGCACGGTGAAGGCCGGCGAGATCATCGGTGTGATCGATGACCATTCCGCACGCTTGGCCGTGGAGTTAAAGAAAGCTGAAAAGCTGGAAGCCAAGCTGAACGCCGAAAACGACATCAACCGACGTTTCGCAGTCAGCAGTCGCAAGCTTGCCGAAAAGGAAGCCGAAGCGCTTCGTGAACTGTTCCGAAAAAACGTTGCCAGCCGTCTTGAAAAAGAAAAGAAGGAACTCGAAGTCGAAAAGGCCGGTCTACAGATCGAACTTGCGGACATCGAAACCAAGGGCAACCAAATCAAATTCATCGCCCGCAGTGTGGAATTGGCGATGGCCGAACACGAATTGGATCGGCGACAGATCAAGGCCCCCTTTGACGGCGTGATCGAGATCGAAGAACGCGACGCACAACAGGGCGAATGGGTCCAACCGGGCAGCCCGATCGCCAGCCTGTTGCAGATGGATGAATTGAAAGTCGAAGCCGATTTGCCCGCCATCGGAACGGGCGACCGCGTTTATGCCGGTGCCCCATGCGAAGTCTGGGTTTACGCCGACGGCAAAGACGGCGAACCGATCCGCATCAACGCCCAGTTGGGCTTTGTCAGCCCCGGAATCAACAGTTTGGAAAGCTATCGCGCTTGGGCCGTGATCAAAAACCAGCAAGTCGATGGACGCTGGATCATCCGGCCTGGAATGTCGGCCGACATCGTCATCAAGTGATTGGTGATCTAAGAATCGTCACTGCTCCGTTCGTTTTCTAGTTTGAGCAACCCCCTGCATCCTTTTCTCTGTCGTAATTTGTCATGACCACTTTGGCCGAATCCCTGGTAAGCAGCTCATCGCGGCCGCTGACGGTGCGCAAACGGCCGGACCTGACGGGCAGTCGGCACCATTATCAGGGTGCGGCCTATTGGGTGGTCAAAGAACCAATCGGGCTGCAGTACTTCCGCTTTCATGATGAAGAATATTTCATTCTGAACATGCTGGACGGTCACGTCAGCCTGCAACAAATCAAAGACGGATTTGAGGCTCGATTCGCACCGCAGAAGATCACCTTTGGGGATCTGCAACAGTTCATCGGAATGCTGCACCGCAGTGGGCTGGTGATCAGCAATTCGCCAGGGCAGGGAAAACAGCTTCGCGAACGTGGTCGGAAGAAGCGTAACAAGGAACTGTTGGGCAAGTTTTCCAACATCTTTGCGATTCGTACCCGTGGTATCGACCCCGAAAAAATCTTGAACCGGCTGTTGCCGTGGTTCGGGTGGATGTTCACAGTCCCGGCACTGTTGTTCTTTATCGGTTTGTTTCTTACCGCGTCGTTGTTGTTGGCGACTCAGTATGAAACCGTTTATGCCAAGTTGCCCACATTCCAGCAATTTTTTGCAGCCGACCGGTGGCTGATTCTTGCGGCAACGATGGGAGTCGTGAAAGTCATTCACGAATTCGGTCACGGGCTGAGTTGTAAGAAATTCGGTGGTGAATGCCACGAAATCGGTTTCATGCTGTTGGTGTTCACGCCATGTCTGTATTGCAATGTTTCCGATTCATGGATGTTGCCCAATAAATGGCAGCGTGTTTGGATCGGTGCGGCCGGGATTTATGTGGAAATGATCCTGGCATCGATTGCAGCATTTGTCTGGTTCTTCAGCGAACCCGGAACGACCGTCAATGATTTGTCGCTGAATATCATGTTCCTGAATGCTGTTAGCACGATTCTGGTCAACGGGAACCCGTTGCTGCGGTTCGACGGCTATTACATTTTGATGGATTTGTTGGAAATTCCCAACCTTCGTCAGAAGGCCACGGAAGTTCTCAAGCGATGGTTTCAAGAAACCTGCTTGGGGTTGGAACTGCAGGAAGATCCTTTCTTGCCCCAGCGAAATCGACTTGCCTTTGCGATGTTCACCATCGCGAGTGTGATTTATCGATGGGTGGTTGTGTTTTCGATCGTCTGGTTCGTGATGAAGGTGTTGGAACCTTATGGGCTTCAGGCGGTCGGCCGATTGTTGGCGGTGGCCGGATTTGCCGGCCTTGTGATGCAGCCCATTATTCAAACTTGGAAATTTGTTCGTACGCCTGGGAGGTTGGCAAAAGTGAAGAAGGGCCGACTGTTTGCAACGCTGGGCATCGCGGGAGCGATCCTGGCGGCGGTGGCGTACATTCCGCTGCCGCACCATATCGATTGTGCTTTTGAGATCCGACCCAGCGAAGCCGGTTCGGTCTATGCTGCCACAACGGGACGTGTCCGTTGGACTGCACAGCCGGGAGACATCGTTTCCAAGGGAGATCCGGTTGCCAAACTGGAGAATCCCGACCTGATCATTCGTTTGGCGGATCTTCAGGGCCAAGAAGAACTTGCACGAGTCCAGCGTGCGAACCTGACGCGTCGTGCACGAACCGATGAATCGGTCAAAGTGCAGCAGGATTATCAAGATGAGGTCCTGGCGTCGATCGTCGCGCTGCGTGAAAAAACCGAAGAAGAAGTCAAGCGGTTGACCGTTCGTGCGGTTCGTGACGGCCAAGTTCTGCCGCCGGCCGACAAGCCATCACAAGATGCCGGCGACGGACGCTTGCCTGGTTGGACGGGGACTCCGATGCAGCCGCATAACATCGGGGCTTTGATGACGCCGGATGATAAGATTTGCGAGATCGGCACCCCTAAAGATTATGAGGCGGTGCTGATCATCGACCAGGGCGACATGCAGCTGGTTCGTGTCGGCCAGGAGGTTGATTTGAAATTGGATTCCAAGCGATTGGAGACCTTTCATGGGAAATTGACCGAGATGTCGATCAATCCGATGCAAGCAGCTTCGACGAATATGTCCAGCCAAACCGGGGGCGATTTGCAAACCGAAATTGACCCGCGGACAGGCCAGATCAAACCACGCAGTGTTTCATTCCAAGGACGAGTCCCGATTGATTTTGATGAGACCGTGCTGAGAGCGGGCTATCGCGGATCGGCCAAGATTCATGTGGATCCAATGTCCTTGGGGCAACGCTTGTGGCGGATCATTGCCAAGACGTTCAACTTTGAATTTTAGAACGGTTGTCGAACACCGGTTTAATCCATTTTGCGCAGTTTTGTCTTTTGACACTTATGACGATCACTTTTTGTTTTCCACGGGGGAAAAAGGTATGACGTGCGTTGCGTCATACCCCCCGCAAGTTAGGATGGGCGGCCTCACCAATGTGATGTTTGTCCCAAGACCCATGTTTGGAGATTTTCCCAATGGCCGACGAAGCCGCCAAGACCGCCGAAGACACTCAGACCGCTGCTCCTGCTCCCGCACCAGCCGCTGAAAAGGCACAAACCCAACAGCCCGTTCAAGTTCAAGTGGAAGATGATCACGCGGTCGCCACCTACGCGAACTTTTGCCGCGTGACCGGTTCGCCCGAAGAACTGATCGTCGACTTTGGTTTGAACCCGCAACCGATCGGTGTCCCGAAGGACCCGATTCAAGTCAAGCAACGAATCATTTTGAACTTCTTCACCGCCAAGCGACTGTTGGCCGCACTGCAAATGTCGGTCGCCCGCCACGAGTCGGTTTTCGGCGTTTTGGAAACGGACATCAACAAGCGTGTTCGTCCGGGCCTGCAACAACAGGCTGCTCAGGCCAAGAAGGACTGAGGTCCACCGAGATTCGATTGAATCCAATCAAAACGCACCATCGGTTTTCCGGTGGTGCGTTTTTTTTAGGCTCCACGCTTAGTTGTGGCGTCTACTTTGCCGCCAAGTCTTGTTCCGGCGTTTCGTTTTTCTTCAGCGGCATTTGATAACAGGCGGCCTCTTGAGCGTTACGGATGTAAAGCCGGTCGCCCACCAGTACCGGATGATTCCACGTTTTGCCATCCAGGGCTTGAAAGCGTGTGGTTTCCTGTAGCTGCTCGGGATTGGCCCGCAGCAGGACGACTTCGCCTTTTTCGGATGAAACCAATAGTTGGTCGGCGTCGGCCAGCAGGAGAACTTGGCCGTTACCGTATCGTCCGCGTTTCCATTGACGTTGGCCCGATTTCAGATCGATGCAGGCAAAGATGTTTCGGTCGAAACCATACAGGAATCCATCGGCCACCACGTAATCGTTGTAATCAGGTTTCAAGTCCAGTGATGTCCAGCGTTCAACGGTGGACCATTGGTTGTCGGATTCGTTCCGAAGGACTTGGATCTTACGCGTGCCTTCGCCCAGGCTGGTCCCAATCAGCACCGTATCGGAAACAACCAACGGCTGGATGGCACGATAGTTTTCCACGGGCCAATCGTGCTGCCAGATGGTCGAACCGTCGGCAATGCTAACGAACTGCAGGGCTTGGTTGGTCATCATCAAGATGCCCGCGGTCCCAAAGAACTCGGCCAATTGTGCCGAACTGTAGCTGTGGTCACCCGAAGGGACGGACCAAGCGATGCTTCCGTCAATGGCTTCATAGGCCAGCAGCCCCAAATCATCTTCACCGCCGGCATGCACGATGACCTTGCCGTCGACGACCAAAGGTGAAGACGAAAATCCCCATTGTGGCGGATCGCGTCTGGCATCGTCCTTGAGGTCTCTTTCCCATCGCAGGGTACCGTCGGTGGGATCCAGTGCCATCAAGATCCCATCGGCACCCAACGCGAACAATCCTTCGTCGGCGTACGTTGGGGTGGCGCGTGGGCCCGCACCGCCGATGGCTTCCCAGAATCGGCTGGGATACGCGTGGGTCCAAATCGACCGGCCCGTGTCGGCGTCCAGGCACAGCACGGCTTCTTCGTCGCCACGTTGCTCTTGGGTGTAGATGCGATTTCCGGCAACAGCGAAGGACGACCACGCCGGACCAATTCGGTGTTTCCAAACCAGCTTCGGCGGCGTCGTGTCCCAGTCTTCCATCAGCGCCGCGCCGCGGACCACGCCGTTACGATCGGCCCCCCGGAAGGCCGGCCACTGTGCATCGGCCAGCGCGATCATGTCGCCGGCATCGACAGGTTCGGTGGTCTCGCGAGACGCAAGTTCCTTTAAATAGGATTGTTCAGCGGTGGGCTGCCATCGCCACAACAGCTGGGATTCGAACTGACCGGTGACGCCTTCGCTTTGCTTCAGGTTCCAAAATCCAAAGCCGATCGTGGCGGCAACCAACGCGACCGGTAGACGCCATTTCGGTTGCCGTGAAAACAGGATCAGTGCGACCGCAAATAGGGCGATGGCCGTGGGGATGACCATGATGACGGTCGCCATGCCTTGCAAAGATGGGTGCATGAGCGCGACCGAAATGACAGCGATGACGACAAGCCCGATCAGCCCGATGGCTTTTTCACGTATGGTGGCGGCACTTCCAAAACACCACCAAAGCAGAATCAACAGACAGACCGCCGCCGGTCCCATGAATGCCAGCATCATCATCGACAGGCTGGGCGATTCCGTGGAACCAAGGCCATATCGCAGGGCCGCCATCAGCAACAGCAGCGCCGCAGCGGGCCACCAACGCAGGCTGTGGACGGGCGGTTGCGAAGCCGTATCAACGGGCACTGCCGAAGTTTGTGGATCATCTGGCATGACGGTACGTCGCTGTGATGGGAAAGGGGCGGAGGAGGATACGGGCGCCGATGCATTCGTCCGGCGATCGGACGTCTTGGCAGCACGAAAGAGATTTCGATACGTTGACCCACGCCGCTGTAACCCATTGGATAGGATTCACCGATCGATTCGCTGTGACGCAGTGAGCTTTGGGTTTTGCAGGGCATCGGGCATTCGGCGGTGGCCGCGAGAGCGAAACAGAACATTCACAAACGGTGCGAGATGCAATATCCGATCGAATTGTCGTTCAAGCTGTTGACGTTTGGACAGCGTATCAGCGCGACCGATGCCAGCGGCAAGTTGTTGATGTTCGTCAAGCAAAAGATGTTTCGCTTCAAGGAACAAGTGGAGATCTTTTCTGATCAACAGCAGACCCACTTGTTGTTTCGCATCGACGCGGATCGCATGATCGACTTTTCAGCAAATTACCACTTTACCGATCCACAGGGAAATGATTGGGGATCGGTGCGGCGTCGCGGCATGCGATCACTTTGGTCGGCGCACTACCAGATCATTCAGGACGGCCAGGTCGACATGGAAGTCGAAGAGGAAAGTGCGATCAAAAAATTCGTCGAAAGCCTGCTGGGTGAAATTCCGATCATCGGGATGATCTTCATCTATTTGTTGAACCCCAGCTACATCGTGCGTCGCCCCGATGGAACACCACTGCTGCGTCTGATCAAGCATCCGGCAATTTTCGAAGGTCGATTTACCTTGGAAAAGCTGTCGGAGATGCCCGAAGACGATGAGCTGCGTTCGCTGTTGGCGCTGATGATGGTCGTGTTGTTGGAACGCCGTCGAGGCTAGGTGTCTGACCTGCCGTTTACATCAACAACAGGAACGTAAAGCCGGCCATCGCGGCTTCCGCTGTCACGCCCCGGCATTGAAGATGGCCATCATCGCGACGCTGCAATGGTTCGACCGCAGGAAAGCGGTCCTGTTGGCAGCAACGACAGTCACCCCACGACGTGACGCATCGACAGTGGGGTTGCGTGGCCAGACGGTACGGCAGGACGGTCGTGTTGAATACGAATCGCCAGGTGCTGACGGCGTTCTGGAAGTATCCACAGTGGTCACCACAACGTTCCAAAGCGATTTCTTGGAAGTACAGAGGTTGATGGCAGAACGGTTCGTGGACCCGGGAAGCAATCGGCGTGGGATAGTGCGGGCTGGCCCAGTATCGTTCCGGTTCCTGATCTTGCTGAAGGGCGGCGACATTTGTCGGCACATCATCCAGGATCGGCCGACTGTCCAAACGTATGTCTTGGGCCGGTTTGCGAAGCTCGGCCAATCGTTGTCGCAGTCGGTCGGCATCCGCCATTGATGCATCGGGCTCGGATGCGGTGTCGGTGGCCACAAATTCTTTGTCATCGGTCATCGTCGTCCAATTGCTGGAAACGTTGACCGGCGCAAAGCCGTCATCGGGCGGGTCGCCGCTAGCCGCTGACGTGATCGTCGCCATCAAAAGGATGACCGTGCCGAACCGCCAGCGATCGGATGTTCGATAAATTGCCGTCATACGATGGGTGCACACGACGCTAGCCTGGGTGTTGCCGTCCCACCGGCAAACATGGCGGGACCTTCACCCCGGACCATCGGTGTGCGGACGTCGTTGAATCCAGAACATTCGATTCAGCCGGTAAGGTTTACCACCGCGACGGTTTCGGCCGGCCTCAGCTGGCGGTTCGCTTGGGGGGAGGGCAGGAATGTTCTTGATGACGACCAGCGGCGTGCCTGGGAACCCCGCTGGTCGCGAAAGCAGCCCGCCGGTGTGTCCGGTTTGCGAATTCGGTTTCACAGACAAGGCTGCAAGCATTGGAACGGGCTTTTGTAAGGCGATTTCATCGTGCTTTCTGGCTCGAACCGACCAGACGGTTTTCGTATTTCTCGGCCCTGCCAATTATGATGACTGGGCTTCCATCGAGGGGATTTTCGTCTGCCCACAGCCGCGCAATTCCAAATTCTCGTTTCATTCACAGGCCATCCGATGCAACCAAGCCGACGGAATCCGGGACGCTTGGCGAAGTGGTGGCGACGCCGGCGGGTGGTGGCCGATGCCGCGAGACACCCGAGTGCAGAGATGGCGGGGTGGAAACCACGGGTCCGAATGCTGGAACGTCGGTTGGTTCTGAACGCGACGGCGGAATTGACCGCCTTGGGTGAATTGGTGATCCAAGGAGGCGCCGGTGGTGACTTTGTTCAAGTCCAGCATGCCGCGACGGATGATGTGCGTCTGTTCGATGCTGATGCATCGTTGATTCCGATCCAAGTTGGGACCGATGGCGTGGGTAACCCGGTCTACGCTGATTCGATCCAGAAGTCTGAGATCACTGCTGGATCGTTGCGAATCGACCTGGGAGCCGGTGATGATGTCGCGGTGACACCTTTGATCGACGGATTGGACATCGACGTGACGGGCGGCGACGGCCGGGATCGTGTGGTTTTGGAATCGCCCGTCGTCAACGGCAGTTCCGCCGACGAAGTGACGATCGATTCGGAGCAAGTCGTTTTGGCGCCACGCTCGGGGGCCTTTGACGCCCAAGGTGATCGTCTGACGATCACGGGGCGAACGGATGTGGGCCAGCCCGATCAGCCGACGTTGGTGGATTTGGGCAACGGATCGATTCGAATCGATGGAATGTTGGTCGTCTCGGGAGACGTGACCGTTCAAGCGACGCAAGGACTGGTGGAACTAACCGGTGTATCGACCGCCGCGACAAACGTCGAAAGTTCATTGACGTTTCAACTGGGAAACACAGCCGATCTGAACCTCGGGGATGTGGACCGATCCGTGGGGGAACCCTTGCACGATGTGACCATTCGTGGTGGCAATCAAATTCAATTGTCGGGCGATACGATCGACGTCAGCGGAAGCCTGGCGATTGATTCGCCTGATTCCACTGTTTCGATTCGTTCCGACATCACCGCGAATCACTTCACCGTCAACGCGGGCCAGATGGAATTGATCGACCTGCAGTTGCAGACGTCGGAGGATCTTGTGCTGTCGGTGCCGACGACGTTCGAAGGTGATGTCAGTTTGGTAACCGACCAGGATCTAATCATTGAATCGGAGCTGGCGTCCACCGGCGGCGATGATTCTTTGTTGATTCGCTCGGGGGATTCTGTTCGCATCGAACATTCGTTGGTGGTGCAAGGTGATTTGGATGTCGTGGCTGGCAATCAAATCATTTTGACTGGTGATGTCAGCGTTGCGGATGACGTCCAGCTGCAGGCCACCGAAACTCTGTTGGATTCATCTTTGACGGCAACGAACGTCACCGTGACGGGGCCGGTATCGGGGACCGATGGAGCGATCAATGCTGTGGATCAGATCTTGGTCGACGCGTCGTCAGATCCGTTGGACCTGACGGGGGTGCATCTCAAGTCCGCCGGAATTGTGTTGGGAAATGCAACCACCGTCCGTCTGGGAACGATGCAGGCCGAAACACTGATCATTGGCGAACCGACGCAACCCATTGCAGGTGATGTTCAGCAGGCGAGCGGTCAGACGATCGACATGAATCGCTTGTCGGTGTATGCCGACGGGGCGATTGATTTTTCGCAGCCCGGCAACCAAATCGACGTTGTGGACCGGCTTGTTGCCGGTCGCTCGATTCAGCTACACAGCGATGTCGCATTGCAGGTGGGGGCGGTGGACGCTGGCGAGAATGTCGAACTTTCGGCGCAACGTATCGATGCGATTGACGGTGCCGACGCCCGAATCGACGCGGACGGATTGATTTTGCGTGCCGACGAGGGCATTGGCGGCGTCACGCCGATGCGTCTGGCCGACTTGCGAACCTTGGATGCAGTCACGACCGATGGTGACATCGCATTGGATTGGTCAGGATCGGCCGATGCGGAAGTTTCGCAACTGCGAGCCGACGGAGGCTCGATCCGTGTTGATCGCGTCGGGGCGGGTGATGTTCGATTGGTGGACGTCAGCGCATCCGGTGGGATCGATGTGGCGAATCATCAAGCGAGCCTTGTTTTGCCCGCCGGTGCAAACGTGCAATCACCGGGGCAAGTACGGCTGACCGCGGGCGACGCCCCCGGAAGTTTGGGGGAAATTCGCATGGAGGATGGCGCGGCTGTCATCGCCACTGAGGATGTCGTCCGGTTGACGGCCAGTTCGGACATTATGTTGGGCACCGTGGTCAGCGGTTCAGGCCAAAATGATGCCATACAAGTGACAAGCACTGACGGTGCCATTCAAGACGGAGGCGACAGCAGCATTGACCTTGTGGCCGAATCGGGCGGCGTTGTCATCCGGTCACATTCAGGGATTGGCGATGGGGACGCAATTGAGACGCAGGTGCAGACGCTTGATGGCTTCGTGTCCTCCTCCGGCGCAGTGGCGATCGACGAACTTAATTCTATTCGTATCCAACGTTTGCAGACCGTCGATGGCGGGATTGATGTGCGCTCGGCGGGCACGATGGAAGCCATACTGGTTCACTCGGAAAATCAATTCGGATCAGACGGTGCCGATGGTTCAGCCGACAGTCGCGACATCCGCTTGGAAACCACCGGGACTGGAAGCGATCTTTTGGTCGGTCGGGTTCAAGCCGACTTAAACGCCGATGTTCGGCTGGTGTCCGCGGATGACGTGTTGTCGATCGATCCCGTCGTGGGTGTCGTTGATTCACAAACGGCTTCGGTCGCCGCCGATGATTTGGTGGTGGTTGCGGGCAATGATGTCGCGGATCAGGCCGAGTCAATTGCCCTAACTACCGCTGTCGCCGATCTGGTTGCATCGGTCGATGGAACCAATCCTGGAGATTTGCTGATCGCCGAAACCGATTCCGTTCGCTTGGCGTCTGGTGATTCTCGTGACGATTCGGGCGTCATTCGAACCGGCAACGGAGGCATCGACATTCGAGCCGCCGACGACATCGTGATCGACGACTTTGACGCGACCAATGACGGCAACGATCGAAAAGCGGATCCGGAGATCGTTGCAGGCGGAACGTCGGGCACGATTCGGTTGCGGATGGGTGACAGCTGGATTGTGGGTGATTCGGTTCAACTTCATGCCGATGCAACAACCGGCGGAGCGGTCGATGTCGAAGCGGACACCGTTTCGCTGGGCGATGATTTCGAAATCATGACGGGGCAGGGTGTGGGGATTGCACGCCAGTTCACGCCCTATCCGGGTGAGGGAGTCGTAGCGGACGCGTTTTATGATTTCGATTCCGTCAGCACCAATATTCTGTCTCAAGCGAACTTGAATGATGCGGAGGGAACGCTAAGCGTTGACATCGGAACCCAAGGCGAAACCGGTTTGACGTTGATGATCGACTGGGGGGCTCCGGCGGATCGTTTTCAGCGCGTCGATAATCTTCCCGGTGACGGTGCGACGGCGCAGGTGAGTCATGTTTATCTTGAATCGGACATTCTGAATTCAACATTGAATGGTCGGCAAAGTGCAACCGATCCTTTGGCGGTTCGTTTTTCGGTGTCACACCACGAGTCGATACAGATCCAGGCGGATCGCATTTTTCAAGGCAGCGACCTGCCGCTTCCAGTCGATGGCCGACTGGTCACATCGACCGACAATCCGTTGACGTTGGACCCGGCGGGGCCGATTTTAGAAAACGGAAGGGCGTTTTTCGTGATCCCACAGGTCGACGTCCCGGTCGCCTTTTTTCCCGTTCGTGATGTGATTCCCGAACCGGTGGAATTGCCCACCATTGTGCGACAGACGGAAACCACTTTTGTCACAGATGCCAGCTTTCAAACGTCCGAAAGCACATCGTTGAACGTTTCGATCAGTGATGAATACTTTCAATTGCGAACACTTTCGCCAGATCCCGCGTCGCCGGATTTGATCGAACCGATTCGCTTGCCCGACGACATCTTGGATTTCGAAAAACTTCAGCGATTGTTCCGGCAGCTTCCCGATGGAGCTTATGAGATTGAATACGTTGCCGGTGACGACGACGAACGTTCCATTCTGCGAGTCGATTTGCGTGGCGGTCGTCCGGTGATTTTGAACGACGATCTGGATGGCGGTACCCTGAAGCTGACGCCGCTGGATGCCACCGACGGTTCGGATGGAAACGGGGACGAAATATCGAATTCCCAGGAGGCATCGGCTGGCCCAAGCGAAGACCGTGAATCGGGTGATGCCGGTGTGGATCAGCCGCCGGTCGATTCATTTTGGCCGGATGAAGACGAGGATGCTGAATCTTTGCCGCCGGATGATGCCCCGGTTCAACCCTTTTCTCATTCATCTCGCTTTTTGCGTCGTATCGCCGCAGGGTTTGGGGATCAAAGCCCCGGCACCTCATGATGCGATCACATGAACCCGTACCAAATTCATCGAACAATTGTTTGTTTAGGTTAGCTCTAAATGTCTCGCGACGGTCAACGATCACCGAACGATCCGCATAGGGAACCGGGTCGACAAGACGATGATCCCAGTCGACGTCCGGAGTCATTGGATGAAACCGTTGATCTGAACCAACCGGACGGCGATGGCCATTGCGGTCCTGATGACCAAGACGTTCCCACACCGGATGTTGCAGCGACGGGATCTGGCAGTGCGAAGCCCGGCGAACGCGCGACCGGCGATTCGTCGGCAAACGATCTGGATCGCACAGCGAAGTTGGATGAAACCGTTGATTTGGATGCGACCACACGTTTGGATGAAACGGTGGGAATTGATCCCGACGCGGACGCCGAATCGTCCAGCAAAGAAGACGATCTAGACGCCACCAAACAAATCGATGAAACCGTCGATTTCACGCCAGCGAAGCTGTCGGTTCCGATGGAGGCGTTGGATGAAACCACCGATTTGAGCGCGACGCGGCGTATTGATGAAACCGTCGATGTCGTCCCCGCGGCTACGGATTCGACGGATGAATCGGATCCAAACGCCACCAAGCGGTTGGATGAAACGGTCGATCTGGATGCCACCACACGCATTGATGAAACGGTGGATTTAGACGCGACCAAACGGTTGGATGAAACTGCCGGTTCGGAGACCGTCATGGCTTCCGGCCTCGTCGATCCAAGTGACGAAAATCGAACGGTGGATTTGTCCAGCGACGCGACCGCGGAATTGGACGCACCGGATTCAAAGGGTGATCCGCATTCGGGAACCGTGGACTTTGAACTGGGCGTGGACGATTCGCGTTCTGACCAGTCCACGATGGAGTTTCAGGATCCCGATGATGTTCACACCATGGATGTGGCGCTGGATTCGTTGGTTGTGGATCCGGCGGACGATGCGGATGGGCAACCGAGTGTCTTAGAGGACGACAATCTCGGGCAGACGATCAGCCCACGTCAGTTGAGCGATGAGGAGCAAGATTTTTGGGGCCAAATCTCCGCCGAGTTCGTCGCCGACGACGCGCCCACCAAGATGAAGCCGGCCATCGACCGGTCCATCAGTGAGCAAAAATTGGCTTTGCACAAGCGTCACATGGTGACGCCCATGCAAAATGATGACCAGTTGTCGGACTATCGTTTGATCCGCCTTCTGGGCAAGGGTGGGATGGGCAATGTGTTCGTCGCTCGGCAAGGTTCGCTGGACCGGTTGATTGCCGTCAAAGTCATCCGCCCGTTGGACAAGGCCAAGCGATCCAAGCTTCGCAAACAAGGCAAACTGCAACACGTCGAGGAATCACGTCGGCAACAGTTTTTGTCCGAAGCCGTTGTGACCGGTGATTTGGATCACCCGAACATCGTTCCCATCCATGATGTCGCTGTCACCGGTGACAACACTGTCTTTTACGCGATGAAGCGGGTCGTCGGGACGCCCTGGTCCGACGTGATTGCCGAAAAGACGTTGGATGAGAATCTTGAGATCTTGTTGCGGACATCCGACGCAATCGGTTTCGCGCACACTCGGGGCGTGGTGCACCGTGACATCAAGCCCGAAAACATCATGTTGGGCGACTTCGGTGTTGTGTTGGTGATGGACTGGGGCTTGGCGTTGGCGAAGCCCGAGTTCGAAAAACTGGATTCGATCACGCCATCGCACGGCCTGGGCGGGACGCCGTCGTTCATGGCGCCTGAATTGGCGGTCGGGCCGGTCGATCGCATCGGGCCGGCAGCAGATATCTATCTGCTTGGTGCGACGCTGTTCATGATCATCACCGGTAATCCGCCCCACAATGCTGCGAACGTCAGCCTTTGTTTACGAGCGGTCGCGTCGAATGAAATTCGGCCTTTTGATGATCGTTATCGTGGCGAACTGATGGACATCGCATTGAAGGCGATGGCCACCAATCCGGCCGATCGATATCCCGATGTGCCCAGTTTTCAGGACGCGATTCGACAATACCGCGATCACGCCGAAAGCATCACCTTGGCCAAACGTGCCAAAGATGATTTGCAGCGTGCAGGGCAGACCGAGGACTATTCGTCGTTCGCGAGGGCTGAATTCGGTTTCGAAGAAGCGTTGGTTTTGTGGGAAGGCAACCGGCAAGCCAAGTTGGGATTGTCTCAGGCACGCGTCGAACATGCCGAAGCGGCCTATCGCAACCGCGACTTCGATTTGGGGTTATCGCTACTCAGTGAGAACGATCCCGATCACGTCGATTTGATCAAGCGGCTGAAAGATGGCATTCGTGAACGAGAGCTGAATGCGTCTCGGTTGACGCTGTTGAAAAAGGCTGCGGCAGCGATGCTGGCGTTCATCCTGGTCGGTGGGGCGGCGGCGATCTACTTCATCGACCAGCAACGAGGCTTGGCCGAACACAACGCGAACTTGGCCAGGGAAAACGAAGAGTTGGCTCGAGCTAACGCGGAAGAGGCTCGGTCCAATGCCCAAGTCGCCGAAACGAAGAGAGTGGAGGCAGAGGCAGCACGACAAGAAGCCATTGAAGCACGCGAACAAGCGGAAAAGGCAAAGGACAAAGAGGCGATTGCGCGTGGTGATGCGGAAACGGCTCGGGACGAAGCCTTGAAGGCAAAGCAGAACGAAGAAGAGCAGAAAAAGATCGCCGTCGAAGAAAAGAACAAAGCGGTCGTTGCCAGGAATGAAGCGGTCAAGGCTCGCAGGGAAACGGAGCTTGCCCGGCGTTTGGTCGAACAAGAATACTATCGATCTCAGATCGGCCTTGCCAAAGCACGTGTGGACCAGAATGAATTTGATGAGGCTCGTCGCATCGTTGATGAATTGATCGAAAAGCGGCGGCGGGAAGGGAAAACGGGCGAGTTGCCCATCGAGCTGCAGTGGTTGTCCGATGTGACCCAACAGGCGGCCGAAACCGTGCAACTGGAATCGCCGGCGAAAGACCTATCGATGTCCAAGAACGCGGGTGATTTTGCCGTCGCGCTGGCCGACGGTCGCGTCGTGACTTTGAATCGCCAGGGACAACGCCTACGCATGCAGCCGGCTTTTGCAACGTCCCAAGGAGATGTTGCTAGCGACGTGGCGATCGCGGCGGACGGGAATCGACTGCTAGTGGGAACAGAACTGGGAACCGTCGATCTGATGGATCGATCGCAGGAGCGGCCAATATCGTCTGGATCGATGCTCAGCCACAACGGACGGGTGACGGAATCCATGTTGTTGTCGTTCCCCGATCGTCGTGACGACTGGATCCTGTCCGCGGGGACTGACCGAACGATTCGCGTGCGATCCGGTTCGTCCGAAGATCAAACGTCGGTCCTATGGCACTTGGCGCCGGTCGTGGCGTTTGATGCCGTGGCGCGGGAATCCGATGTTTTGGTTGCCGCCGCCATCGCCGATCAGACGATGGGACGAATCGTATTGTGGTCGATTGATAATGATGGAACCTCGTTCGATCGTGTGGGGGTATATGATCAGCATGAATCACCCGTGACGGACGTTTGCCTGACGCGTGACGGATCTTTGGTGGCGTCTGGCGACCAGTCAGGTGTCGTGTTTCTTTGGGACCCGAAAGCCGTTGCGCAATCGGACCTCGTTTCTGAAATCCAACGGGCCGTGCAGGGGCTTGCACCAGAGACCGCAGGCAATGCGGGGGACATGGCTTCGGTGCCCAAACAGTCAAGTTCCAAGTCCGTTGTGCCGTCGGCTCGTTTGGTCGATCCCGACGTTGGTTCCGGTCGCGAAGACCGCGCGCAAGACGCGGCACATGACTCCAAAGTCTTGTCGGTTTCTTTTTCCGACGACGGTCAGCATTTGGTGACCAGCGGTGATGACTATTTGATCAAGCTTTGGCGGGTCCAGGCATCCGGCGTCGATCAACCACCCGTCGGACAGTTTCAGCGGTCGTTCCGTGGCCATGGCGGTGCGGTGGTTGCGGCGGAATACTGGGACGAGGGGCAGGGAATGGTGATTTCTGCATCCAAGGACATGACGGTTCGGCTCTGGGATCTGCGAAAGCCCGACGTGGAACCCATGCCTGATTCGGATGACGATCAAGCATCCGTGCGGTCATACCGTGCGTTTAGGACTTTGGTCAGTCAGGTATCAAAGAAGCCAAGTAATGCTGATGGTGAATCAGAAAATCAAACCGGATCATCCGGTTTGATCCAGGTGCAGGACGATGCCATCTGGGCGGCACGGTTTTCTCCGGCTTCGGATCGGATTGTGACAGCGGGGCGTGATCGTACCGCAAGGTTGCTTTCTTACGATCAGCAAAACGATCTTTGGGTCACCGACGATCGTACGATGGGAACCGCTTCAGAATCGGATGACGCCGCGCTGGCGGCGACACTTCGGCTTGACGAAGGTACGGATTTTCGTGCGATGGCCATGGCATTGGATCGTCGGTATGGGCGGTTGGTTGTCGGTGCCGCCGATGCGATGGTTCGGTTGTGGGATTTGAAAAAGGGAACAGAACTGACCACCGCGTCGGGAACGGGCATCGGAAATGTGGTCGCTGTTTCCCGTGACGGACGTCGAATGGTGACCGCGTCCAGTTCCAAGAATGATCGTGCGCTGATTTGGGAAATACCGCCGGGGCAGAGCAGTTATCCTCGCGTGATGCACCGATTGGGCGGGCACCAAGAATCCGTTTCGGCGGTAGCGATATCGGATGATGGCAAAACCTTATTGACCGGCGATCGCGCGGGTCGGCTAATTCAGTGGGATTGCGAATCCGGAAAACCAATCGGTGAACCTTGGGACGATCGTTTGGGGCTTCGGATTCACGCCATCGCGTTTGCAGTCAACGGATCATCGGCCTGGATCGCAACCGATGATGGCGTCGTCAGTCGCTGGGATTTGGAAAGCCGGCAAGTGGTGCAGACCTACGCTCAAGACGGTGCCGCGGTGGGATTGTCGTTATCACCGGATAAACGATTCTTGGCGGTGGTGACGGAATTGGCCAAGGTCGATTCCGTCGTGCATCAAGCAGTGCTTGTGGATTCGGTCACCGGAGCGTCACAGATGCTGACGCGATTGGAAATACCGCGAGATGCAAAATCGGTCAACGGTGGACGACCAGGAATTGTCGATGCCTGCTTTGACGATTCGGACGGTCGGTTGGCGGTATTGTTCACGCCCCGCGGCGATGAGCCTTCGCAGATTGACCTGTGGCATGTGCAGACAGCACGCATCGATGACGACAAGTCGTTGGTGGACAACGCGACGTTTGCCCAGCGTCGTGGACGATTCGAGTTGCCCATGCGATTGCCCGATCCGGGGGCCGTCTTGCCGATATCGCCCAATCAGCTTCTAACGCTGCACGGAAGCGCGGCGTTTCTGTGGGACTGCACCACATATCAGCATATGCGCAGTTACCGTTCGCACGGTGCCATCACCGACGTCGCTTTTTCCGCCGATTCCACTCGTGTGGCGACCGCAAGTCGCAGCGTGAAAATCTGGGATGTGGAAACGGGCCGCGCGGTGGCAAAGTTGGAATCGCCGCACGAGGGTGCCGTTCGCTGTCTACAGTTCGGACCCGCATCGTCACCAGACGTTCTGGTGACCGGTGGTGATGACGGTCGGGTGCGTCAGTGGAAGTATCGTGAAAGCGATGAGACTTTGGAATTGATTGATGCGGGGCAATGGTCGGTAACGTTGGGCCGCCCCCTGTCGTTAACTTTCTCGGTCGATGGTCGCCGTTTGTTGGTCACAACGGATCGCGGCGAAGTGGTGGTCCATGACATCGTTGCGAAGAAGACGGACGTGTTGATGGACATACCACAAGCGGGCGCCGTTTTGTGTGGTCGGTTCTCGGCCGACGGGCGTTGGGTCGCTTGCGGAGGAGCCGACCGGTTGGTGCGAATGTGGCCGATTCCAGGCATCAATGACGTCCAGTGGCGTGTGCCCATTGTGTTTCGTGGGCACGCCGAATCTGTCGAAGGCGTCGTTTTTCACGGCAACGAAGACGCCAATTTACGTCTGTTGTCGGTCAGTGATGATGAATCATTACGGATTTGGGACCCGATGTTGGATGCCGTCGCCAAGGACCAGACGTCCACCGAGGGGCGTGAGTTGATCGAGATTCGCCGGCACAACCAACCGTTGACTGATGTCGACATTTCGCCAGATCAGAAACACGTTTTGACCGCGGATCGCGAAGGACGGATTTCGGTTTGGTCCATGAATCCTTAATCGTTCGAAGTGGCGGCTTTGCGTCATGCGAACCCACGATCAATACGAAAAGTTTTCGATCAAGAATCGCCACACACGTTGATAGATCGCGGCTTTGGGTAATTCGATTCGGCCAACCACGGACAGGTGAACCGGCAACGGCCGATGGAAGATCGATGCATCCAGTTCTACGTTGACCTGGTAAGAGTTTGCTGCCCGTGCTTGAGCCGCCGGCAAATCGACATTGAATGAATCGATCGCCGATCGAAGCGACATCCCGGAACCGGTACTTGGCATTTGTGCGATCGAACGAATCGTTCCCTCAGCAGGATCGCTTCGCCCTGATAGCGGAATTCTGACGTGCTGGCCGATACGGACCAGGTCCAACTGTTCCTGTGGAAGTGCCAATTGGACAATACGTTTGTTTGCATCTCCCACCAAGCCAAGACTCTGCCCGGCAGGGACAACGCATCCACGATTTTCGGATGCAAACGGTGACCCGATCCAACGTCGTTGTTTTTGATCCCGCGAAGGCATCACTTTCTGTGTGTCAAAAACCATCTGGCCGGCTTCGGCCCGAAGATGCATCAGTTTCAATTGCGATTGCAGGGTCTGCGATTGCGTGATGGACGCGTGCAGTTGTTCAGTCAACGCCGGAAGCTGTTGTGAAAGGACCGGATTCTGCGTTCGCATCAACCGGATCGCGTTGATATGATTCCGAATCGAATCCGTGGCAGCGTCGCAGCGCAGCAGTTCCCAGCGATTGACCCAATCGTCAGCTTGCAGAATGGTTTGATCTTGTTCCAGCACAATGCCGGGCCGGACCGCATCAATGATCCGGCCTGATCCGGACAGCCGGATCTCCTGGTGCTTGTCCGGAAGCACGACACCGTCGACCGATAGTGTGCGTGGCAACGGAACGACCAGCACCACAAGTGACAGGGCCACGATTGCGGCGCCGACCATCATGGGGCGTCGCGTTTGTTCGGGATCGGCATGCGATGAACGATTTGGTGCGGTATCGGCATCGTCTTGTTTACCGATCCTGGCGAAAAACACGCGTACAACGGTCGCGATGATCAGCAATGTTACCGGCCAAAACCAAGGTGTGCCGCTGACCCAACGCATCGCAACCAAGCTGATGAACGATAGGACCAACGCACGGTACAAAACGCTGGCAAGTCCATAGACCAATAGGGCAACGCTGGTGTCGTCGTCGTCGTGTTCGCAAGCGAGCGATGCATCACGACTGCCGTGAAATAGGTGGTATGCGAATTCACGCAGTGCGGTCGTTGATCGCTGAGCCAAGTTTGGCTTTCCCCAAAGGTCTGACAAAATGAAATACCCGTCATAACGCATCAGCGGATTGCCGTTGAAAACCAGCGTGCTGGCCGTGCAAACCATGATCAACAATGACGCGGTGTCGTGAAGAATTCCCGGTTGGCTGGTCCACCATATCAACACACAGATGGCGGCGATGAACCATTCGGCCATCATGCCCGCGGCAGACACCAGAACACGATGCCATCGCTGTGGCATTAGCCAAGCATCGCTGACATCGCAGTACAAACAGGGGACACCGAACAGAAACATGACGCCGACGTTTCGACATCGCCCGCCGGCCAAATGACAAGCCGATGCGTGTGCAATTTCATGACACACTTTTGCCAACGCGAGGGCCATGATGAACCAAACCCACTGCGTGGGCATGCGCTGTGCTGCGCCGCGGATGTCTGTAACCAGGGCGGGAAAGTCGGTCCATGCCACACCGCCTGCGATGGCCAAGAGTGTCAGGTAGATGCCGAAGGCCAAGGAACGGGGGATGAATCGCGTGCATGTGGCGGCCCAGTCGAAAAATTGGCTGGCGTCGATTCCAGGCAAACGCAGCGCCAATGGATGAAGCGAGTAATCATGACGACGACTTGGCGATGCGACATCGTCTGCGATTGGTCTTTCGTTTCCGACCAACAACAGATGGTTGCCGGCCAGCATTCGGACGAACTCGGAAAGTGCGCCAGGTGACGGAGCTTGGTCCCGCATGTTGTTGCGACAGCGGTCCATCAATTGGCCGATGGTCAGTGGACTTGTCAGTTGTTGAAGGATCCAGTGTTCCGCTTCATCAAAGTAAAAAAAAGCCTCGTCGGCGATTCGCTTGACCACCCAAGTCGTTTTCCGACCGAATCGAATCTTTCGATGAACTAATTTTCGGTTCAGACGAAAGGATGCACCGGAGAGTTGTGTTGCCCTAGCAGAGATTGAACGGACTTTCACGGCGCACCCATCGTCAGAATCGCCGAAAGGCCTGGTTTGATCCTGCGTTCCGGATTCGGGAATTCAAACCAGACACGTGTTTCCTGGGTGATCGGATCGATTTCCGGACTAATGAACTGGCGTGTTGGTTTTACGGTGACGGTTTCGCCGCCTGCCACTTGAATCTTGATGTTCAGATTGGAAGTTCGGCGAAGTGATTCGACATCTGCAAAAGGGATAAATCCTTCCGCCCGCAAACGCTGCAAATTCACGACACGTGCCACGGTTTGCCCCTGCTCGATCCAATCACCGGGATGGACCGCTACCGATACCAAGGTGCCGGTGATGGGAGATGTCAGCCGGTGTTGATTCAGATGCAGCGATGCCAATTTTTCTTGATGCTGTTCGATTTCGGCCTGCCAGCGCAGAATTTGATCCAGCGATGCGGATTCGATGCGTGCTTGTTCTGCCGCATCGATGCGGGTTTGCAGCGTGTCGATTCGACGTTTTCCTGCGGCAACGTCCAGTTGTGCCAGACTGTGTTCAAATCGGGCTTGTCGAGTTTCCAATTGGCGGTTTTGATAGGCCAACTCCAACGCATCAATCTCGGATTCAGATATCGAAGCGGAGAAGTTCTCGCGTGCCTTTCGGGCGCGTTCGAGTTCGTTTTGTGCGACCGATTCTGCTTTTTCGGCGGCTCGGATCGACAGATCGTTTTCGGCTTTGCGTTGATTGATTTCTTGGGTCGAAAGGAATTCATCCAATAACTGCTTGGCTTCGCGTAATGCGATTTCGGCGGCCGCGGTTTGGCGATTCTTCGACGACCGTTCAACAGCAATTTGAACGTTACTTTTCGCCAATCGATGACGCAGATCGGCTTCGAAGCTGTTCAGCGAAATGACGCATTGATCCTGCGAAACGTCATCGCCTTCGACGGCTTGAACGGATTCCACGCGCCCCTCGATCGATGAAGACACCGCTGCTGAATCCACTGCGACGACGACCAAACCGCCGATACGGTGGTGTGCGTCTTCGGCAAGACAGGGGCGGGACAGCACAACGCAGGCTGCGGACATACCCAACGTAACGATCGAAAGTCGCTTCACCATCGCTGGTTCCTGAAAGCTTCGATGATGGGCCGGAAAAGGACAAATCCAAGCGGACGCCGCCCCGGAGTGATGTGACCAACGATTTCGGCCCCGTTTCGCAGGCCGTTATTCGAATCCACCGGTATCGTCATCTCAACGACTGATGTTCCGTCGGGGCGAAGGGACACCGTATCGGCGACCGTTTGCACGGTTCCCGATAGGTTGGATTCGGGGGCGGACCGTAATCGAAAGTCGCAGGGGATCCTTTCATCGCCGAGGTATCCAAACTGACGTTCGGGCAACGACATGACCGCAACGTAACCTTCGTCATCGGACACGATGTCCATGAACCACTGGCCCGCTGCGATGTTCTGGCCGGTACGATGATTCCATGTCGAATCGCTGTTCACGCGTCCTGTGATGGGTGCACGCAGCGTCAAGGTCTCGTGAATTTGATTGGCCAGTTCGACCTGCTTTCGCAGCGCATCGATTTTTGTGCGCAGCACCGATTGCCGAAGGCCTTGGTTGGGATCGGATTCGCCGGAGGCCTTTGAGGATCCGGCCCGCAAACTGGTCAGCTCGGCTTCCGCGGTTGCCAATTCACCGATCACGTTGCTGCGGCGCAGTTGCAGATCGGCATTTTCCAACACCAGCAAAACTTGGCCTTCTTTGACGTTCTGGCCGTCGGTGACCGCAACCTCGGCGATCCTGCCAGACACCGGGGCATAGATACCAAACTGATTTTTGGCCCGAATCACGCCGTCAACGGGTAAGTGGAACGGTACCGGAACGATGCCGATCAATCCCAAGGCGATGATCAAAACGGTGGCGAGCCGGATCTTTTGTTTTCGGCCGGATGAGGTCGATGATTCGTCCGGAGATGCGGTGGGCGTGAAGGTCCGGTATCGCGCGTACTGGTCTTTCAGAAAGACGGTTTGACACAGTTGCAGTACTGACGTGAGAAACTCGTCGACCGGTTGCTGCTGATCAACGTCCGTCATGGTCGATTGCGACGCTGCGGCGAAGCGGTGCCCCTGTGGCCATTGTGCCATCAGTTCCAAGGCGGTATCTGGGGAAACGTCCGCCCGTCGGATTCGTGCCGTGGTGGTGGTCGTCGCGGGAGTTTCGGACGGTGACGGATCGGACGCGAGGCGACTGGCCAGCACGCGGGGGACACCTTGTTCCAGCAGCGACAAGGTGCATCGGGTCGCGCCGACGGTCTGGACGACAACACCGAGTGCGTTGTCCAAGAATGGTTGAAGCTTGGTGGCGGTCTGCGCAGCAACGTCCAGCTGGTCGATCGCGTTGGCGGCGACATTGGTCCAGGTAGCAGTGTCGCGAGACGTGGCGGCGTCGCGACCGGCGGTATGGGAGACGTTTTGCGGAGCCATGGTCGACATCCAGTCTAACCAACAGCCTTTGAAATCCAGTCGCAGTGAATCGTGAAACAGCCGACATCCGTTTCACGTGCGCGTTTCGTGACGGAATGATTGGATACGGTCGTACCGGTCGGACGAACAATAACGATGATGCGTATCAGCCGGCCTGGCCGGCGTCCGATTCAAAAGACCATGACGCGATTCATCGTCCGATCCGACCGTCGATCCCGGGGCATTTCCGCGGGGTTTCAACAGCGCCGATTCGTCGTCACCGGCTGGCCGGGGATTGCGTGGCTGGTGGTTGCCGCTGTCATCACCGCGGGCGTGGGCTGTCGGGCCTATCGCAGTGTTCCGGAAACGATCGGCAACGACACCCGGTGCGTGGATGCGATCATGTGCGACGTCGACGCCGGTGCGCCGCCGGAGGTCTACCCCGAACCACCTCCGATGCCGATGACGCTGCGGGACCCGGAGGCTTTTGAATCGGCGTCCTATCGCGATGTGACCTTGTTGGAAGTGATCCAAATCGCGATGACCAACACGCAGGTGCTGCGTGACCTGAACGCCACGGTGCTACGGGCGCCTGAGCAGTTGGCGTCCGATCAGACGCTTCAGTTGGTGCAAACTGATCCGCAGCAAAGTATCGAAGCCGCCCTTAGCGCCTTTGATGCCCAGTTGTACGCGTTTGGCAAATGGCAAAACAACGATCGACGGTTCAATAACCGATTTTTCGGCGGGGGAGCCAATGCGTTCAAGCAAGACACCCACGACTATGTCTTTCAGCTTTCCAAACGCGGGGCAACCGGTGCCGAAGTTGCTTTGCGAAGCGTCACCGACTACGACGCCAACAATGCCACGGGCAACCTGACGCCCAGTGCCTGGCAGACCCAGTGGCATGCCGAGCTTCGTCAACCGCTGCTGCAGGGTGCCGGCGTGGCCTTCAACCGGATCGCAGGACCGGCGGCCCTTCCCGGCGTGTACAACGGCGTTCTGATCGCCAAGGCGGACAACGACATCAGCACCGCGAAGTTTCGCCAAGATGCACGCGATTACGTCAGCAATGTGATCAACGCCTATTGGGATCTGGCGTTTGCCTATCGTGACGTGGATGCCAAACGGGCCGCGCTGGAACGCAGCCGGCAAACGTGGCGAAGCTATGAAGCGCAAAAGGCATCCAACCGACGCGGTGGGTCTGCCGAAGCACTTGCCCGAGAACAGTACTATCGATTCCTGAGCGAATATCAGGATGCGATTGCAGGAAAGCTGATTCAACGGACCCAAGTCAATAATTCCACCAGCGGTGGGACATTCGCCGGGATTGGCGGTGTGTTGGCCGCCGAACGACGGCTTCGGTTGCTGATCGGACTTTCCATCGGCGACGAAGAATTGTTGCGTTGCGTGGACGACCCTTTGACGGCACCGATCATCTTCGATGTCGAATCCCTGACGGCGGAAGCGATTCGGTTGCGGTCCGAACTGCAACAGCAGCGTCTGTTGGTCGCCAGACGACAAATGGAGTTGTTGGCGGCGAAGAATTTCCTGTTGCCCGAACTGGATTTGGTGACCATCTACCGCCTGCGAGGTCTTGGACAGCAACTTGCTGGCGACAATTCAGCGTTCGAAGAATTTGGATCGATGGACTATCAGGAGTATGAAGCCGGCGTGGAATTCCGCATGCCGGTGGGATTCCGCCAAGCCCACGCTGCGGTCCGCAATGCAAAGCTGAACATCGCACGCGAACGAGCGTTGTTGAAGGAACAGGAACGTCAGGTGCTGCACGATCTGGTGGCCTGTGTCGCCGAGGCTGATCGCGCGTTTGTGCAAACGGAAACCAACCTGAACCGTTACTTGGCTGCCAAGGATGCTTTGGACGCACTGGAAGCCAATCGCGAAGCGGGACTGCCGATCAGTTTGGAGCAACTGTTGGATGCACAACGCCGATTAAGCGAATCGCAAACACGTTACTATCAGTCCATGGCTGAGTACACGATCGCGGCAAAGAACGTGCAATTCGAATCAGGCACGTTGCTGCAGGATACCCATGTGATGATCGCCGCGAACTGACCCACATCGCGGCCCATGGGTCAGTTCGGGGTGGCGGGAGCCGTTTCCAGCAAGCTGATGATCAACGGCAGCAACTGTTTCTTTCGGCTGACAACGTTCTTCAGTTCGTACAGGTTGTCTTCCAGTTGCGGATAGTTGATTTCGTCCCATCCCTCCGGTTCATTGCTTAGCAACAGAAGCGAACCGTTGCTGGCGATGTCCGTGACCAACAGTGCCGAGAATTCGTAACCGTTTTCCGCCGCCATGGCTTCCAACGCGGCGGCCAATTCATCTTGTCGTTGCCAGAACAGGTCGAAGCCGATTTCTTCGATTTGGGAAATCGAAAATTGACGCCCGGCTTCTTCGAATTCCTTGCAGTCTTCGCGGACGACTTTCTCCGGCGTGCATGTGCGCAGTGCCGAACCGACCTGAAAGAACTCATCGGCGAATTCTTTCAGATCCACATCGCACAGGGATTGCAGCCAATCCAAAATTTCGCGATCGGCTTCGGTCGCGGTTGGCGACCTGAGGAACAGCGTGTCGCTGATAATGCCCGACGCCATGCATAGGGCGATGCCGGGGGATGGATCAATTTGGGCGGTGCGAAATTTCTGGGCGACCAGGGTGCAAGTCGATCCGACCGGTTCCATAAAGAATCGCATCGGGCCGCTGGATTTGAGAGATCCGCCCAGGCGGTGGTGATCCAAGACTTCGACGATATCTGCCTCTTCGGCGCCGGCGACCGCTTGGGACAGTTCGTTATGGTCCACCAAGACCAATTCCGGCTGGGGCGGGTTCACCAGGTCGCTTTTGCTAAGCACACCGATTAATTCGGGCCCTTCCAAGACCGGGAACACGCTTTGTGGCGACCGATAGATCTGGTTGCGCGCCGTCGTTACGGGCAGTTTACCCGGCAGCGACATGAAATCACGGTCGACGACTTCATCGATCAGTCGTGCCGCTTTGATCCGCATGGTTGTCGTGGCGGTGTCGAACGGGCTGCAAATCACCGTCACGCCACGTGCCTGGGCCAAGTGCAGCAAACCGCTGGACAATTCGTAGCCGCCGGTGACCACCAAGCCCCGGACGCCCATTTCCAGAGCGGGCAATTGAATGGTCGGACGGTCGCCGCTGACGACCAGCAAACGTTCGGCGGGGAACTGCTTCATCCGGTGGGTGAAACCTTCGGCGCTCATCGCACCGACGGTGACGATCAATTCGTCGTTTCGGCCGGTATCGATTGAGTGCTGGAAACTGCCGCCCAATACGCTGACGACCTTATCCAGGTTGGTTCGAACCTGGCGTGATTGGATCGGGTCGACACCGCCTTGGAAAACCAGCTCTAACAGGTCCAGCAACGTGACCAAGCCGATCAGGTGTTTCGAATCGTCCAGCACCGGGATCGAACGGATGCCGTGATGGTTCATCCGCTGATAGACTTCGTAGAACACCTCGTCGGAACGGGCACAGATGACATCGCGTTTACAGATGTCTCGCAGTTCCGGACGAACGTCCATCGTGATGCGGGGCGGCTGCAGTCCGGCTTTACGAAGTGCAAATTCGGTCCGCTCGTTTGGCGGGCCGCAGCTGCCGGCGACCGCATCGGGACGCGTCGTCCGTTGGAGGAAATCGGCATAAGCGATCGCGCTGCAGATCGCATCGGTGTCCGGGTTGCGGTGCCCAAAGACGTGCAGTGTCATTTCAGTTCGTGTTCGTTGGTGCCAACAGGTCTTGGGCGGCTTGGACGATGGTTTCAGGTTCGGACATTCGTCCGGTGCCGGACGCACGGCAACTGAGCCATCCGGTTTCGGGGCCCACGAAATGACAGCCGTCGTCCCGCAAACGCTGAACGTTGCGTTGGACAGCCGGTTTTTCCCACATGATGTCGCTCATCGCCGGCGCCAACAGTACCGGCGCGGTGACTTGCAGATAGGTCGTGGAAATCAAATCGTCGGCGATCCCGACGGCAAACTTGGCCATCAAATTAGCGGTGGCCGGTGCGATCAACATCAAGTCGATCCCATCGGCCAGTTCGATGTGGGGCCCCAGCGGTCGGGAGTGCGGATCGATCGCATCGCCGGCGACGGCGGATCCGGATAGGGCGGCGAAGGTTGCCGGACCCACGAATTGGGTGGCCGATTCGGTCATGGCGACACGGACCTGATGGCCGGCCTGGGACAGGCGGCTGCAGACGGTCGCAACCTTGTATGCGGCGATACCGCCACCGACGGCCAACAGTACCGTCCGTGACGACGCGGAGGTCATAGGTCAGACGCTTCCAGATCCGGGCCTTCGGCCGCTGCGATCGCCGCGTTCAAATCGTCGACGGCCTGAACTTCGTTTTCCGTGTTCAGGACGATTTTGTCTTGCATGATTTCCTGCAAGACGATCGACATTTTATCGTGAGTGTCCACGCTGACCAACGCGCGGCTTCCCTGGTTCAGTTGGACCAAGCGTTTTTGGATCAGGGTGCTGAGTTTGAATCGGCCACCGACCTTGTTGACGATCTCTTCTTCTTTCAGTTCTTCAAGCATCGTTTAGCTACAGTATTCCTTTAGGATCTCACAGATTTCTTGGACCGAATGATCGACCGACTCGTTGATGATTTCATGCCGGTAGTGGTCACTGAATTTCATTTCGCGGGCGGCCGTCTTCAGCCGGGCGACGATCTTTGTTTCGTCTTCGGTTCCGCGCGACCGAAGCCGTCGTTCCAGCTCATTCATGTCGCCGGGATGAATGAAAAAGCTGACCGGATCCCACCGGGAATCCTGGAAAACGGCCAACGCGCCCTGGACGTCAATTTCTAAAATTACCCAGCGACCGTGTTTTAGGCCAGTCGTTACTTCCGAGCGAAGCGTTCCGTAGTAGTGTCCCAGGCCGAAGACTTCCTTCCATTCCAGGAAATCGCCGGCGTCGATTCGACGGCGAAATTCGTCGCGATCCAAGAAGTGATAGTCGACCCCGTTCACTTCGCCCGGACGCGGTGGTCGGGTGGTCGCCGAGACGCTCATCGCCAGCGGCAGGTCGCATTCCCGCAGTAATCGACGGAGAACGGTCGATTTGCCGGCACCGCTGGGGCCCGAGATGACCACCAAGCGAGCCACGGGATCGATCGGGTTTCCAGGCGGTCGTTGTTGCCGCTTGCCCGATTCGATCGATTGGCGTTCGCCGTGGCACATGATTTCAGTCTGCGTCATTCGAGATTTTGAACCATTTCTCGCATTCGTTCCAAAGCACACTTCACCTCAACCACTTGAGCGGACACGTCCGCATTGGACGCCTTGCTGCCGATCGTGTTGGTTTCCCGCACCATTTCCTGAATGACGAAATCCAGACGGCGTCCTGCCGGTGAATGGTTGGGTGAATCCGGGCCGGCGGTCGACGATGAAGTGGATGGACCGTTTTGCCCGAGTGAATCACCGCCCAACACCTGCCCAAACAACTTTAGGTGGCTTTCCAGTCGGGTGATTTCTTCGCTGATGTCGACGCGGTCCGCATAGATCTGGATCTCGCGTAGCAAATCGATTGAATCGATTTTTAGGTCATACGCATCGATGGCCGAACGTACCTTCGATTCCAAACGATCCCGGTATCGCTGAACCGTGTCGGGGACAAAGCCTTTGATGGTTTCGACGTGTCCGGCGATCCGGCCGAGGTCGGACGTCAGGCTGGCCGCCATTTCGGCTCCCTCACGTTGGCGCATCTGGTCCAACGCGTCGACCGCGTGCCGAAGTGTGGTGTTGACCAGGTCGCGAAGTGTTTGATCGACTCGGTCGGTCGCGCCATCGGATACCAGGACGCCGGGCAACTGCATCAATCCCACCCAGTCGATGTCTTGGTCCACACCGCAATGGGTTTGCGCGTCTTTGATTTGTCGAAAGTACGACGACACGACGTCGGTGTTGACCTTCACTGCGGTCGACGTTTCTTTGGGACGCCACGTCAAATTGACGGTGAAGGACCCACGGTGGACCCACTTGCGAACGGTTGTTTCGACCGTTGCGGCCAAATCCGCCAACGAATCGGGGGTTCGCACACTGACTTTGATGCCGCGATTGTTGACCGAACGGATTTCGACGGTCACCGTCCCACAGTCGGCCGAGCATTGGGCGCGCCCTTGCCCGGTCATGCTGCGGATTCCGGCGCCGGATGTGCCCGGGGCGTTAGCGGTGGGGGCGAGACCGTCGGACTGGGCTGTCGTCATCAATCGCAATTGCCGTCGTGGGCCAATCGGGCGGGTGGAAGCTTATTCGGCGGACGTGGATTCGTCCGTCTCGGTCGGTTCGTCGCCGTCTTGGGATCCCGCGTCGTCACCGTTCGTCGCATCGTCGGAGACGGCTTCGTCGTCCGCCGCGGTCTCGGTGTTTGATTCCGTCGCCTGATCATCGGTATCGGCATCGGCATCGGCCGCTGCGTCACCGCCGTCGGCGGGCGTCAGTTGCACATTCTCGTTGGCCGAACCGCTGGCATCGTCGCCGACCGACAGGCCACCGAGTCCCAGCGAATCGCCGGTGGGGATGTTCAATCCGTCGGTCGTTTCGTCGGCATCATCGCCCGGTCCACTGGAAACCGCTGGTGTGTTGTCTGCGACCGGCAACGTGTGGGTGCCCAGCAACCACATCGTGAACGCGCAAGTGAAAGCCCAGACGGCGGCCACCACGACGGTGATCACGGTGAACGTGTCGCCCGCTTTGCTGCCGAACGCACTTTGACCGCCCGGTCCACCCAGGGCACCGGTCAATCCGCCGCCGCGGCCACGCTGGATCAGGACCAGAAGGATCAAGAACAGTGAAAGGAAAGCCATCAGGGTGCCCAGCACGACGCCGGCGAAGCTTCCAAGGATCATCAGGTTCATGGGTTCAATCCGTTTAATTTCTGATTGCGGGCAAGGCGTCGACAGCCCGGAGGGGCGACCGGCGACGCGATTGATGCAGGGGGGCGGCCCGTTTACCGACGCAGCGTTGGGCAAACGTTGCAAGCCGGCCCGGTCAATGTTGGTTGGGGGTCAGGAAGCGTTGATGATCGCCACAAAATCGTCGACCTTCAGGCTAGCTCCGCCGACCAAGGCACCGTCGATGTTCGGCTGGGCCAGCAATTCGGCGGCGTTGCCCGGTTTGACGCTTCCGCCGTACTGGATGCGAATTTGTTCGGCGACTTCGCCACCGAATTGTTTGGTCAACAATCCGCGAATGAAGACGTGGACTTCTTCGGCCTGTTCCTTGCTGGCCGTCTTGCCCGTGCCGATGGCCCAGACCGGTTCGTAGGCGATGACGATTCCCGCGGCGCGGGCTTCGTCCAGTCCGGCCAACGAGCCTTCGATCTGTTTGGCAATGACGTCTTCGGTTGTTCTCGATTCACGTTGTTCCAAGGTTTCACCGACGCAGACGATCGGGATCAGATTGCCCGCCAACGCGGCATGCAGCTTGGTGGAAACATCCTTGTCGGTTTCGCCCATCAATTGGCGACGTTCGCTGTGGCCCAGAATGCAGTAGCGGCAACCGATGTCGGTCAACATCGCCGCGTTGACTTCGCCGGTGAAAGCGCCGTCGGATTCCGGATACAGGTTTTGGGCGCCGAGGCCGACCGAGGATCCGGCGACGACGTCGGCGACGGGAGCCAAGTAGACCGACGGAGGGCAAACCGCCACGTCCACCGCCGGCGTGTTGCCGACAGCGTCGACGATGCCTTTGGCAAGTGCGGCGGCCGATTCGGCCCGCATGTTCATTTTCCAGTTGCCAGCGATCAGGGTGCGGCGAGTCATGCCAGGGCCTCCGGGAGCGGTGAAATGGTCTTTTGAAACAGTTCGGCCAGCTGTCGCATTTGCTTGGCCAGCTCTTGGTATTGGTCGGGTAGCAGTGCTTGAGGACCGTCGCTTTTGGCTTCTTCGGGACAGTCGTGCACTTCAACGTGGACGCCATCGGCGCCGGCCGCGATGCCGGCCAAGGCACACGGCGGGATCAGGTCTGGTCGTCCGGTCGCGTGCGACGGGTCGACGATGATGGGCAAGTGCGTCAGGGCTTTGACCGCGGGGACGGCCGCCACGTCGAACAAGTTTCGGGTGATCGTATCGAAGCCTTTGATGCCGCGTTCGCAAAGCACGACGTTCGGGTTGCCCTGCGACAATACGTATTCGGCGCTCATCAACAGGTCTTTGATCGTCGCGCTCATGCCGCGTTTCAACAGCACCGGACGCGACGTCTTGCCGACCTCGGTCAACAGCACAAAGTTCTGCATGTTGCGGGCACCGACCTGCAGCATGTCGGCGTACTTGGCGACCAATTCGACGTTGCGTGGATCGGTCACCTCGGTGACGATCGGCATGCCGTATTCGTCCCCGACTTCGCGAAGGATCTTCAGTCCGTCTTCGCCCAAACCCTGGAATGCGTAGGGGCTGGTGCGGGGCTTGTAGGCACCGCCGCGAAACAGGTTCGCTCCGGCGTCACGGACGGATTTGGCGATGCGGTGCATCCGGTCGGCGTCTTCGACGCTGCACGGGCCGGCGATCATTCCCAAATGGCCGCCACCGATTTGGACGCCCGACACGTTGACGACGCTGGGTTCGGGGTGGGCTTCCAGGGAAGCCAACTTGTATGGCGGCAACACCGGGACGACTTCGCTGACGCCCGGGATCGATCGCAATCGTTCTTCGCTAAGCTTGGATTCGTCGCCGATGATGCCGACGATCGTGCGGTACGTTCCGCGGCTCAGGTGGGCTTTCAGGCCGAGCGATTCCACCTTTTCGATCACATGGTCGACCTGATCGTCGGTGGCTTTGCTTTGTAAAATCAGGATCACGTTTGGACAGACCGGCTAGGGTTGATACGGGGGCGGCAAAACAATCCGCGGCGTCAGGCTAGTCGCGTGGTTGCCGGCGTCGACCGCTCGGGACTTAGGAAAGGCCGAAAATCCTTGGCAAAACGGAAAGTCTGGCAATGTAGCAACCGGATATCCGAATCGTCGAGGCCAGTGACACATTGCCGGTGGTGTCGTTTTGGGCCGGCGGCAGTGACGCCGAGCCGGGCCGCCGGGTCACGCGGCCACAGCCAGCCGTTACAATCCGCTGCGGCCGATGCAGGTCGGCCGCCCCGGTCATGCCCCCGCAGCTTGGTCAGGCCCTTTTGTGTGGTTCGGTCGGATCCTACGGCACGTGTCCCCGAACACGTCCCCCCGAACACGTGCCCCCGAATTCGAGCAAGTCTCAACTAAACGCTCGCCTCTTGCCGCCTAGTGGAACCGGACCAGTGGAATTCGTGACGATCCAATGGTGCACGCCGCTTTACCAAGAAGCGTTGGACCTGCGCCACGAAGTCCTCCGCAAGCCGCTGGGGATCAGCTTTTCCCCGGAGGATTTGGATGCCGAGCATTCCGATCGGCATTTCGGCGTGACCGTCGACGGCACCCTGGTTGCCACCTTGTCGGCCCGCCCATTGGACGGCGGCGAGGTCAAGTTCCGTCAGATGGCGGTCGCCCCGGAGCATCAGAACAAGGGCGTCGGCGCGTTCTTGATGCGAAATGCCGAGGGGCTGTTGGAGGATTCAGGTGTGAGCTCGTTCCGGCTTCACGCCCGTGATGACGCAACGGGCTTTTATCAAAAGCTGGGCTATCAGAACGTCGATGCCCCGTTCGTCGAAGTCGGCATCCCGCACCAAGCGATGCAGAAACACGCCGGAACTTAGCCGCCGACCCGAGCTGGCCCGAACGCTCATCGACTAGGATGCGTCTTCGTCGACCGGAGGTCGCATCTGGTCCGCGATGTCGGCGTCGATCAGCTGCACATCGTCGGTTTCCGGGTTGATCAGGATCCCATAGTCGTCGGGCAGATAATCCATCAGCAATTCGCCGCCCACGGTGAAGCCCTGGACTTCTTCGATATCCTCAAAGACGTCGGCTTGCGCGTTGACGAATTGTTCGGCGTGACTTTCGCTGCTGAAGACGACCAAGACATCCTGGTCCTCCAGTTCCGCGGTCAGCGCGCCGATCTCCTCGGAATCCTCCGGTTCATCCGGATCTTCCACGCTGATCAAAATGAATTCGGTGCCAGACAGGATCGATTGGATCCGTTGGACATCGCTGTCAGCGATCGCCGCGACGAAATCGGCGTAGGCATCGTCGGATAGTGGTGCAACCATAAATGCCAGATTAGGCTGACGCCGGGAACCGATCAATCAGGGCGAAATGAACATTCATCGCCGTCGACACGGCTGCTTGCTTAGTCGCCCATGAACATTTCACCCAGGCCGCCCAGCACGGTGCCTTCGCCTTTGCTGCTGCCGCTTCCGGCACGAGGGATCGCCGATGCGACGCGTCCGGCCAGACGCGAAAACGGCAACGATTGCAGCCACACCGGGCCCGGTCCGACCACGGTGGCCATGAACAGGCCTTCGCCGCCCAAAAACGCGTTTTTCAGTCCACCGACGAACTCGATGTCGTACTGGACGGTCGGGCCGATCGCCATCAAGCAACCGGTATCCAGCCGCAGTTTTTCTCCGGCCGCCAGTTCGCGATACATCATGGTCCCACCGGCATGCACGATTGCGATGCCGTCGCCCCGCAACCGTTGCATGATGAACCCTTCGCCGCCGAACAGCCCGGCACCGATCTTTTTCTGGAACGCGATGTCGATTTGGATCCCTCGGGCCCCGCACAGAAACGCGTCCTTTTGGCAAATCAGTTCGCCGCCCAATTGGTCCAGGTGCATCGGAATCATGCGACCGGGGTAGGGGGCGCCGAACGCGACCACCGCTCGCCCGCGGCCATGGTTGGTAAAGGTGGTCATGAACAGCGATTCGCCGGTCAGCACTCGTTTGCCGGCGGACATGGCCTTGGCCCAGAAACCGCCGCCTTGCTGGCCGGGGTCACCAAAGACGGTTTCCATCGTGATGCCGTCGGACATGAACATCAACGCGCCGGCTTCGGCGATCGTTTGTTCGCCCGGGTCCAACGTGATTTCTACGTACTGCGTTTCGTGACCAAAGATCTCGTAATCAATCGCGACCGCGTTTCGCGACCCGTTGGCTTGGCCGCCACGCATCGTTGCTTCGGCCGATCCGATCTCGACCGAGCCTGCGCGGAATTCGTCATCGCCGTCGGTCGTCGAATTGGACATCGGGCCGGCGACGACCGCCGGGACGGGCTCGGTTCCGCCGCCCGAACCCGGACTCTGGACCTGAAAGGTTGCACCGCAAGAACGACACTTGACCGTTCGGCCGATAAAGGATTCGTCGACTTGGTATCGGTTGCCGCATTGGGGACAGTTGCAATTCATGGTCACTTCAAGGGGGCAAAGGAGGTAGGATGGGTGGTCGATCGTGTCGGCTGAAACGACTGTGCCAAGCCAACCAAGGCGGATCCGCCATCCGGTTGGGGCGCGCCGAAGTTAGTTTTTAGTGTCGGTCGTGACGGACATATGCGGCAAGATCATTGCCGCCGCGACAGCAAAACTTCACGCTCCCCCCGCGGAAACCCGTTTCGGGCACTCGGATGATTCGATGGTGTTGTCCGTTTTGTCACATCGTGTCGACGTCTCGGCGTTCCGTTCGAATCATGATGGGGCGCGTTCGTCCCGGGCGGCTCGGCCGGATCGATTTCGACTTCCTTGCCTGACTCGATGGTCGGTTTGGTTGTCAAACCGCTCGATTCCAAAGACTCCGCTGGACGTCCCCGTCCGATCTCATTTCGTCGTCCCTTCCCTCCTGACACAGGTGCATCGCCCGTGACACGCCTTCGTCCCACCCGACGTGATTTCCTGAAAGCTTCCGCCGCGACCACTGCGGTGACGACCCCTTACTTCTATTCGCAACCGCGGACGTTGGCCGATGAAACGGCATCGGCCAACAGTCGGATTCCGATCGGCGTGATCGGCAGCGGCGGGATGGCGGGGGGCAACATGAAAGCCGCCAAAGACTGGCTGGACGTCGTCGCGATTTGTGACGCCGACAGCGATCGTGCCGCAAAGTTCAACGAAAGTCACAGCGGTGGAAAAGCTAAGGTTTACACCGATTATCACGACATCCTGGCCGACGACAGCATCCCGCTGATTCACGTGGCCACACCGGACCACTGGCACACCAAGCCGCTGATCGAAGCCATGTTGGCCGGCAAAGACGTCTACTGCGAAAAACCGCTGACGTTGACCATCGACGAAGGCAAACAGATTCGCAAAGTCCAGAAGGAAACCGGACGCATCGTCCAGGTCGGCACACAGCAGCGCAGCACGTTCAACCTGTTCGTCAAAGCAATGGCGATCGTCGCCGAAGGCCGATTGGGCAAAATCAAACGTCTGGAGTGCGGCATCGGCGGGGCACCGTCCAGCCCGTCGATTCCCGTTGCCGATGTGCCCGCCAATTTGGATTGGGATCGCTGGTTGGGACCCGCACCGGAAACCGACTATCGGTTCCTGTCCACCGGCAAGGGGCGTCCGAACACGAACTGCCATTACGAGTTTCGGTGGTGGTACCAGTACAGCGGCGGCAAGTTGACCGATTGGGGTGCCCACCACGTCGACATCGCCAATTGGGCATTGAAGCTGAACGGCCAGACCGCCGGACCGACCGGCATCAGCGGGTCGGCCGATCACCCGGTCGAATTTGCCGATGGCGTTCCCCAACAGGACGACCGATACAACACGGCGACCAAATTCGAGTTCACTGTCAGCTATCCCGATGGGGCGGAAATGGTGATCCGCAGCAATTCCCGCAACGGGGTCCTGATCGAAGGCGAAAAAGGACGCATCTTCGTCAGCCGCCGCAATTTGGACGGAGCTCCCGTCGATGCGCTCAAGGAAAACCCGCTGGCAGACGACACGATCGCCAAGGTTTACAAGAACCTGCCGATGGAGCGCAATGAACGCCAAGCCCACTGGGCGAACTTCCTTCATTGTCATCGCGAAGGCTTGGAACCGATCAGCGACGTCCACAGCCACATGCAGATGCTGAATATTTGTCACTTGGCGGGGATTTCGGCCCGCTTGGGACGTGACCTGAAATGGGACGATTCGGCCGAGCAGATCGTCGGTGACGACGAAGCCAATGCGATGCTGGCCCGACCGTACCGGGAAGGCTACGAAATCCAAATGGGCTGATCCGCCAACGTCCGCTCGGACGAATTCACCGGTCCGGTCATCGCGCCGGCCGGTTTTCATCCCGGGCGGCGGCTGCAGATAGCTACCTCTCACATCGGTTCGTTGCTGGTATCATCACCTGCGACGAACCGTCCGCCCCGAAAAACGGTCCGGTGATTGACGCCGGAACCGACGGCCAATCGTTCGCTCTCTTTCATCCCCAACGCCTCCAGACCCAGCTTCGAATATGTCCGAACCGCAATATCGCGATGCGACGTTGGCGCTGCACGCCGGTCAACAGCCCGACCCCGCCACCAACAGCCGCGCGGTGCCGATCTATGCGACGACCAGTTACACGTTCAATGACACCGAACACGCTGCGGCGTTGTTCGGATTGACCGAGTTCGGAAACATCTACAGCCGGTTGATGAACCCAACCGTCGACGTTTTGGAAAAGCGTCTGGCGGCTTTGGACGGTGGCGTCACGGGCCTGTGTTTTGCCAGCGGCCAAGCGGCGATCACGGCTGCGATTTTGACGATCGCCCACAGCGGTCAAAACATCGTCAGCAGCACGTCGCTGTATGGCGGCACCTGGACGTTGTTCACGCAAACGCTGAAGAACCTGGGCGTCGAAGTCCGTTTCTTTGATCCGAGCAAACCGGAAACCATTCACGGCCTGGTCGATGAAAACACGCGACTGGTCTACATGGAATCGCTGGGCAACCCGAAGAACGACGTCCCCGATTTCAAAGCCATCGCCGATGCGGCCCACACCGCACCGCACGGCGCGATTCCGGTCATCTGTGACAACACCGTAATGACCCCGATGTTGCTCAAGCCGATTCAGCACGGCATCGACATCGTCGTCTACAGCACGACCAAGTTCATCGGCGGCCATGGCACCAGCATCGGCGGTGCGATCGTCGACAGCGGAAACTTCAAATGGGCCGACCAGCCCGACAAATGGCCGGAATTCTGCGGCCCGTCCCCGTCATACCACGGTGCGGTTTTCGAAGAACACCTGCGTCCGATGGGCAACATCGCCTACAACTTGCACATTCGCACCCACTGGTTGCGAGACACCGGTGCGGCGATGAACCCGTTCGCGGCTTTCTTGTTCCTGCAAGGTCTGGAAACACTGCACCTGCGAATGCCACGGCACTGCGAAAACGCTTTGGCCGTTGCCAAGTTCCTGGAATCTCACGACGGGGTTGATTGGGTCAATTACCCGGGACTGGAATCCAGCCCCCACCACGCCAACGCTCAAAAGTATTTGCCCGATGGCCAAGGCGCGATCCTGGGCTTCGGCATCAAGGGCGGATTGGAAGCGGGCAAGAAGTTCATCAATGCGTGCAAGCTGTGTTCGCACTTGGCCAATATCGGCGATGCGAAAACGCTGGTCATTCACCCCGCCAGCACGACCCACCAACAGCTGTCCGAAAGCGAACAGTCCAGCGCGGGCGTGACGCCGGAGTACGTTCGCGTCAGCGTGGGGATCGAGGATGCCCAGGACATCATCGACGACTTGAAGCAAGCTTTGGCCGTCGCGACGGCTTGATCGATGACGTTTTTCGTCGGATGATCCTTCGCCGGACGTGTGGCAACGACCGCCCGTCCGGTGACCACCGTCCGATTGAATTCCCATAGCGTTTCAAGCCCATGCAATTTCAAAGCACCGATGATCTCCGCAGCGACGGCCCGCTGCGGTACGCCCAATCGGTCGACTTTGATCAACCATTGTCGCTGGAGCTCGGTGGTTCGCTGCCGCACGTCCGCTGTGCCTATGAAACGTGGGGCACGCTGAACAAGGACGCTTCCAATGCGATTCTAGTCTGTCACGCGATCAGCGGTGATTCGCACGCGGCGCGGCATGACGATGACGACGCGCCGGGGTGGTGGGACGCCCTGATCGGTCCGGGAAAGCCGATCGATACCGATCGTTTCTTTGTCGTCTGTCCCAACGTTCTGGGCGGCTGCCGCGGGACGACCGGTCCGGGGGATCTGGATCCCGCCACCAAACGCCCCTATGGCGCCGACTTTCCTCGCATCACCATCGGGGACATGGTGGCGGTGCAGCGACGCTTGGCCGATCATTTGGGGATCAACCGATGGAAAGCCGTGGTGGGCGGATCGCTGGGCGGCCACCAAGTGCTGACCTGGGTGACACGGTACCCCGATTCGGCCGACACCTGCATTGCGATTGCCACGTCGCCGCGATTGACGTCCCAGGCGTTGGGGTTCGACGTGGTCGGACGCAATGCGATCCAGTCGGATCCTTCCTTCGCCGACGGCCAATACTACGATCGCCCCAGTCGTCCCGATACGGGGTTGGCAATCGCACGGATGTTGGGCCACATCACGTATTTGTCCAGCCAAGCGATGGACGCCAAGTTTGATCCGGATCGCCATGACCCGCGTCAGATTGCATCGGATTTTGAGCAGCGTTTCAGCGTCGGATCCTACCTGGCGCACCAAGGCCAAAAGTTTGTCACCCGGTTTGACGCCAACAGTTACATCACGCTGACCATGGCGATGGATCTGTTTGATTTGGGCGACACAAGATTGAAGCTGATGGAGCGGTTTGACGATTCGGATTGCAATTATTTGATCGTCAGTTTCAGCAGTGATTGGTTGTTCACGCCACAACAGTCACGGGACATCGTCAATGCGTTGACGGCGCTGGATCACGAGGTCACCTACGCCGAAATTACCACCGACGCCGGGCACGATGCGTTTTTGATCGAATCGGATATCGACCAATACGGTCCGTTGGTGCGTGCGAAGCTTGGCGACATCGACACCAGTCGTCCGCCGCTTAAACCGGCCGACGAAGCCATCTTGGAATTGATTCCCGATGACGCTTCGGTGTTGGATTTGGGTTGTGGCAGCGGGCGATTGTTGTCCGCGCTGGCGACCCGCGGTCGCCGACGATTGATGGGAGTGGAAGTCGCCCAGGCAAAGATCTTGGCGGCGGCCGCGCGTGGTTTGGACGTGATCGATTACGACCTGAACAAAGGTTTGCCCGCGTTCATCGACAACCAGTTCGACTTCGTCGTGTTGAATTCGACGCTGCAAGCGGTGGAAAACGTCGAATCGCTGTTCGGCGAAATGATGCGTGTCGGGCGTCACGCTGTGTTAAGTTTTCCAAACTTTGCGTTTCGTGATCTGCGTGACCATTACGTTCGCCAAGGGCGTTCGCCAAAATCGCAGGGCGAATTCAACCACGACTGGTTCAATACGCCCAATCGACGATTCCCCAGCATCGCGGACGTGCTGGAATTTTGTCAGCGTCGCGGCGTAACGGTGAACGACGCGGTTTATTTGGACACCACACGCGGAACCAAAGTCAGCGACGACGACGACCCGAATTTGAACGCCGACGTCGCCGTGATACTTTTAAGCGCTGTCTGATCCAGCCGATGGCGTCTACTGGGATGGAACCTCCACACAGCGACTGATTCTCCACAGCTGATTCAAGGGAATGCGAAACCGATGAAATCTGACTCGCTAGCCACTCGCAGTTTCGTCGGATTTTTGGTGACGCAGTTCTTTGGTGCGTTCAACGACAACCTGTTCAAACAGTTACTGCTGCTGTTGGCGGTGCCTTCGGCGGCGGCGATCGCGGCCGGTCAAGCGAAAGGCCCCGATCTGCAGGGAATCGCCACGGTGGTCTTTGGTTTGCCGTTTGTCTTTGCCGGTGGTTTGGCCGGGTTTTGGGCCGACAAATTCAACAAACGCACCATCATCGTCGGCAGCAAAATGGCCGAAATCGTTGTCATGGCGTTGGGCATGATCGCGTTTTGGGCAGTCCCCTATGTCGGCTTTTACGGATTGTGGGCGGTCTTGTTTTTGATGGGCCTGCAAAGCACGTTTTTCGGTCCAGGAAAGTACGGCATCTTGCCGGAGATGTTGGAGAAACGTCAGTTGCCCCGCGCCAACGGTCTGGTTTTGATGACCACGTTCGTTGCAATCATCATCGGAACCGCTGCGGCGGGGCCGCTGAAAGACGCTTTGGTGGATCCTGATATCCCCGGCGTTCGCGCGGCCCAAAAGTTGTGGATCGGATCGTTTGTCTGCATCGGCATCGCAATCTTGGGAACGATTTCCAGTTTGTTCATCGCGCGAGTCCCGGTCGCCGATCCGGATCTGAAACTGAAGGCCGAGTATTTGACGGTCCCCAAACCGATGCGGCGATTGTTGGTCGAAGACAAGCCGCTGTTGTGGGCACTGCTTGCGTCATGTGTGTTTTGGTTGATTGCGGGGCTGACCATTCAAGCGGTCAATTCGTTGGGCAAAACACAACTGGGACTGTCCGATACAAACACCAGTTTGATGGTGTCACTGATCAGTGTTGGTATCGCCATTGGTGGTGTGGTGGCCGGATGGCTGACACGGAAGACGTCGGCGCGAACGGTGCTGCACATCGGATGTTGGGGTGTGGTCTTGTTCTGTGTGTTGTTGGCGATCACGGTTCCGGGCCGAGGGCATTTGCTGGGGTTTCCCGGCAGCATTCCCGCCCTGATGTTGCTGGGGGCTTCGGCGGCATTCTTTGCGATTCCCATCCAAGTCTTTCTTCAATCGCGTCCGCCCGATGAGCTGAAGGGACGCATGATTGCGGTGATGAACCAGGCGAACTTCATCGCCATTGTCGGCTCGGGCATCCTGTACCAGATCATGGACTTGGTGATCAGCCAGGCTGCTTGGCCACGCAGTAGTGTGTTCGCAGCGATGGCGGTCTTGTTCGTTCCGGTGGCGATCGTTTACCGACTGGACGACAGCGATGACGCCGTGCCAAGCGGACCCGACGGGATCCCAGAAACGGCGGTTTAGCCCATCCAGCGGCGCCGGGCGGTTAACATCAAGTGGCACGCCTGCTTTCAGTGAACCACTGGAGAAACCCGCCATGCCCGCGCCCGCCCTGTTTGATGATCCACGCGTGGATCACGTGACGAATCCCGTTCAAATTTTCACCGGCGGGCGTCTTTGGCTGACGATCCTTGTCGGTGTGTCATCGTTGGTGGTGACTTGGGCAACGGTTCTGCACGGGTGCACGACCGCGGTGATCAGCGGCCGTGCGACGCCGGACGGGCGTCCGCTGTTGTGGAAGAATCGAGACACGACCTCCAGCGTTCACAACGAAGTCGTCGTCATCGAAGATGGGCCGTTGCGTGCAATCGGCGTGATCAACGCCGGTCAAGATACGTCGGTCTGGATGGGAATGAACGAGGCGGGTTTCTGTATCGAAAACTCGCTCAGTTTGGATCTCCGCGACGATGACGATCAACGACAGGGGCTGGGCAACGGGGCGTTGATGAAAAAGGCACTGCGAACCTGCCGCAATGTGGACGATTTTCGGCGTTTGTTGGATCAGTCCAATGCGACCGGGCGCAGCACCGCGGCGAATTTCGGCGTCATCGATGCCTCCGGTGGTGCTTCGGTTTTTGAAACCGGCCCGAATCAGTTTCAGGAATTCGACATCAATGATCCCGCCGTGGCGCCGGACGGTTTTCTTGTGCGGACCAACTTTGCCACCACGGCAAAGGCCTTGCCCGCCGATCCCGACGCGGATTCGCTGACCGATGTTTACTCCGGTGTAAGGTATTGTCGTGCCGATGACCTGTTGTCAAAAGCAACGGATTCCGGCGGCACGATTGATTTGCGGTTTGTCTTACGTCATTTGGCCCGCGATATGGCGGACACCAATGGCGTTGGTTTTTCCGGAACGGTCAACGGACAAGTGGGGCCGCTGCCTCCGGTGATTCTGATCGACAAGACGATCAGCCGGCGTACCACGGTCTCGGCGGTGGTGTTCCATGGGGTTCAGAAAGACGAACCCAGTGAATCGACCACCATGTGGACCATTTTGGGGGATCCCAAGTACTCGATCGCTGTACCGGTGGAGATGCGTTGTCGCGCGATCGCCGATCCACTGGAAGGTTCACGTGGCGGTGAGATCGGAGAGATCGCTTTGACGCTTCGCGATTGGACGCTGACCAAAGACCGGCATTCGATTCGTACCGACGCGTTGCCCGGGATTTGGGCCGATCTGTGGCCCACCGAAGATCAGCTGATTCGACAAAACTTGGAACACCGTGACCGAATGCTTGATTCGCCTGAATCAGCCTTCGAAGCGTCCCAGTCTCAACACGAACGATTGGCCTCCAAAGCCTACGCGGCGATGCGACAGGAATTGGTGCAAGCCAAACAGGCGGCCTTGCAACACGCTGCGACGCCTGACGAATCGGAATCGCTGGTGCCGCAATCGCGTCCGTCCACCGGATCGGATGATGTGATTCACGTCGCGATCTATGACCACGCCGAAAGCATTCATCGACGTACCAAAACGTTGTCGTCTGTTTTGACCAGCGATCACGGTTTCCGATGCGATCGGGTCAGTCCGGGCGACATCCGCAACGGCGTGTTGTCAGACTATGACGTACTGGTGATGCCGGGCGGATCGGCCAGCGGCCAGTCCAAAAAACTGCAAGACCAGGGGCGCGAACAGATCCGTCATTTTGTTGATGCCGGCGGCGGTTATCTGGGGATCTGCGCCGGTGCCTATCTGGCCACGGCGCACTACGACTGGTCGTTGGGGCTGATCGATGCGCGGGTTTGGGATCGTGTCCACTGGGCGCGAGGCAACGGGCCGGTGACCGTGTCGATCAGCGAAATTGGCCAGCAATGTCTGGGCATTTCGGATCCGCGTGTGGATGTTGACTATGCCCAGGGACCCTTGCTGGTTCCCGGTCGTTATGACCATCTGCCGGACTACAACGTCATTGCCAAGTTTCAAACAACCGTGGCGCAAAAGGGGGCACACGAAGACGCCATGGCGGGCACACACGCGGTGATCCACGGCGAATTTGGTGACGGCCAGGTCGTCTGCATCAGTCCGCACCCGGAATTTCCAGGTGGTCCCAACCAAATGGTTCGTGCCGCGGTTCGTTTGGTCGCGGGGGATGCCGCGGACGACGACTAAGATCGGGAATGCACGTTGACGTGTGCGGTGAATCGTCACGCCGGTCGGACCGCCGTGTGGCGTTGTCACCGCGTGGTTGCGTGCATCACGCGGCTTAAGATCGCTGCCAACGTTCCAGCACGTCCGGCAACGGGTATTGCGTCACGTCGCGATCGCCCGCCCAAGTGTTGATTTCATGCAAGCGTCGATAGCCTGCGGTAACGCGTTGGGTGCGTTCTTCGCAGAACATCGGGTCGAGTTGCCGCCGATCCATTGGGCCGGCTAATTCGACCACCGGGAATCGATCATCGGCGATGAACTGTGCCAAGACGGGATTGCATCGAAGGTGTCGTTCAGGCGTCGTGTGAAGAACCTCGGGATCGATTTCGCCGATCACGTATCGAAGGTAAAGGTCGCTATCGACGATGGACGTGACGTCTTCGCCACACACTTCGCATCGATAACCTTCGTCGCACTTTGCCATCGGTTCTTATTCAACGTGATTGTTTCGAACTTGCCGGAATGGGGTCGGCGTGATTGCATCGCAAATGCGGTTGTTTTTTTCGTCAACACCACCGAAACCGGCGCCTATGCCATCACGACCATCGGGCGGCAACGTGATCGAGTGAGGGAAGTCACTCAATCTGAGGCATTCGCACCGTGATGGGGCGAATCACAAGCGGATATGTCGGGTGTACATCGCCAGTTGACGATAGACGGAAACAATCCCCGGCCGAGATTGGAACGACCGCCGCGCTGAAACGCACAAGGCCAACGAACGCAACGCAAAGTGTACCATCGACGAAGGAGCGGTCGCCGTTGGCACCCATTTTCGCAAACCAATTTCTGCATCCAGGTCTGCTTTGAAAACCTAGATCCCCGCACGAAGGTAGGTCGATGACGAAGCCGCGAACCGACATTTGGTATGACCATCCTGCCGATCAGGTTGCCCAGCGTTTGGAGACCGATATCCGTGAAGGTTTGGGGCTTCTGGAAGTCGGACGTCGGCAAAGTCGTTTCGGCCCCAACCAACTGACGCAGAAGGCGGCCGATGGCTGGCCCGTGATTCTGCTGCGACAGTTCCAACAGCCTCTCGTGTACATCTTGTTGGGTGCCGTCGTGCTGACGCTGGTCATGCGCGAATGGGCCGATGCCGCGGTGATCTTGGCCGTTGTACTGGTCAATGCTTCGATTGGTTTTGTCCAAGAAGCCAAAGCGTTAAAAGCCATCGACGCTCTCAGCCAGTCGCTGCAGACCATGGCCAACGTGATTCGTGGTGGCGAACCCACGACCGTCGATGCCAGTGAATTGGTTCCCGGTGATGTGGTTCAGTTGCAATCCGGTGACCGTGTCCCCGCTGATTTGCGTCTGGTGGAAACCAAAGACCTACAGATCGATGAATCCGCTTTGACCGGCGAATCCGTTCCGGTCGAAAAACAGATCTCGGCTTTACCGGTCGGAACCGTTTTGGCCGAACGGACCAACGTCGCCTATTCCACGACATTGGTGACCTATGGGACGGCAACGGGCATCGTGGTTGCGACCGGTGACCGAACCGAGATAGGACACATCAATGAATTGATCGCTTCGGCCGATGTGTTGGAGACTCCACTGGTCCGCCGGATCAACGAACTGAGTCATCTATTGCTGAAGGTGATCTTGTTTTTGGCGGTGTTGGTTGCCGTCGCGGGCGTGATCCGTGGTGCCAAACCTGTGGACGTCCTGTTGTCAGCGGTGGCGTTGGCGGTCGGTGCAATTCCCGAAGGCTTGCCCGCGGTGGTGACCGCGACTTTGGCGCTGGGCGTCGCACGTCTGGCCAGCCGACGAGCGATCGTTCGCAAGTTGCCCGCGGTCGAAACACTGGGCAGCACTTCGGTGATCTGTTCGGACAAGACAGGAACACTGACACAAAACCAAATGACGGTTCGCAATCTGTGGGCCGATGACCAGCTTTTCAAAGCGACCGGTTCTGGCTACTCGCCCGAGGGGCGGTTGATTCCAGTTGCGGAAGTCGACGCAGACACCGGCGAACCCGGTTCGCTGGAACTGGATGATCAGCCCGTCTTGGCGGAATTGATGCGCGCCGGCCTGTTGTGCAACGACGCACGATTGAATCAAGACGACGATGGGCACTGGCAGGTCGAAGGGGATCCGACAGAAGCCGCTTTACTGGTATCCGCCGCAAAAGGCGGACTGGATCGTCAACTGCAACAACAGAACCGTCCGCGCTTGGATGTCGTGCCATTCGAATCCCAGCACCAGTACATGGCCACGCTTCACCGGGCGGACGACGAAACCATCGTCTATCTGAAGGGATCGGTCGAACGGGTCTTGGCCCGATGCGATACGACCTACAGCGACCGACCCGTCGACGCTGAATCCATCGAACGACAAGTCGATACCTTGGCATCCAAAGGCCAACGTGTCCTGGCTTTTGCGATCAAACGTTTTCCGGCGGATACACGATCGCTGGGCCATGATGATTTGACCGATGGGATGCAGTGGCTGGGCCTGCAAGGCATGATCGATCCGCCCCGTCCCGAAGCCATCAAAGCCGTGGCGGCGTGCCAGCAAGCTGGGATTCGCGTCAAGATGATCACCGGTGACCACGTGGGCACCGCCAAAGCGATCGCCGGGCAACTGGGCTTGAAGGGAAAGCGAAACGACGGGGAATTGGTCGGACTGACCGGTGCGGAACTGGAGGGCATGCGTGATCATGACTTGATCGCCACCGTGGAAGACGTCTGTGTGTTTGCGAGAGTTTCACCGGCGCAAAAACTGCGGTTGGTCGAGGCCCTTCAATCGCTGGGGCATGTCACCGCCATGACCGGTGACGGCGTCAATGATGCGCCCGCACTTCGCCAAGCCAACATCGGCGTCGCGATGGGGATCACCGGCACCGAGGTCACCAAAGAATCCGCCGACATGATTCTGACCGATGACAATTTTGCATCCATCGAAGCGGCGGTGGAGGAAGGTCGTGGAATCTATGACAACTTGATCAAGTTCATCGCTTGGACGCTGCCGACGAATCTCGGCGAAGCCGGAATCATCTTGGTCGCGACGTTGTTGGGATTGCAGTTGCCCATCACACCGCTACAGATTCTGTGGATCAACATGTCGACCGCGGTCTTGTTGGGGGCCACCCTGGCGTTTGAACCTAAGGAAGCGGACGTCATGACCCGGCCACCAAGACGCCAAGACGAAGGCATTTTGACGGGGCCGCTGATTTGGCGAACCATGTGGGTCGGTGGTGTATTGGTCCTGGCCACCTATTTCGTCTTTGCATTCAAGAAATCGTTGGGCGTCGATATGGATGCGGCGCGGACCGCCGCGGTGAATGTCATCGTCATGGGCCAAGCGTTTTATTTGCTGAACTGCCGATCCCTTCATCATTCGATCTTTCGTATCGGGCCGTTCCGAAACCCGCTGTTGTGGGCCGGCATTCTTGCAATGATCGGACTGCAACTGGCGTTCACGTACTTGCCGTTCATGAACCAAGTGTTCGAATCCGCACCGACGACATGGCGTCCCTGGGCGCTGGCCGTCGCGGCCGGACTGTTGCTGCACGTGCTTGCCGAACTGGACAAGTTGCGTCAGCGATATGCAGCGACCAAATCGTCCGGATCGAACGCATGAATTTCGAAACCGGCGTGCGAAGGCAATCGAAAGTGGACAAGACGAAGCGGCGCTCTGTCACGGTGTGACCCGATTCCGCCGGGGCAGGGCGATCAGGCGACGAAGAATCCGTTAGCATCTTTGAAGCGTTGATTGGGTCCCCGACTTATTGGGAACCGAATCGTGTCGGACTTCTTTCCGTTTCAGCCAGCGGCGCCGTGCCATGTTGTTTCGTATTCGTACCGTATGGACGGGGCCTTTCGTGTTGGTCTTCCTGTCGCTGGTCTTGGGAACATTTGCTTGTGCGGCGGAGGGGGAGACGCGTCCGAACATTGTCGTGATTTTGGCGGACGACATGGGGTATGGCGATCTCGGATGCCAAGGCAGCGAAACACTTCGGACGCCAAACTTGGATCGGCTGGCCGAATCGGGCGTTCTGTGCACGCAGGCCTATGTTGCCAGTGCAGTGTGTTCACCATCGCGGGCCGGATTGCTGACCGGCCGTGATCCAAGACGATTCGGTTACGAAGGCAATTTGAACGCTTCGCCGTCCAACTATGCCACGCGCATCGAATTGTTGGGCTTACCCAGCAGTGAACACACGCTGGGCGATCATTTGCGAAATGCCGGCTATGCGACCGCCATCATTGGGAAATGGCATTTGGGTATCGGCCCCATGCATCATCCCAATCGCCGTGGTTTTGATCACTTTTGTGGCATGCTGGGAGGCAGTCATCACTATTTCCCTGCCACGATGAAACATTCCATCGAACGCAATGGCACACGTGTCCAAGATTTTTCGAGCGACTACTTAACCGACTTTTTCACGGATGAAGGGCTGCGTTTCATTCGCCAACAACGTACCGAATCGCCGCAGCAGCCTTGGTTCGTCTTCTTTTCCTACAACGCGCCGCACACTCCCATGCACGCCACCGACGCGGACTTGGAAGTCTTCGCAGCGATCAAGGACAAAAAACGCCGAACTTATGCGGCGATGATGTATGCGTTAGACCGTGGAGTCGGACGTATCTGCGACGAATTGAAACATTCGGGCCAATGGGATCAAACCATGATCATGTTCCTATCGGACAACGGTGGTGCGACCAACAACGGCAGTTGGAATGGTCCGTTGCGAGGTGTGAAAGGATGCCTACGCGAAGGCGGGATTCGTGTGCCCATGATCTGCACATGGCCGGCAAAGATTCCGGCTGGCCAAGTTCACGACGGTGTGGTCAGTTCACTTGACCTTTTGCCCACATTCATGGCGGCGGCGGGTGCGGAGTGCTTGCCGCTTTCCGATCCGTTGTCCCACGAAGACAAATCGAATCGAAAACGAATGGTTCGTCTGTCGGGAACGCACGATGGCGTGAATCTGCTGCCACGATTGATGCGAAAAGATATCAACGACACGCGTCGGTTGTATTGGCGACTACAGGGACAAGCGGCGATTCTGGATGGGAAAGACAAGCTGGTTCGGTTGTCCCACCGACCGGCTGAGATGTTCGATGTTTCGTCGGACGTTTCCGAAACGTATGAACTTTCACAAGATCAACCCGAACGGTTTCGTCAGCTGATGAGTGAGCTTGGCCGATGGGAATCCAGTTTGCCCACGGTTCCGCTGTGGGGATCTTCGCCGTATTGGTCGGGGGATTCCGCCAAGCACTATGATGGTTGGGCGCCGCGACCGGAGCCACCGACTGAACCGTGAGCTTCACGAATGTCGGTGCCGTTGTTCGTTACAGGCTTTCGAGCGTGTGAACACGCATGAATGATGTGCTGGTTGGTCGGCACTCGTTTTTACAGGGTCAGGATTGTTCGATGAGATTGAATTCACAGCCGTGTCTAGGATGGATCTGTTTGGGATGTCTGGTCATTGCTTCGTCGGTGATCGCGCGAGCCGAAGATCCCGAACCGGTCGATTTGGTTGTCTACGGCGGCACCTCCGGCGGGATTGCCGCGGCGGTCCAGGCCCAGCGTATGGGAAAGTCCGTCATCGTGATTGAACCCGGTCGACGCGTCGGTGGATTGACGACCGGTGGGCTGGGGCAAACCGACATCGGCAACAAGGCAGCGATTGGTGGAATCGCACGCGAGTTCTATGAAGACATCGCAGCGCATTACCAAGAACCCTCGGCATGGAAATGGCAGCAGCGCGATGAGTATCGCAGTGGCGGTCAATCGAAGACCGCGGCGGGAGAGTCTGCAATGTGGACCTTCGAACCCGGTGTGGCCTTGTCGGTTTATCAAAGCTGGATCGATCGCGACAAAATTCGCATCGACTATGGACGGCGTTTGGATCGGTCGTTCGTGATCACGACGCGCAGCCTGCCGGCCCAGATCATCGCGATTCGCATGGAATCGGGCGAAACCTATCGGGCCAAGATGTTCATCGATGCAACCTATGAAGGCGATCTGATGGCGGCCGCCGGTGTCAGTTACACGGTCGGTCGTGAATCCAATGATCAGTACGGAGAAACCCTGAACGGTGTGCAAACCGCGATGGCACGCCATCACCAATTGCGTCCAGGGATCGACCCTTATGTGGTTCCCGGAAACCCCGACAGTGGTCTGTTGCCACACATCGATCCCCAGGGACCGGGAACGGAAGGAGGTGCGGATCATCGCGTGCAAGCTTATTGCTTTCGGATGTGTTTGACCGATCACCCGGAAAATCGAATCCCCTTTCACAAGCCGGAAGGCTATCAACCGCAGTGGTACGAGTTGCTGCTGCGTAACTTTGAGGCGGGCGAAGACGGCGTGCCTTGGATCAATTCACCGATGCCAAATCGAAAGACGGACACCAACAACCGATTGGGGTTTTCCACCGACTTCATTGGTCAAAACGATGACTATCCCGAAGCCAACTACCAGCAGCGCGAAAAGATCATCGCGCAACATCGTCTGTATCAGCAGGGATTGATGTGGACGCTTGCCAACCATCCACGGGTGCCCGAACACGTTCGTCGTGAAGTGTCGCGTTGGGGGATGTGCAAAGATGAATTCCAGGAAGGTAAGGGTTGGCAGGACCAGTTGTATATTCGCGAAGCCCGCCGGTTGGTGGGCCACTACGTCATGACACAGAAAAACTGCCAAGGCCGGCAAGTGGAGGATCCCGTGGGGTTGGCCGCCTACACGATGGATTCACACAACCAACAGCGGTACGTCGATTCCCAGGGACACGTGCGAAACGAAGGAGACGTTCAGGTGGGCGGTTTTCCGCCTTATGGAATCAGCTATCGGTCATTGGTGCCCAAGCCCGATGAGGTTTCCAACCTGTTGGTGCCAGTTTGTTTGTCCGCGTCGCACATTGCCTTTGGTTCGATTCGAATGGAACCGGTCTTCATGGTCTTGGGACAGTCGGCCGCGACGGCGGCATGTCAGGCCATCGATGACGGTGTGGCAGTCCAAAACGTCGACTATTCACGTTTGGCCAAGCGACTGGTTCAGGACAACCAAGTCTTGGTCCATGTCGGTGCCAAACCAAGGCCGGGGATTGATGCCCAAACGTTGTCGGGGACCGTCGTGGATAACCGGCGGGCCGAGACCAAAGGAAGCTGGGTGTCCAGTTCGTCATCGTCGGGCCGAGTCGGTGATGACTATCTGCACGACAACGCATCCGCCAATGACGACTGCGTGGCCATTTATCGTGCCGACCTGGGGCAAGCCGGCCGGTATCGCGTGAATTTGTTGTGGCCCGTCCATCCCAATCGGGCCAGCAACGTGTCGGTGACCGTCTTGGATGTCGACGGCAAGCGGCACACGCAACGCATCAACCAACGCGATGCGAAATCCGGCGGCAAAGTGTCGTTGGGTGACTTTGAGTTTGGCGTGCGGGGAACCGTTGAGATTCGAAACGCCGACGCCGATGGTTATGTGATCGCTGACGCGGTTCAGTGGGTGCCTGTCGAAACGGACCGCGTGCGGTAAACGGAATCGTACGGTCCGGCCTTGAGAACCAGAAAATAGTGCCTAGCGACCGTTGGGCGGCGACCTTCGTCAAAATCAGATCAAGACAGGCCCTGATCAAGACAGGCCCAGCACGTCGAACATGCTGTACAGGCCGGGCTGGCGATCCTTCAAAAACTTGGCGGCGGTCAGCGCACCCGATGCGTAACAGTCGCGGTTGCTGGCACCGACGTTGAGCTCGATTTTTTCGCCCAGCATTCCGAACACAATGGTGTGTTCACCGGGATTGTCGCCGACGCGAATGGCGTGGTAACCGATTTCGTTTCGCGATCGCTGACCGGTTTCACCTTCTCGGCCATGAACGTGGCGAATGTCGTCGCCCAGTTGCTGGGCGATCAGTTCGCCGAATCGCAGGGCGGTGCCGCTGGGCGCATCGGCTTTGTAGCGGTGGTGACGTTCCAGGATTTCGACATCCATACCGCCGGGAACATCCTTCAATGTGGCGGCCACCTGTTGGGCCAATTTCATGGTCAAGTTAACGGCCAACGACATGCTGGGCGCCCAAACGATCGGCAGCGATTTGGCTGCTTCGGCCAATTGATTCTTTTGCTCGGTCGACAGCCCGGTGGTGGCCATGACCAGCGGGATCTTGGCTGCGATGCAATTGGCGATCACGCCGTCGACGGCCGAGGGCAATGAAAAATCGATCACGGCATCGGCGAACCCGGGCCACTGGCTGGCGACGGGAACGTCCACCGCGGGGATGCCGGCAAGCAGGCCGGCATCGTGACCGAGGTCGCTGCAGTCAGCGTGTTCGATGGCGGCGACAATTTCGAAATTGGGATCTTGTGCGGCAAGGGCGACAACACGGCGGCCCATGCGGCCGGCAGCGCCATGGACGGCGACTCGGATCGGTTCAGTCATATGCGTCGAAAGAATCGTTTACGAATGAGGGAATATTGACTTGGTGCATGCCGGGGCAATCAGGCATCGCTGTGACGAAGGGCTTTGTCGCTGATGTCTTTGCGGCACCAAGCGCCTTGCCAGCGAATGTGTTTGACCGCGGTGTAGGCTTGCAGTTTCGCTTTGCTGATCGAATCACCGACCGCGGTCACGCCCAAGACACGTCCACCGGTGTTGACGACTTGGCCGTCGGCGACGTCGGTGCCGGCGTGGAAGACTTTCACGTCTTCCAGTTCAGCGGCCTGTTCCAGACCGGATATAGGACGCCCTTTTTCATAGTCGCCCGGATAGCCTTCGCTGGCCATGACGACGCAGATGCTCGGACGCGGGTCCCACTTCAGATCCTCGATTTCACCCAGCCGTCCGTCCACGGCGGCTTCGATCACGTCGACCAAGTCACTTTGCAAACGCATCAACAGCGGCTGGCATTCCGGATCGCCGAAACGGACATTGAATTCCAAGACTTTGGGGCCGGCCGGCGTCAGCATCAATCCGGCATAAAGCACGCCTTTGAAAGGACGTCGGGCACGCTTCATCGCGTGAACGATCGGCACCAACACATCCGATTCGACTTTGGCCATCAATGCTTCGTCAACGATCGGGGTAGGGCAGTACGCGCCCATGCCGCCGGTGTTCGGACCGGTGTCGCCGTCGTGTGCCGGCTTGTGGTCTTGGGCGGCCGGCAGGGTGACGATGGTTTCCCCGTCGGTGATCGCTAGCACGCTGGCTTCTTGGCCGGTCAAACGTTCCTCGATGATCAACTCTTTACCCGCTTCACCGAATTCGCGTCGGCCGGCGATTCGATCGATGGCCTCCAGAGCTTCGTCGCGGGTGCTGCAAACGATGACGCCTTTGCCGGCGGCCAAGCCGTCCGCTTTGACAACGACACTGACCGAATCACCGGGTTCGCTGTAGCGATCTTTGATGTAACGCGTTGCGTCGCCGGCATCGCGAAACGTTCGATAGTCCGCGGTTGGGATGTCGGCCGAGTGCAGCAAGTTTTTGCAGAAGACTTTGCTGCCTTCCAATTCGGCAGCCGCGGCCGACGGACCGAACACGCGCAAGCCGGCGTCGTTCATTTGGTCGACAATGCCGGCGACCAGGGGAGCTTCGGGGCCGACGACGGTCAGGTCGATGGATTCTGATTTCGCGAAGTCGATCAACGCGGGAATGTCCGTGGCCCCGATCGGGACGTTGACCGCGTCGATGGCTGTTCCCGCGTTGCCGGGGGCGACGTAAACGGTTTCGACTCGGGGGCTTTGACCGATCTTCCAAGCCAAAGCGTGTTCACGGCCACCGCCGCCGACGACCAATACTTTCATTTGACTGATTGAATTTCTTTTCTGGGGGTGGACCGAAGGGTGTCGATCATGGCCCGGTTCTGGCCGGTGAAATGGACAGCCATCACCGGTGAGGCGTGAGCCTCCCGAACGCAAAAAACGGCGCACGCGGCGGATCGGCGAAATACCGATGCCTGGGCCGACGAATCGGGCAGCTTAACCGTTCCCCGCCTGGTCGAACACGCCGCCGCTTTTGAAGCGTACCTGGAAACGAGGGGTCGAACCGGGGCTTTCCATTGGGGGGCAGCAGGGGGTGCATGTGAAGCTTTCAAGAGAATGCTGGACAAACGGCCTTTATGGCGTATAATCGACCGCTCCAGCCGACAGGCGACTTCCTAAGTCCCGCAAACTCGTCCACGGCCCGGTTCGTGGATCCCGCCCGATTTGCGGTCTGGTCGCCAGTCACCCCACTCTTTTTTCTGATCAAGGCAGTCCCCGCCGGAGCTTGTTTGCCGGCGGGACTGCTTTTTTTGATTCGCTGTTTTCCACCGCAGCGATTGCTTGGTGGACTTGGGCGTGTTGCATGACCGTCACATCCACCCGACGGCATTTATATTGCTGTCATCCGCAGGGGCTGATCGGTTCGCGTGGGCCTGGCCAGAGCATGGGCGGAAAAGCATCACCGCGGAGATCGGCCGCCGTACATCACCCTTGATTGAACATTATCGATTAACGTGTCGTGTCCTGGCCACGTTCAGTGCCCGTCCGGATTGACGAAACGACACCTTCCAATGACCCAACCGTTTTTCCCGTCAGTGGAGAATTCAGCTTTGAAGATCGCGACATCCTTTTGCCTGCCCGCGTTGCTTGCCGCAGCCGCCTGTCTGTCGAACGTCAGTGCCCTCAGGGCCGAAACCGGGACCCTGCGGATGCAATTGGTCTATGGCGGTGACCCGGTCAAACCGGCGCCGATCGACGTCAACAAGGACGTCCAGTTCTGTGGCAAACACGGACTGACCAATGAGGCGCTGATCGTCAATCCGACCAACAAAGGCATCAAGAACGCGGTGGTGTACGTGTACACCGGTCGTGGGACTCCCGATTTGCCGGAAACCGAGCCCGCAGGTGCGAATCACGTGTTGGCCAACGAAAACTGCCGTTTCGAACCTCGGTACATCATTGCGCAAACCGGCGACGAATTGACGGTCACCAACCCCGATCCGGTCGGCCACAACGCGAACTTGAACTTCCTGCGTAACGATCCCCAGAACTTCACCATCCCGACCGGCCAAGAGAAGTCGGTGGATTTGGTCGAAGCCGAACCGGCACCGATTCCCGTCGAATGCAACATCCACCCTTGGATGAAGGCCTATGTGGTTGTCTTGGAGCATCCGTTCGCTGCGGTCAGCGATGAAGACGGAATGATCGAAATCGAAGGCTTGCCGGCCGGCGAAGAACTGACGTTCCGCATCTTTCACGAAGCGGGCCGAATCGATGAAGTCACGATCGATGGCAAGTCCGAATCATGGCGTCGTTCGCGATTCGAAGTCGAAATCGAACCCGGCATGAACGACATGGGCACCGTGACGGTCCCGGCCGACGCACTGTCGGGCGAGTGATTCGCAGCGGCAATTTTTGAACCGAAGCCGCCGGTTTTCCGCGGCATGCGACGATACGCGGCGTTTGCAAAGACGCCGCTTGGCGGTTCAATGGGTGATCCCAACCCTGCGAAATTCTTCTGCCTTTCCCGCCATGACGTTTCGTTATTCTCGTCGCCCGATCTTGATCTGTTTAGCCGCCGCTTTGTCGGTCGCGGCTTGGGTCGGTTGCGAAAAGACGGTCGACCAGTTCGATCCCAATCTTCTGTACGCGTTGTCGCTGGAAAAAACGCGGGACATCCCCGCAGATGTCGCGGCCGAACATGTTCAATCGGTGATCACCGAATTGTTCGGGACGCCGCTGGAACCACGCTGGCCGTCGGATTGGCTGGACGATGAACAATCGTCGATTCTTCGCGATGTGGACAACCTGGAACTGGCGATCGGCAAAATCAGCAGCGACCAGGCCGACCAGCACCGCGGGCTGTATCGCGAACATTGTGTGATTTGTCACGGCGTGTCGGGCAGCGGCAATGGGCCCGCATCGCTGTATCAGAATCCCTATCCACGCGATTTTCGGCGTGGTGTTTTCAAATGGAAATCGACCGAGCGGCGGTCCAAGCCGACGCGCGAGGATCTGCTGGATTTGTTGAAGCGAGGTATCCCCGGGACGTCGATGCCGTCCTACCGAATTCTCAGTCTTGAGCAACGGCAAACGCTGGTCGACTACACGATTTACCTGTCGGTTCGCGGGGAGACGGAACGTGAATTGATGGCCGTCGCGGTGGACGAATTGGGGTACGAAGACACGCCGCCGGAGGACGATCTGAATCTGGCGATGGTCTTTGAAAGCGAAGGCGGACGTGGCACCGAAGCGGCCGATGTCATCGCCGACGTTCTGGATGACGTCGTCGGCCAATGGCGGGACGCGTCCGACGAAGTGGTCGATGTGCCCCAAGTGCCACAGGACTTGTTGCAGGTGGGCGCCGCGGACGCGAAGAAATTCCAGTGGTCCGACGAAGCGGTGGCGATGGGACGCGATGTTTACGAAGGCGTCTATGCCAACTGTGTGGGCTGTCACGGCAAAGGCGGACGTGCGGACGTGCCGACCCTGGACTATGACGATTGGACAAAAGAATACACGTCGCGGATCGGCATCAGTCCCGACGATACCCAGGCGTTGGCGCCGGTGCGTGCACTGGGAGCCTTGCCACCGCGTCCGGTGCTGCCACGCCGGTTGTCCGACGGCGTTTATCGCGGGGCCGGGACGCCCGAAGCTATCTATCGAATCATTTCGCAAGGGATCGCCGGTTCCCCGATGCCGGCGGTCATGATTTCCGAACAGGGCGATGGCACGTCGCTGAGCCCGCGTCAAATCTGGGCACTGGTCGCATACGTCCAGTCGCTGGGACAGGGGGCGGCACCGGCCGATACGGCCGCCGCGTCGGATCCCGGGGGCGATAAAATGGGGCCGCTGGCATGGAACGCGGGTGCACCGCATGAATCGAATGCGGTGCCATCGGGTATCGCGAATTCGTCCGTTGATATCCCACCGGCCGGCTGAACCTGAATTGACCGCCTGTTGACGGCGGCGGCGGATTGAGAATCCTGACGATCTGAAAGGGTCCCCAAGATTGTTTGTCCGCAACGAGCCGAATTGACTGGCGACGGAGATCACCAATTGAGCCGAGACAATTACCGCACCGTGGGCGCACTGTTGGGTTTGGCCCTGGGCATCGGTTTGATGTTCCTGTTAGGCCAAGACGGCTTGGTCGCCGGAGCGATTTTCGGAGCCGGCGGCTGTGTGCTGGGAGGCATCACGGGCGAAATTTTTTTTGACCGACGAAAAACTTAACGACGCGAAACGGTGTCGACGGCGAAACGGGCGGTGGGACGTCCGAAGGCGTCGATTCCGCCGGATCGCTTTGCACCGACGACTTTGTTGAAACGATGACCGACAGCCTGAAACAAACCGATCCCGTTGAATCCACCCGGATCGTCCGGCGATTGGCTTGGCTGTTGATCGCTTTGGCCTGGCCGTTGATTTGGATCGGCGGATTGGTCACCACCTACGACGCCGGTATGTCGGTACCGGATTGGCCGGGGACCTACGGCTACAACCTGTTTCTTTATCCGCTTTCGACTTGGCTGTCGGGGCCTTTCGACATCATGGTCGAACACGGGCACCGGTTGCTGGGCAGTGTGGTGGGATTGGTGGCGATCGCGTTGTTGTGGGCCGCTTGGCGGAAAGAAGACCGCTTTTGGTTCGTCATGTTGTGCTTCGCCATTTTGATCGCCGTAATCGCACAGGGAGTCTTGGGCGGTTTGCGGGTTGTGATGAGCGACCAGGTTTTGGCGATGATTCACGGCTGTGTCGGCCCGGCCTTTTTTGCGTTGGCGGCCGCCGCGGTTGTCGGCAGCAGCCGGTGGTGGCGTCGCCAAGCGAGCGGCGAAATCAGTGAGGCAGAGCAAACACGACGGCCCGGACGGTTGACGGTGGCGGCTGCCGGGGTGTTGGCGGTGGCCAGCTATGGCCAACTTGTCTTGGGGGCGATGTTGCGTCACGCCCAGCCGGGGGCTTCGCCGGACGGGTTTGCCGCCCTGGCGGTCGCCCACATGTTGATCGCCTTGGGAATTTTGGTTTTCGCGGCCCTGCTTTGGCCTCTGATTAGGGGGTGCGGCGATTTGACGCTCTCGCGTCTGGCGTCGGCTTTGGTAATCTTTGTCGCACTGCAGATCGTTTTGGGCTTAGGCACCTGGGTCGTTAACTACGGTTTTCCGTCGTTCCTACGATGGATGCCGGGAGCCGATGGGTTTCTGGTTCGCGCCAAAGGGTTCGTTGAATCCTGGATTGTGACCGGGCACGTGGCCATCGGGTCGTTGATTTTGGCCCTGGCCGTATCGTTGTCGTTGATGGTCTTGCGTTGCCGGCACGCCGAGGCGGCGGTTTCGGATCGTGGCGTGGCCGTGCCGGTCGATGCGACGAAGCCGCAGACGTCGGTCGCCGCGGCCGTCTGATGCCTTTGACGCGGATTTGCGGTAAACACCCTGGCGGGTTGGGCCGGCCCATGGCCGATGTCTCGCCCGTTCATCCAGTCTGTCGATCATCTGTGGCCATCGACGCCGGTTCACCCTCCTTACCGACGAACAAGCCCTTGTCCAACGCGATGCTGATTGCCGAAACCGCCAAGTCGGCGGATCCGTCATCTTGGTCGGCCGAATCGGAGCAGCCTCTGCAGCCCGGCGGTCTGGGCCACGCGGTGCCCTCGTCCGTGGACCCGGCCGACTGTCGGGACGCTGCAGTGCCTCGTCGTCAATCGGACGCGGGTTTTTGGTCGGACGTCTTAGTTCTTTCCAAGCCTCGGATCGTGACCATGATTCTGGTGACCACGGTCGCGACAGCGATGATCGGTGCGGCTTTGCGTCCCGAGGGAACCGGCGGTTTGTCGGTGGTCGCAATGCTGTGGCTGTTGATCGGGACCGGCGGTGTTGCCGCCAGTGCCGGTGCGGCCAACCAAATTTGGGAACGGGTAATCGACCGCCGCATGGTCCGCACGTCCGGTCGGCCGTTGCCCGCCGGTCGGATGTCGGCGGCTGCCGCGATCGGCTGGGCCCTGTTCTGGGGCCTGGGCGGTACCGTCCTGTTGTGGGCGATGTTCGGCGCGGCGCCGGCCATCGTGGGGATCGCAACGTGGGCGTTGTACGTGTTGGTTTACACGCCAATGAAAACGCGGACCGCATGGAACACGACCGTGGGCGCCGTTGCCGGAGCGTTGCCCGTGTTGATGGGGTTCACGGCCGCGGGGGGACGCTTGGCGGATCCGACGCCATGGTTGCTGTTCGGCGTTTTGGCGGCCTGGCAATACCCGCACTTCATGTCGATCGCTTGGCTGTATCGTCGTCAGTACAAGGAGGCGGGATTCTGTATGACGACCGGATCCGACCCGACGGGCCGTTCGGCTGCGATCCAAAGTTTGATCGGGACGTTGGCCATCGCCGGTTGTGGATTGGTCTTGTGTCTGCAGGGCGGTCTGGTGTGGTGGAATATCGCCGGGGCGCTGGCTGTTTTGGCAGCGTGCTGGCCGCTTTGGAAAGCGTCCTGTCGATTTGCCGCATGTCCGGCCGACGACATCAGCCGCACAATGTTGCGGTCATCCTTGCTGACCTTGCCCGCCGTTTTGCTGGTCACCACCGTGTGCATACTGGCGTCGGCCTGAACCTTGATGGCAACGACGTCGCAAAGCCGGCGTCGCCTGTCACGACCGATCGTCGCGAAAGCATGCACGGCCGGTATGTCGCTTGTGCGGAACAGCGGGTGTTGCATCCGCCGGTGATCGATAAATCGCCAACGCGATCCATCCACAGCAAAACACGCGGCGGAAGATCGATAGCGGAATTCATTCATCAGGTCAGCAATCATGAATCCTTCGAATCGGACAAAGCGAACATGAAAGTTGCACTGAACATCGTCTTTATTTTGGCTGCCGGTTTGATTGCCGGCCTGGTCCTTCGCGCTTCGCGTCAAAACGCCCCGAATGAAGTTCCCGAAGGTGCGGTCGTCTTCACCAATGACCAACCGTTGGATGTGGACGCGACACGCAACGACGAACCAAGCAAGCCGCCGGAAGACGAAGCTTGGCTTAGCCGGTTTGAACTGATCGAACGCAGCGGCCGGAAAGTCAGCAGCGAAGACCTGAAGGGGCGGCCGTATGTGGTCAGCTTTTTCTACAGCACGTGTCCCAGCATTTGTGTCAGCCAAAATCAAAAGCTGCGCGAATTGCAGGACGAATTCGAAGGGCAGGGCGTGCGTTTTGTTGCCATCAGCGTCGACCCCGAAACTGATACACCGGAAGTTTTGCGTGAATACGCCACCCGGTTCGGTGCCGACAAAGACCAGTGGTTGTTCATGACCGGGGACTTGGATTACATCCGCCGTGTGGGCGCGGAGATCTTTCGCCAGCCGGTCGACAAACAGTTCCATACCGAACGATTTGCCCTGGTCGATGCCGCTGGGGAAATCGAAGGTTTCTACAGTTGGCCAGAACCGCGGCAGATGGACAAGTTAAAAGAAAGCATTCGTGGAATGCTGGACGATCAGACCTAAGGATCCGCCAAGTATGTCGTGGGAATTTTTAGCGGCCAATTTGCCCCATGTGACCGCAGCGTTGAATCTTTGTGCCATCGGGTTGTTGGTCGCCGGGCTGGTCAAAATCAAACAGAAACAGTGGCGGAAGCATCGCAATTTGATGATCGCCGCCGTGGTGGTCAGCGGACTCTTTTTGGCCGCGTATCTGCTGCATAAAGTCGCTCTTCAGGTCACCACGGGTGAACCGAATAAGAAGTTTCCGGCCGATGCGCCGCCGGCCGCACGCATCGCTTACTTTGCGATCCTGATTCCACACCTGTTGTTGGCGATGGCCGTTCCGGTGCTGGCACTGCGTGCGGTTTACCTGGCTTACAAGCGTCGCATCGTGGCGCACAAACGTCTGGTTCGCTACGCCTATCCCATTTGGATGTATGTGTCGGTGACCGGCGTGTTGGTTTACCTGATGCTGTATCAGTGGTTCCCCGCCTAGCGGCCGGTTGGTTGCAGTGGGTTGAAATGCTGAATCAATGCCTGGCATCGTTGGCGATTGATAGCCTATGCCTAAACCCCACGCCGTCCACTGAATGCGATGATGGCGCATGAAGAACGCCGAGATTCCGGAATTGGAAATCTCGGCGTTGCGATCGATGGTTGACCACGATCCGTCGCGCGGCGTTGGTGCGATGGGAATTACATATCGACCCAGGCACCGTTTTCTTGATTGCTGCGGACGGCGGCATCGATGAACTGCATGCCAATCAATCCGTCATAGACGTTGGCGTACTTGCTGCCGTCGCAATCGAATGGTTTGCCATCGTTGTACGCGCGGACGTCTTGTTCGAAACAGCGGTGCAAACGCGCGAACGCGTCGTGGAATGCTTCGGGGTGACCGGCGGGAATGTTCGGCTCGGCCATCAAGTCTTCCGGCAGGTCGCCCAAGAAGCCATCGTTGGCGGTCACGCTGGCGCGGAAGTAGGTGCGGTCCGGTTGACCGGGCAGGCAGATCGTCAGTTCTTCGGGGAATTCTTGTCGCCAAGAAAGCGTTCCCTTGGATCCGTTGACTTCAATGCCCAGGTCGTTCTTGTGACCGATCGCGATCTGGGTCGCACGAACAAGCGCCTTGCCGCCGTTGGACAGTTCGCAATAGGTCGTGAAGTGATCGTCCAAAACGCGGCCCTGAACGAACGTTTCCAAGTTGGCCTGGACTCGGGTGACATCCAGACCGGTGACGTAACGCAGTTGCATCAGAGCGTGGGTTCCGATGTCGCCGCCGCACAGGCTGGCACCGGACTTCTTGGGGTCCACACGCCATTCGGCCTGGACCGAACCGGTGTCTTCGGTGCGTTCGGCCAACCAGCCCTGCAGGTAACGCGAATCCACGAAGCGGACGTCGCCGATCAAGCCGCTGGTGACGATGAAGCGTGCGAAACGGCTGGTCCAGTGACCCAGGTAAGTGTGCGAAACACAGAACGGGACCTTGTGTTCTTCGACGGCCGCGACCAGCTGTTTGGCTTCGTCCAAATTCAGCGTCAACGGCTTTTCGCAAAAGACCGGGATGCCGGCTTTGACGCACTTGATGGCGGGATCAAAGTGGACATGGTTCGGCGTGACGATCAGGGCATAATCGATCCGTTCGCCGACCGGCTTCTTGGACTCTTCTTCGATCATCTGGTCGTAACTTTCGTATCCGACCAGCGGGTATTCCCAAGCTTCCGCTTCCTGTTTGGCCACCTTGGGATCGGGGTGCAGTGCAGCACAGGTCACCCGGCGGGTTCCGTCAAAGTGAATCGAACGCTGGTGAGGCTGGACGATAAAGGCGCCGCCACCGCCGCCGATCATTCCAACATTCAATGGCCGTTGAGACATTAGGTTGCTCTCTCTTGAAGAAAGGGAAAAGTTCGGTTGGGGAACCATACCGCGGGTCAAGGACCGATTCTCTAGCATGCGGCCATCGACCGCTGGCGTTCACCGCCGCCTTGTGCAACGGTATCGCGGCTCGTAGGGCATGTTTTATGCCCCCGGCAGGGCGTTCACAAGTTGGGGCCCCGCCGGGTTCGGATGATACAAATCGTCACGTGCTACAATCCGCTGGCCCTGATTCGTGTTCTGTTTCGGCGTCCCGCTCGTTTCCCACCCATCGACGATCCTGCCATGCAGGCTTTGTACCTAGACGACGGTCGAATCACCGCCATCGATGACCACCAGGTGGACCCGGGGCAGGGGGAAGTGGTCGTTGACGTCATCCAGGCGGGGATCTGCGAAACCGATCTTCAGCTTCGGGCCGGGTACATGGGGTTTCGCGGCGTGCCCGGTCATGAGTTTGTCGGGCTGGCCCGCGAGGGTTCCTTTGCCGGTCGTCGCGTGGTAGGAGAAATCAATTGCAGTTGCCACCAATGCCCGACCTGTCGGGCGGGCCGGCCGACACATTGTCCCCACCGATCGGTCTTGGGCATCTTGAACCATGACGGCGCGTTCGCGGAACAGGTTTGTGTGCCGGAGCGAAATCTGCATTTGGTTCCCGATGATGTCAGCGACGACCGTGCCACGCTGGTCGAACCGCTGGCGGCCGCTTTTCAAATTCCGGCTCAGGTCGATTTGTCCGGCGCTCCGCAGTGTGTCGTGATCGGCGATGGCCGCTTGGCCTATCTGTGTGCGCAAGTCTTGCGTCATCACGGCTGTCATGTGACGGTGGTGGGAAAGCATGCGCCGAAGCGGCAACGTTTTGAATCATTGGGAATCGAAACCTGCGACCGGGACGATGTTCCCGAGACGCGTGATGTCGACTTGGCCGTTGAATGCTGTGGCAGCCCGACCGGCATCGACACAGCGATGAAATGGCTGCGGCCTCGCGGAACGTTGGTGCTAAAGACAACCGTGGCGGCACCTCATGCCGCGTCACTGGCTCCGCTGGTGATTGATGAAATCACGGTTGTGGGCAGTCGGTGTGGGCCGTTTGAACCGGCCATCGAAGCGATGCGTCACGATGCAATCGAAGTCGATTCGATGATCACCGCACGGTATCGCCTGGATCAGTGCCAAGACGCTTTTGACGTCGCCGCCGATGGAAAACACATGAAAGTGGTGCTTTCGATTGCGGCCGGCGGCGGGAACATCGATTGATTCGTATACCGTCAATGGTTGCGGCGAATCGATCACTGGTCGGTTGGTCGATCAGCCGACGATGAAGTACACCGCGATGGCCAGCAGGCTGGTCGTGACCAAAGCCTCGGTCCAGCGGCTGGAAAAGTGACGGCTGGCTTTGGCGCCGACCACGATTCCGATCACCGCTGCGGGGGCCAGCCAGCAAGCCTGGGTCAGAGCTTCGCGATCAATCAGGTTTCGCACCACCATCCCGCCGACTTTGTACATCGCGACGACCAACAGGTAAAAGTTCATGAACGCTTTGAATCGTTCTGCTGGCCAGCCTTGTTTCAATCCGAATGCGGCCATCGGCGGACCTGCAATGCTGACCGCTCCGGCCAGAAAGCCGCCCAGTCCGCCGGCGATGAAACAGGGCCAGGTGGTCGCTGCTTCCGCGGGGACGATTCCCGGTCCGTCCGTGTCGCTGTCGGTTTTCCGGTGCCGGTTGCGGTAATTCATCAGGACCATCAGCAGGATTGCCAGTCCCGTCACACGCACCAACCACCCCATCGGCATCATTTCAAACAGCACTAGACCGACGGGAAGAAAAACGATCGCGCCGATAACGGCCGGACGAATGTCTCGCCAATTCAACCCACGCCGAAACGACCACGCGGCCATCAGAATGACCGGAACACTTGCGGTCGAAACGACGATGTGTGATTGACGCACATCCACGATCAATGGCAACAAGGACAGCGACACGATTCCAAATCCGAAACCGATCGCGCTGTGGGCGAATCCTGCGATCGCGGCCACGGTCGCAATCAGAATCATCGTGGTGGTGTCATCCATGGTCGGTTTAGTCTTCGATCAAATCACGTTGTCGGGTCTCGGGCAACGTTAACATGATTAGAATTCCGACAATGAACAATGATGACAAAACCGTCACCGCGGTCGGCAGTGAGATCGTGTCCAGGTCTTTCAGCCAACCGCTTAACAGCAAAACCGGAACAGCCATCAGGCGGCCACCATTGAAACAAAAGCTTGCACCGGTGGCGCGAATCCGGGTCGGGAACAATTCCGGGAAATAGATCGCAAAACCGCTGTGCATCCCCAGTGTCAAGAATCCGAAGATGGGCATCAAGACGATCAGCTGCCAATAGGTTTGCGGGACAAAACAGGTGATCGGCACGATCAATAGCGCCAACGCTTGAAACGCAATGAAGGTCGGTTTACGTCCGAACTTGGCACACAGCGGACCGAACGACAACAATCCCAGGCCGCCACCGGCCGCTTGAACGATCCCATAGGCGAACTTGGCTCGGCTGCCCGCGGTGTCTTCGTCCACACCGTTGGACAACAACAATTCACGCATCAAGTCCTGGCCGGCAACCGTTACCGCCCAGAATGTTCCCAGTCCCACCGCAGCCAACAACATTCCACGGATTGCGACTGAGCCCCATCGAGGATCCAGCAATAGCGTATTGAAGCTGCCAAGTTGATTCGCGTGTTCGGAATTCTTCTGGGCCCGCCAGCGCTCGGGCTCTTTAACACTGGCCCGAACCCAAACGATCAACAGCGCGGGTAGAACGCCCAGTAAGTATGCATAACGCCAATGAACTCCCACCAACATGGCCGCGAGTGCGGCCAGCCAAGTGCCAAGGATACTGCTGGCGTGGAAGATTCCTGATGCCTGGGCGCGGGCACGTTTGGGAAACACTTCGCTGACCAGGCTGGCGGCGACCGCCCATTCGCCACCGATCCCCAGGGCGACCAAGAAACGCAACACGCCAACGGTGTAGATGTCGTTGGCAAAGTACGTCAGCCCGCTGAACAGGGAATACATCAGGATCGTCACGATCATGATCGGGCTGCGGCCGTATCGATCGGCCAGCGAACCGAACAGCAATCCGCCAATGGTTCCGCCCGCCAGAAAGATCGCCAGGAAGGCGTCGCCCCAAAACTGTCGCCCAGCCTCGGGGTTTTCCAGCAGATCGCCCAACAGGTCGTTTCGGGTCAGATTGAAAATCTGGCCTTCGTAAACGTCGAAAACCCAGCCCGCACAAGCAATCGCCAGCACCAACCATTGGTATCGCGTCACGCCGCGGTACCACGGACCGGTGTCGGTTTCCGGTGTATCGGGGGCAACGCCGCTCACGCGGTCACCAGCGACTGAGTCTGCATTTCAGCCAGCGAAGCGACGACCTTTCGCGTTCCCACGAATGATCGCCGGGCGTGCATCGCCACACGATTATCCAACAAGACGACATCGCCTTGTTGCCAAGCGTGGTCGTACGCCAGTTCATCGGACAGTTCGATCGCGACGGCAACGGCGTCGGCATCCAGCGGTGATCCATCGCCAAAACGAATGGCTTTGGATGGATCATTGCGGGCGTCTTTCCACCCGCAATATGCCGCGATCAATTGATTGAAGAACGTCTTGCGTCCTGGGGACACTTCCATCACCGCGGGCAACGGTGGTGTGACGGCTTTCAAGCATCCGTCGTCCTGCCAGAGAAAGCTGTAACCGAGCGTCCGCAATCGTGCTTCTGCATCGTCCCGCGTTTCGACGCCCAAGGTTTTTTGCCAACTGCGTCCCATTCCCGATGTCGGGTCATCGCTGCCGGGCATGACGTTGGTGTATTGCAGACCGTGACGTTCGCACGCGGCACAAAAGTCGGGACAACGTTGTTGCAGCTTTTCGTACAGCACGTCGCTGCGGCACAGTGGCGTTGCACCACCTTGTTCGGCCGCGATTTCGCAATAGAAGAAAATGTATTGAGGGTACAGCGGCGTTTGTGCCATCTCGTGATGGAAGAAGATCTGCACCTCCGGCGGTGCTTCGTTGGCTGAAAACACTCGCTCAGTTCGGTTGATCCGAACGGCGTTGGACAGCGAACGTTCGTACGGAAAGTTTTCAACCTCCAAGGCGCGAATGACTTGATCAAACGATTCGACCGTGTCAGTGGGGAATCCGCGTAATGCGACGGCACCGTGACGGGTGCACTGCAGCAACAGCGATTCGCGGTTTTCGCCGACCCAAGCGACCGTGTCGTTCAAATCCATCGCGGGATTTTCTGGGCCGTACGCGATCGGGAAACGTGTGTCGTCCCAGGTTTGCTGTGTGTCGAGTTCCAACAGCTTGCAGTCATTCATCGGTGGCATCGATGACGGCTCCCTTGCAAAGCGAGAGAAAGGCGGGTGGGGCAATTCGTGATCGCGAATCTGCTGCGACCAGGTGGGGCCCGCAGTCTAACACGTCGCAGAGCCGGTCGTGCCAAGCGGAACTTTTTGGGTTGGTTGACCCAACGGGCGGCCTGGTCGGCGTTACGATTTTGGAAACGGCGTTGCCATGCACGCTTCGTGTGGACGTAACGTCGACGATCCATCAAAAGAAACTCAGGATCCCGTGGTGACGATGATGAAAGGCCGAATGTCGACGCGTCGTGTATTCCTTGCTCGATCGATTGCCGCGATCGGCGCGACGACCGTCGCGTACCCAAGCGATCACGCGTTGGGGACGCAAGACAAGAATGATCGTCCCCGTGTGGCGGTTGTCGGCGTGGGGTATCAGCCGGATGCCGGTAACGGCAAGCCACGCCGTGGACGTGGAATCGCAATCGCACTGCAAGCTCAAAAACACGCGGATTTGGTGGCCGTGTGTGATGTCGACGGAGTGGCCCGTGATGCGGTCACCGGTTGGGTCGGAAAACAGCGTCCCGAGACGATCGCCGACTATCGACGCATCATCGACCGTGACGACATCGACGCCGTATTGATCGGAACGCCCGACCACTGGCATGTCAAAATTGCGGTCGAAGCATTGCGAAGCGGTAAAGACGTCTACTGCGAAAAACCAGTGACGGTGACGATTGATGAAGGCAAGTTGCTGCGAAAGGTCATTGACGAAACGGGGCAAGTGTTCCAAGTCGGCACTCAGCAACGCAGCGAATACGAATCAAGATTTCTGACCGCCATTGCAATGGTTCGCGACGGACGAATCGGTAAAGTGCGACGTGTTCAGTGTGGGATCGGTTCGGGACGTCGCGGCGGTCCTTTTGCCACAGAACCGGTGCCACCAAAGTTGGACTGGAATGCATGGCAGGGGCCTGCACCGGTGGCCAAGTACATTCAACAACGGTGCCACCGAACGTTTCGGTTTTGGTACGAATATGCCGGAGGTCAAATCTCCGATTGGGGAGCGCATCATGTGGACATCGCCCAGTGGGCGATCGGTCATGAAGGTGGCGGACCGGTATCAATTCGCGGAACGGCCGACTGGAACCAGACGCTGGATTCGCGTGGCATGCCCAGTCGCGACGACACCTACAGTACGCCGGTGGATTATTCGGTGACCGCCGAATTCGATGACGGTATAGAAATGGTGATCGATAGTTCGCGAAACGGAATCACGTTCGAAGGCCAGTCCGGGCGTTTTTTTGTGAACCGCGGCACACTGGAAGGGATTCCGGTGGATCAGTTGGCCGACAAACCCATCGCCGAATCGTCGTTAAGGTCCTTATACGGTGGAAGCTTGCCGACGACTCACATGGCCAACTTCTTTGATTGCATGCGGACACGCCGGCAACCGATCAGCGATTTTTCATCGCACCATCGAACGCTGACGACCTGTCATTTGGCCAACTTGACACTTCGATTGGACCGTCCGATTCGCTGGGATGCGGAATCCGAGCGGGTGATCGGCGACGACATTGCAAACCAATTGATGACCCGAGAGTATCGACAAGGATTTGAAATCCAATGAGTGCAGAGAACCAAGACGCATCCGTGAAATTCGGATTGGTCGGCTTCGGCGCGTGGGGCCAACACCATGCCGACGCCATCACCAAATGTGGTCAAGCATCGCTGGCCGCCATCGCCACGCACAGCGAAGCATCGGCCAAGGCGGCACAGGCGGCTTACCCGGATGCTTGGGTCACGACCGATTTTCGCGAATTGGCATCTCGAGAGGATTTGGATGTTGTCGATGTGGTTGTTCCCAGCGACTTGCATTTGGACGTGGCGACGGCTGTTTTGGAATCCGGCAAACACCTGTTGTTGGAAAAGCCGATGGGGCTGGATGTGTTGCAGTGCACGTCGATGATCGAATTGGCCGAAAGCCGAGATCGCTTGCTATGCGTCGGGCATGAATTACGTCTGTCGTCGATGTGGGGCGAAGTCAAATCGATGATCGACGAAGGCTTTATCGGCCAGCCCCGTTACTGCTTGGTGGAACTGTCACGCAATCCGTATCGGCAGGGCAGTGGTGGTTGGCGGTATGACATCAATCGTGTCGGCAACTGGATCTTGGAAGAACCCATCCACTTTTTTGATTTGGCACGTTGGTACCTACAATCCGCCGGCGATCCGCAGACGATCTACGCGAATGCCAGTTCGCGGCAAGTCGATCATCCCGAACTGCAGGATAACTTCAGCGCGATCATGCGATTTGACGGCGGCCCGTATGCCGTGGTCAGTCAAACGTTGGCCGCTTTTGAACATCACCAAACCGTCAAAGTTACCGGGACCAAGGGCGCGCTGTGGGCGTCTTGGAGCGGCGCGATGGACCGCACCCGTCACCCGACGTTTCAGTTGCGAGCCTTTGACGGCAATGAGGTGTTCACGGTTCCGATCGACAAGCCGACCGGTGAATTGTTCGAATTGGAAGACCAGATCGAACGGGTGTGTCAGGCCATCGTCCAAGACAAGCCGCTGCATTGCACCGGGATCGACGGACGTTGGTCGGTTGCCATGTGCCAGGCGGCGGCCGAATCGGTTGAAACGGGAGCTCCGGCGAAGGTTCAAGTAAGTTGCGATTGACGTAAGTTGCGATTGGCACCGACCGATGGGGATCCGTCAGGACGTCGGTTCCGCGCCGTCACCCTGCGACGTTCGTTCGACTTCACCACTGCGTGTCGCCCGCGAATCGTCGACCGTGATGTCACCCGGCGTCAGGTGCGGCGCCGCGTCGATGGCATCAGCGTCCATCAGGCTGGCGATGCGTTGCAGTGTCGCCAGCATCTGTGTTTGTTCCCAGGGTTCTAGTCCCGACAGTGCTTCGCGGAAACGGTCCTGCAGCAACGATGGGGAAGCCGCCAATAGATCCTGGCCCGTGGTGGTGGGCGTGATCAATACCGATCGTCGATCGGATTGACTGGGCTGGCGAGCAACCAGTTGCCTTTTTTCCAAACGCTGGACGATCCCCGTCACGGTGGCCTGGCTCAGGTGGACCTGTTTCGCCACCGCGCTGGGCGATATCGGCGCGTGCCCGGTGATCACTTGCAACACGGCCAGTTGCGGTCCGGTCAGTCCGTGTCCGCCGACAAGGTGCCGTGAATGCAAGTCGACGGCACGGATGATCTTTCGAATCGAAGCGACGATCTGGTTTTCCAGGCTCAGCGGATCCGCGGGCGTTGGTGGCGGACGATGGGGGGCACCCTCGTTGCCGGCCGTTGGGTCGGCCGCAACGGGCGGGGAAGATTGTGGCTGTGAAGACAAGGCACGCGGTACGGGGCTCGGTGGGCTGATCGATTGGCGACGTCATGGCCAAATGGAATTGTAAATTGCAAAACCCCCGAAGCGATGCGTCAACGGCGCGTGGAGCCTGATCTGAACGACAAATATCGCCGGTCAACCGAAAGGGCGTTGTACCTTTCGAGCCGTATCCTTTAGGCTGCTGTTGCTTTGAGTCGAAAGTTTTGAGATCAAAATACTTTGCAGTGGCGATTGGGCCCGCTTGGGTTTCCAAGACATCCGAGCCGCTGCCCGGCCGTTTGCCTGTTCACAGCTGAGGGAGAGTGCCTGTGCCGTCTGATACCGAAAATTCCTTATTGGATTACCATCCCCAACAATACGGTGACGATCCGACCTCCATTCGCGACACCAACAAGTACACCGACGAATACGTCCGGGGGTTTGTCGAGAAGTGGGACGAGCTGATCGATTGGGATCAGCGGATGGAATCGGAGGGTAATTTTTTCATCGAGGAACTGCGTAAACGCGGCGTCCGGAAGGTCCTGGATGTGGCCACCGGCACCGGTTTTCACTCGGTTCGGCTGATCGAAGCCGGTTTTGAGGTCGTCAGTGCCGACGGCAGCCCCTACATGCTGGCCAAAGCGTTCGAAAACGGCCGCCGGCGGGGCCACGTGCTGCGAACCATCCAGGCCGATTGGCGATGGTTGAACCGTGACGTGACCGGGCGATTTGATGCCGTGATCTGTTTGGGAAATTCGTTCACGCACCTGTTTTCGGATCGCGACCGTCGCAAGGCCTTGGCGGAATTTTACTCGGCCCTGAAGCACGACGGCGTGCTGGTGATCGACCAGCGGAACTATGACTCCATCCTGGATCATGGTTTCGATTCAAAGCATCAGTACTACTATTGTGGCGATCAAGTTTCGGCCCGACCCGAACACATGGACGAAGGTTTGGCCCGTTTTTGCTACCAGTTCCCTGACGGATCGACGTACCACCTGAATATGTTCCCCCTGCGAAAGCAGTACACGATCGACCTGATGCGGCAGGTCGGGTTCCAGCGTGTGGACACCTACGGGGATTTCCAGGAGACGTATCACGAAGCAGACCCTGATTTCTTTGTTCACGTGGCGGAAAAGTGTTACCACAGCTTGTTGCCCAAGGATCAGAGGGCACCGGCCGACGCGGGCCACATCGACTACGACGACGAAGACGTCACCGACGCCGGTGGTGAAGGAGTTCAACGATGAGCGGTACCACCTACGGCCAGACGACCGAAACGGCACGCCAGTATTACAACAGCGACGACGCGGACGCGTTTTACGCACAGGTTTGGGGTGGCGAAGACATCCACGTCGGCTTGTACGAAAGCGAAGACGACCCGATCCGCACCGCCAGTCGACGGACGGTGGAAGCGATGGCGGATCGCATCGGTCCGCTGGATGAATCGTCGGTCGTTTTGGATATCGGTTGTGGCTACGGCGGCGCCGCACGCTACTTGGCCAAGCGATTCGGCTGTCGAGTGATCGGGCTGAATTTGAGCGAAGCCGAAAATCGTCGGCACCGCGAAATGAATGCCGAGGCGGGGTTACAGGATCGCATCGAAGTCATCGACGGAAGCTTTGAAGCGATTCCGCTGGACGATGCCAGTGTGGACGTCGTCTGGTCGCAAGACGCCATCTTGCACAGCGGTGATCGCGTCAAGGTTTTGCAGGAGGTCGATCGAGTGCTCCGGTGCAACGGTCGGTTTGTGATGACCGATCCGATGCAATCCGATGGCTGTCCCGAAGGAGTATTGGATCCGATTTTGTCGCGGATTCATTTGACGGATCTTGGGTCACCCGGGTTTTATCAGCGGACCGCCGAAAGCCTTGGCTGGAACGACCTGGGGTTTCAGCCCATGACCGAGCAGTTGGCGCGTCACTACGCACGGGTGCTTGCCACTACGGAGGCGGAAGGAGAACGCTTGAAGGAGTCCATTTCGCCCGACTATCTGACGCGAATGAAAGCGGGTCTGCGGCACTGGATTGACGGCGGCAAAGCGGGCCATCTGGCCTGGGGCATCTTTCTGTTTCAAAAACCAGTCTCATCCTGAAGCACCGCCCCGTGAATCCCATTGGCGATGACAACAAAACGGTCGCCGGATCGAACGACCCGGCGACCGATCTTGCGATAAACACCCCGACCAAGTCTTGGAAACAACTGTTCCGCGTGCATCCGGTTGTATTTCCGGTCGCGGCAACGGTGATCCTGGGGATGGTGTTGTCGGCGGTCGTTCTGCCCGAACTATGGTCGGTCGACCGATTGACCCGGGTACGGGATTCCATTGGCCAGCATTTTGGCTGGTTTTACGTCGGCATCATGAACGCGTCGCTGGCGTTTTCGTTGTTTTTGGCTTTCGGCCCCTACGGCAAGATTCGGTTGGGCCGTCCCGACGAGCAGCCGGAATTCGGTTTGGCAGCTTGGTTTTCGATGCTATTCAGCGCCGGGATGGGCATCGGGCTGCTTTTCTACAGTGTTGCCGAGCCGATTTCGCATTATCTGCAGACTCCTCCCGGCTTTCCCGCCGACGCTTCGGCATCACGAGTTGCGATGGCGACGACGATCTTTCATTGGGGGATTCATCCGTGGGCGTTGTACTGCGCCGTCGGATTGTCGTTGGCCTACTACTCGTTTCGGCATCAGCAACCGCTCAGTTTCCGATCACTGCTTTCGCCGATTTTCGGTAAGCGGGTGGATGGATTGCTGGGCGATGCGATCGATGTCGCCACGATCGTCGCCACGATGATCGGAGTGGCCACGTCGTTGGGTGTCGGGGCACGTCAGGTCAACGCCGGTTTGGCCTTCCTTTTCAATTGGAACAACAGTCCGCTTGTTCAGACGATTCTGATCGCGGCGATCACTTTGGTCGCCACGGTGTCGGTGTGCTTGGGGCTGAATACCGGTATCCGGCGATTGAGCGAAGGGAACATGTCGCTTGCCCTTGTGCTGTTGCTGGCGGTTATTGCCGGAGTCGGTGTTTCCCGTTACCTGGCTGGTTTCTTGGATAACATCGGTGCGTATCTGCAGATGTTGCCGACCCATGCGTTTCGAACGGGCGTGCTGGATGACGATGGCGTTCAATGGTTGAACGATTGGACCGTGTTTTACTGGGCTTGGTGGATCGCATGGTCGCCGTTTGTGGGCATGTTCATCGCACGGGTTTCTCGCGGTCGAACGATTCGCGAATTTGTCATCGGGACGTTGCTGGTTCCCACGTTGGTCGGCATCGCTTGGCTGACGGCGTTCGGTAACGCGGCGTTGCAACAGCATGCCGAAGTCCAGAAAGAGCGAGTCATCGCCCAGCAGAGCGACGACATCCCGCTTCCGTCCACGCCGACTTATGAAGTCGCCGTGCTGGACGACGAAGGTCAGCCTGAGTTGGGCGAAGACGGCACGTTTGTCGCACAGACGAAACCGTTGACGGCGGTGGAGTATCTGAATTCGACGATCGTCACGGCGGATCACACGGGGCAAATCGCCACGTTGCCCACGGTGTTGTTCGTGATGCTGGACGGAATGTTTTCGTCGGCTTGGATCACCACACTGTCCGTGGGGATCGCGACCATTTGCATTGTCTTGTTTTTCGTCACGTCGTCAGATTCGGCATCCATGGTGATCGACATCATCGCGTCGGGTGGCGACTTGGATCCGCCCATCGGGACCCGCCTGTTCTGGGCGATCTCCGAAGGCTTGGTGGCAGCGTCGCTGTTGGCTGTCGGTGGCTTGAAGGCGTTTCAGGCCGTTTCGATCGCGGCCGCCTTGCCCATGGCGGTCATCATCCTGCTTGCGGGGGTCGGATTGTTGCTCTCGTTGCGGCGTGATTCGACCGGCTGAGCCGTCATGCCGTTTCGTCTTGAGCGCGTGATGCCGGCAAGGTGATTCCGGCAACGTGATTCCGGCAACCCGCGCCTACGGTGCCGGTGTGCCCGGCAGGGATTAAAGTACGGGAAAGTTCGTCGACGAATCTTCGATCGTTACCGACCCATCCACTCCATTCCCACCGAGATCCCGCCATGAATTATGTCCGATTCGCCAAATCGATGACCGCGTTTTGGGCGGTGTTGGCACTTGCAACGGCGGTCAGCCGCCCCGCCGTTGCGGCCGAAGACGCCCCGCAATCGGAACGGCCCAACATCGTTTTCATCTTCGCCGACGACCAGTGTTTTCAAACCATCGGCAGCTGGAACAACGCCGAAGTCCAAACGCCCCACTTGGATTCGCTGGCACGTCGCGGGACGACGTTCACCCACGCCTACAACATGGGGTCGTGGAGCGGTGCGGTGTGTGTGGCCAGCCGAACGATGCTCAACAGCGGCCGCTTTGTTTGGAACGCCAACGAGATTTGGAACCGAAGCGAACAGGAACGTCAGGAAGGGCGTTGGTGGAGCGAGTATCTAAAGGCGGCAGGATATCGCACTTACATGACGGGCAAATGGCACTGTAAAGCGGATGCGGAAAAGGCCTTTGATGTGGCCAAGGACATTCGCCCTGGCATGCCCAAGGATACCCCGCAGGGATACAACCGACCTTTAGGAACGGACGACCACAACTGGTCACCATCGGATCCAAAGTTCGGTGGCTTCTGGGAGGGCGGAACCCACTGGAGCGAAGTCGTCGCCAATCACAGCGAGGACTACTTGGCCCAGGCCGCCGGTCGGGACGAACCATTCTTCATGTACTTGGCGTTCAACGCGCCTCACGATCCGCGGCAGTCGCCACAAGAGTATGTGGATCGTTATCCGGTGGAACAGATCAAAGTACCGGAGAACTTTTTGCCGCTATATCCCCACGCCGATCTGATGGGGTGTGGACGCAAATTACGTGACGCCCGGTTGGCACCGTTCCCTCGGACACCGTATTCGGTCCAAGTCAATCGGCAAGAGTATTACGCGATCATCACGCACATGGACGCAATGATCGGACGGATCTTGCAAGCGATCGACGACAGTGGCAAAGCCGATAATACGTGGATCTTCTTCACGGCAGACCATGGACTGGCGTGTGGCCAGCACGGATTGATGGGAAAGCAAAACCTTTACGATCACAGCGTCCGCGTGCCGTTCTTTGTGGTCGGTCCTGATGTCGAAGGCGGCCGAAAAGTCGACCAGCCGATCTACTTGCAGGATGTGATGCCCACCACATTGGATTTGGCCGGTGTCGAAAAGCCACAGCACGTGGAATTCCAAAGCCTCTTGCCAATGCTGGACGGGCAGCCCAGTCAGTACGATACCGTCTACGGTGCCTATCTGGATCTGCAACGCAGCGTCCGAACCGATCATCACAAACTGATCGTTTATCCCAAAGCCGGCGTGGTTCGGTTGTACGACATCCAGGCCGACCCGAAAGAGATGCATGACTTGGCGGGCGATGCCGATTCACGACCGATCATCGAAGATTTGTTCGCTCAGCTGCGACAACAGCAAGCGGCGATGAATGATCCGCTGGACTTGTCGGGCTTTCAGTTCTGATTCGCGAGGGATCGACGACGGTGCGTCGGGGTGACGGCAATTGCGTTCACCCCTGGCGGGCCCAAAGGAGTGCCGTGATCAAAATCGCGGCGATGCCCAAGGGAATCAACACGGCGCCGATGATGATCGCCGTCACATCCACCGGTTGGACGTTGCGGCGGATTTCCAGGTTGATTTGTTGCAGGCGATAGCCGTCGGGCAACGTCACCGTTTGCCGGTACTGGTACTGGTCGGACGCATCAATGTGAAACGTTTCCAGGTTGTATCCTTGGTGGACATCGCCGGCACGCACGAAACGGTCGTCGTCGTGATCGAAACCTCGGCCGACGGCGATGTTCTTGTCCCAGATCATTTCGTCTTGATGACGTAGCGTCGCATGAATGGTGATCGATTCCATATCACGCTGTTGTGACGGAGCCCAGTAATCAATGCGCCCGCCGATCCGGATGGGGTTCATCTGAGGATCAAGGTCGACGGTGATCGTTTCGTCGTTACCGACGGATTGACTGATGATCGTGTGCCCCGACCGATACGATCGATAGATCGGCAAGACGATGCCAAACAACGTCCCACCCAAGATCATCAAAACCCCCAGCAGAATGATGATGATGTACAGTCGCTTGGGGATGGCGTTTTCGGCGTCCATGTTTGGGGCACCCGTTGGGACATTGGTTGGATGGCCGGGATGGGACAAGCAGGCACGGCGGCCAATTCTATCGCCCCGGAATCATGCCTGGGGGATTTAAGTTCGGACGTCGCTTCTCGTGCGTGTGATGTCGGTGTCTGCTCTAGCCGATGACGCGGTTTCGGCCACCACGTTTGGCATCGTACAGACGCATGTCGGCAATCTGTAGAAGCTCATTGGGTGATGACTTTTCTTCACCGCAATAGATTGCGATTCCAAAGCTGGCGGACACCGACAGTGCACCCGCCGCGGTTTCGAACGGTGTGTCGGCGATGCAGCAGCGACAACGTTCGGTGATCTGTAGCGATTCTTCGCGGCTGGTGGAAGCCATTAGCAACGAGAACTCTTCGCCGCCGTAGCGTGCCAGCACGTCGTCTTCGCGGCATTCGGCCGAAAGCCGGCGTCCGAATTCACGAAGCACTTCATCGCCGACCAAGTGCCCATGCGTATCGTTCACGCTTTTGAAGTGATCGATGTCCATCATGGCAATCGCGATCGGACGGTGATCACGCCGTGAACGGGCGATTTCACGTCGCAGTGAATCCAACAGCACCCGCTTGTTCAGTGTCCCCGTCAGGGCGTCACGCGTGAGCGATTGATAGACGGTTTCGTGATACTGGCTTTCGACGCTGCCGGCCGAAAGGTATTTGAAGATAAAGCTTCCGATCGTGATTCGATCGCCGGATTGCAACCGGACGTGGTCCACCCGCACGCCATTGACCAGCGTGCCATTGGTGCTGCCGTGATCGGTGATCCAGTGGCCTTGGTCGTCCAGCGTGATTTCGGCATGGCGGCGGGAAACGCTGGTGTCGTCCAACGCCAGGTCGCAAACAATGTCGCGGCCGATCGACAGTCCCCCGGAATCGAGCGACAGCATGCCATCGATCACATCGGCGGGATAGATTTGCACCAAGCAAGATTCTTCGCCGATTGCTTCGACCGGCGTCACTTGGCCGGCGTGTTCGATGGTGGCTTCGGCGTCATGGTGCGCCAGAGCGGCCGATGGCGTGGCGGGGGATCCGATCGGGCCGGCGGTCGGTGTCACAGTCATGGGCACGTAGGTGATGAGGGCAACGGCGAACGCATCAACGTCCAAGCGTTTGACGCGCAGTACTTGCCAGAAGCCTAGGTCACGCTTTGTGACACCCCGGATCGGGCGGTGCGGTCCGCGAATGCGTGACGCACGGTTGCATCGGTGTTGCGGAATGTCCGGAATGGGTGGGAAATCAAGATCCCGACGCTTCGCCTAGTAGTTGACCTGAGCCCCGGCGTAGAACCCGATGCCGGGACGAAAGACACCCAGCCCGGAACGATAGTCGATGTGTTCCCGATAAAATTTGTCGGAAAGATTTTCGACACCTGCGGTTACCAGCCATTGATTGAACCTGGCATAGGTTCGCAGGTTGTAGACGGTAAAGCCCGGTGTTTCGATTTCTTCCAAGCTGTCCGCGATGCGGTCCTGGTTGTCGACGATCCGTGTCAAGAATTCGATTCCCCAGCGACGCTCGGGCGATGGGTCTTGCAGCAAGATTCCCAGTCGGGCTTCCAGCGGCGCTATGCCAGGAAGCGGTTCTTCATCCTTGTCGACATCACTGCGGAACGTTCCCGAATACTGTCGCGCGGGCTTATTTCGTGAATGATCGCGGCCTTCGACGAACGACAGGATGCCGAACAGGCTGACCATCCGATTGGCATCGTACTGACCATAGGTTTCGAATCCGGCCAGGGTTGCCAAATCGGTGTTGACCAAGGCTGCACCTTGCGGAAATCCATCGATGGCACCGGCGGGGGATACCAAGTCATAGGTGATGTAGTCGTGGATCCACGCGTGGTGGCCAAACAAGCCCAAGCGAAACTGTTCGTCGGTGTAATGGGTTCCCAGGTCGATCTGATATAGCTTTTCGGAACTCAGTTGCGGATCGCCTTCCAAGAATGTCAGCCCGCGTTGAAGCGAACCAATGAAGGAATTGTCAGCGTACATCTCAGTCAACGTCGGCGGGCGATGCGCGGTGCCCAGACCCGCTTCGACCGCCCAACCGTCGATCAATTCGTATTCAGCGGTCAGATAGGCGGAACCCAACAGGAACTGTTGATCCAATTCGCTGTCCTTCAAATCCGACATGGTGGCGGGAACGCCGTCGACGATGTCGCGCGAATCGGTAAACACCGCGTCAATCCGCGCGCCGGCCGTCATGGTCAACTGGTGGCTGACCTTTTCAACGTCTTCGACATAGAAACCGATGTCGACCGAGTGGCTGCGTGGGATCGGAAAGTTGTTGTCGTCCGGCGGCGCCAGTGGTTCGATATCGTTCAGTTCCTGATTTAGCAGGATCATGTCGGTGCCGATTGCCCACTGGCCTTCTTGCCCGCACCAATTTTGCCATCCGAACGTGTTTTCCAATCGATAGCCACCTGACAGGGCATCACCGTCGGTCACGGCATAGCCGTCAAAGCCGGAAGGCGATTCCAAGTCGAATACCAAGGTCGGGATCTGGTCGTTTTTGCCTGGACGCAGGGTGTCGCCTTCGAATCGCGTTCGGTTGTACCAGACTTCCGCGGTGAAGCGTTCTCCGATGTAAGGATTGGTGTCGGTGTAGGTGATTTCGTAGCCGTCGGTGACCAGGAAGTTCAAATCGAACACCAGTCCTGGGAATTCGACATCGGTTTGGTCCAACCGCAGCAGGTTGAATTCAATGCTTTCGCTGTCGGACAGGTCGTGTCCCATCGCCACAAACAAATCACGCGATTTATAGCTGGTGGGAATCGTGAATCCGGCCCCCGTTTCATAGTCGTTGCCGGTTTGGTGGCCATAGCTGATGTGATAGCCGTATCGATCGCTGCCGCCCCAGATCGATTGACGTCCGTACCACTGTTCGCCGTTGGTGTTGTACGTGGCACTGGTCATGCCATGGATTTCTGGTCCACCGTCGTAACGCGGCGTATGAATGAACTCCAAATCGACAAAGCGGAATCCGGGGCCATATCGTGCCGCATAGGGACCCTTAATCAGGATCGTGTCTTCGATCAGCCGGCTGTCGATCTTGTTCATCATCGTGTCCAAGTCCATCCGGGCCGGCGCCCAGTAAGACCCAGATGCCAAGACTTGCCCGACCCGTTGGCCCCGGACCCGCGTGTCGCTGACGATCGGTGTGCGGTGTTGGATGGAAACTCCATGAGCTGACTTGGATCGTTTCAACAAGTCACCGATGTCGGCGGTTTTCCGACCGGTTGCTTCGGCGGCAAACACGGCATCGGCGGCCGGCGATTGGGCTTGGCTGCGACGGTCGGTCGGCAGTTCGTCGATCTGAGAGACTTCACCAAACAGCTTGGCGATTCGGGCATCGGCGGCCACCGCTTGGTCAGCCGCCTCGGTGCGTTTTTGTCCGTTGTTCCGTTGTTTTCGTCCCGCATCACCCGGCCGGATCGGCTGCTGAAGATCGAACGTGTCTGCGCCGGCATCCGGCGGTATCGCAAAAGCATCCGGTATTGGTGGCTGGGCTGATGCACCGAATCGATCAGGGCCGGCCCCAGCAATCCATCCGCCGATTGATGCCAGCACGACTGCTAGCAAACGCAGACGGACGCTTTTTTGGGGGAGGGCCATGAAGATTCCTTTCTTCGTCCGACAGCGTATTCCAGGCTTGGCCGGGATGATCCGTATCGGCTGTTTTCACCTTGGCGATTGAAACGGACAGTGGTTCGGCTGCGGGAGGGTGAGACAGCCGTCGCGCCGTTGTCGCTACTTCCAGGTGTCGTCCAAATGATCGCCGGTGTTCAGCTCTGCCCGGCAATTTGGGGGAGAAGGTGGCCAGAAACTTCACGCAGGCAATCGATTGCTCCGTTGAACGGGCCGTGAAACCCCAGCCACGTTTCGTCTAAGGCAACCCGCGGGGTTTTGACTCGTTGGCGTTGACGGTTGAAGTTTCGACTGAGGCGTCGGACCCATCGATCACCCGGCGAACAGTCGACCATTGTTCGGACTGTCGCGGCGTCAATTCCGAATGTTCCTGCAACATCTGGTAAGCGACGTCGGCTTGGGTTGCCCACAAACGTCGCTGGTCGGGATCGACGTTGCTAATATTTGTTAGGGTCGCCAGCACTTCCGCAACATCCGACAGGTGACGCACACCAGGAGCGGTCTGCAATAAACGTTGTCGTCGGGACAGGCTGTTTTCCAGCAAGCGACGTGCTTCCAGATCGCTCGGACCGGGGGGCGTTTGATCGTCGACAAAGCCGTCGGCTTTCATCAACAGAGTTGCCAGGCTGTGTTCTGCCGCAGCCAGGTTGGTTTGGCAGAACCCATCACCATCGGTCAGCGATCGAGACCTCCGAAGATCGTCGATGGCCAATCGATACATCTGTGATGCTTCGGATCTTTGGCCGCCGGCATCGGTCATCAATCCGGCCAACCGCAGACGCCCGTGGGCAATCGACTGTCGATAGTCGACGCGGTTCGGATGGTCTTGGGCGATTCGCTGCATCGCAGCAATCAACTCTTGCCACACCAACCGTTCGTCGTCCAGTTGTCCTAGGTGGTGTAACGCATCGGCTCGTGCGACTGCGGCCGTTTCCATCAGGCGATGATCGGCTGCGGTGCCACGGTGCCGGGACAACCACGCGGACCATTGATGAGCTAGTCGGGCTTGCGTCAGTGTTTCTCCGGTGCAAGTGGGTGATTCGTTTGTTTGCCAACGTCTGCAGGCGACCAAATGCAGGCGGGCGAGCACATTGGCCAGATCGAAATCCAACGACTGTTTGGTTCCCGGAGCCGACGTCGGATTGTCGATGCCTTGGCGTCGAAGTTGCCAGGTCAGCCAGCGTTGATGGCCGTCAATGTCGCTTGCGGTTTCCGGATCGATCAGCATCTGCGCGATGTCCAGGTTGATCCGATGGACGCGATGATCGATACGGTCCGATGGCGAAAGTCGGCCGGACTGTACGGATTTCGCTACTGTTTGGGCACTGCGGTACGCGGCGTCGGCTTGCTGAAGGTGTCCAGCGATACGGTGAAGGTCGCTCAGACGCAGGTACAGTTTTGACTGCTGCAATCGGCCGTAATGCTGCAACCGGACGGGCACGAGTTGCAGCTCAGGCCCCAATTCAGTGGGGGCTTCTTCTCGCAGCAGGGACTCGTAATGGACGATGGCTTGTTCGATCAATTCGGATCGCACCGGATCGAGTCCCGGGTAGAACTGAAGCGAACCGCTCAGGTCGATCAGCCACGCGTCGGCCGCACGTCGACTCTGGTCCAGTCGGCGAAGGGCGTTGCGATGGGACTGTTGGGCCGCGATACGTGCATGCCGCTCATTCAATTGTGCTTGTCGAATGAAAAATCCGAACACCAATGCGACGACCAACAGCATCGCCATCGCAATCGATATGGTTGCGGCAATCGCACGGTGTCGCCGACACCACCGCGATAGGACGTCGATGGTGGTTTCGCGATGCGCGCTGACTTTTTCGCCTGCGATGAAACGGCGAACGTCGGCGGCCAAAGCTTCAGCGGTGGGATAACGATGACTGGGATCCAACTGCATCGCCGTATCGCAGATCGCTGACAGGGCACGCGGCACGTGTCGGCATCGAAGCCTTGCAGCATCCCAGCGTCCGGCTCGCACCGCCGTCAGCACGTCGTCCACGCCTTGGCCAGCGAATGGATGCCTGCCGACGGCGATTTCGTGCAGCATGACGCCCAAGGAATAGATGTCGGTGGCGGCGGTCAGCGTGTCGGTCTGGCCGCACGCTTGTTCGGGCGACATGTAGGCCGGTGTACCGACGACGGCACCGGCCGTGGTGCGCGCCGAGTCATCGATCGGTAATTCCAGCAGGTCGCCGGCAGCATTCAAGTCGGATTCGATGGCTGAAACATCGCGTGCGGCGTCGGCCCCGTCGATGCGTTTGGCCAGTCCCCAGTCGACGACGATGGTTTCGCCGAAGCGTCCGACCATGACATTGGCCGGTTTCAAGTCGCGGTGAATGACACCTTGCTGGTGCGCATAGGCGACCGCTTCGCAAACATCAATGAAACGCTCCAGCAGCGGCAGAATGGCTTCGCGATGGGACCAGGTGCTGGATTGGTATTGTGCCGAACGCGAAGCGTGGGTGTCGCGGATCGATTGGCGAAGCGGGTGTCCGTCCAACAACTTCATCACATAGGACGCATGACTTCCGGCCTGGCCTTCGTCCAACTCGTGAACCGGAACGATGCCCGGATGCTGCAGTTGGCTGGTGATCCTGGCTTCGTGCAAGAATCGTTGCCGTACCGTTGCGGTGATGTTCGCCGATTCAGTGATTCGCTTGATGGCAACAGTGCGTTGAAGTTGTCGATCGAACGCACGTTGCACCACACCCCAACCGCCGCGCCCGATTTCACCCGTGATGCGGTAGCGTTGGTTGGTGGCCGGTTGGGAATCACCGGTGAGAACCGGTTCGCCCTTCAGCGAAGACTTTGCGGATGCGTCTGAACCTGTTTGCCGCTTGCGATGGCGGGCCGAACGTCGGGGACGTCGCGATGCACCGGAGCCATAAGATGCTTTTTCGCCCGATCCGGATGAACGGCTTGGCGGACCGCCGACCTTGGTTTGGTCCGCTGGTGATTCCGACGATTTGGCATCGGCGATGGGGCCGGCGGATCCGGGGCCAATGGTGGCGTCGCTTGGCGGTGGTGACGGGCGACGGGATGACATGGCGGGCAGCGCGGACGGACCGGGAAAGACGGCGTATCGGCGTTGTCTGGAGCGTTGACGCCGGCTTTCAAAGCTAGGTCACAACCGTGTCGGAATGATGCAGCTGCCATGCCGGCCCGCAAAGTCCCGCCAAAGATCCCATGCAATCGTTTCAATTCATGTAATAGGCCAGCCCGCGGCCCAGCAAACTGAAACCGGTGATGCTGCAAAATAGAATGCCGCCGATCGCCCGGCCGGGGCGTCGTGCTTCGGCTTCGCCGTTGAAATGCAAGTACATCCCGTACAACCCGACCGCCGCGATCCCCAATAAGACGACGCCACCGATGATGAAACCGATTGCCTTCAGGCTGTTGTCCGGTGTGTTGTCCTTGGGTTGCTTTCCCATTTCGTCTTCGGCGCGTCGCAAATAATCCGACGCACTGCCGCTGTCACCCGACTGACGGTACGGCCCCGACGATCCGCCGCGACGTGACGACACGCTGCCTTGAGACGACAACGCGACCAAGCCCCAGATCGAACCGCCGATCGCGAACGGGTACAGGATCAGCCCCAAACACATTCCGGCCAGGCACAGTGTCGGCAGCAACGCGGCGATGCACGTCACATAGCCGACCCACTTCGCCCCGCCGGTGATCATCCGAATCGAACCGGCCAAGACCAAAAAGAAATTGATCAGCAGTCCCGAGAACAGGACGATCATCACGTTGAAGTCGCGAGGATTCGTTACTTCGTCCCGGTTGGCGATCGCGATTCCCATAATCGCAAGCGTTGACAATGTGCCCAGGCCATAGGGGATCGCGATCAGCAAGCCCGGCCCCAACAGGCCCGTCGATTTTGCCGACCCGCCGGAACTGCGACGCGGCGGCGTGTAACCACCCGACGATGCATAGGGATTCGCAGCCGGCGCCGGTGCAGACGGAAAACCATGTCTCGATGAAAGTGGTGATGACCTTGTCGGTGCTGGCGCACCAGCATCCGGCAGGTCCGCAAAGGGATCGTCATCGATCGACGAAACCTGGGCCAACGGTTCGGACGGGATTTCCACTTCGGGCGTACGGACCGTGATCGTGGCCGAACACTTGGGGCACATGAAATGGTTCACGCCCGGGGCGACGGGCAAACGCATCTTCGAATGACATTTCGGACACACCGTGATCGATGGATCATCGGCGGTCTTGGACGTCGGCTTTGCGGTTGATTTGCCGGTCGCGGTGGACTGGGGCTTTGGTGCGGTCGTGCTGCGTGTCGGTTTCGGCGGATCCGTGGCCGGTCGCTTCGGCGATGCCGCTTTTGCCGGCGCGGCAGGCTTGGACGCAGCGGTTTTGGCCGGTTGTCGTTTTTCGACCAGATAGATTTCCTGGCACTTCGGGCACTGTACCTGCTTGCCCTTCAGCTCGTCCGCGATGGACAGCTTTTGGCCGCACTTCGAACAAGTCAGGGTCAGTGGCACGGAAGGCGAAGGCGGGCGAAAAGAAGGAGGGAAGCCGGCGAGATGTTCGCGACCCAAATGGGGCAGCCTTCAGTTTAGCTTGCGACCCTCCGATTCGACGATCCCTTTTCGTCCACCAATTCCATTCCCTTCAGGATTTATCGGTCAGTCATCTGCTGCGTCCTGGACATCGCCGATGGAAATCGTCTGGCGATCGGTATTCAACGCCGATTCGATGTCCAACGTGGGAGATTCGATGTCCAACGTGGGAATTGGGTAGGAAGTGGCACGGCGATAGTAATACAGCGCTCCATGGGCATAGCGTCCATCCACCACGGTGTCGCGTGCCAGCAAATCCGCCAAGTCATAGACCGATGAATCAGCACCGACGATCTTCAAACGTGGATGCTCCAGCGTGCTGTTCTCGGCAATCTCAACTGCAAATTGTGGCGAGACAAGTGCCGCTTGCACGTCCTCAATCTGCTCCCAGTAATCGCCATCCCAGACGCCGCCTTCTGCAATGGCCACCTGCGCAGCTTGACCGGCAACGATCAGGAACGGCTGGCCCTGTGCCGGATCGATCATGACGTCGTCATCGACGATATCGCTCAGGTCGGTGATAGCGGAAGGAAGTCGTCCGTCGTGAGTCTTTTGCCACAGCAAAATGGCCATCCGAACAATCAACGCGCGGTCCATCTGGACCGATCGCAGGAACGTCGGGGCGTCTTGAAGTTGGAACTCATAGGTGGGGACCAGCAAATGCGGATCACCGATGTACGTCTGGCGGACAAACGAGTCTTCGGAATCGGGGCGTTGATTTCGCTCCATAATATCGGCCATACGGCGAAGCGATTGAGTCGATTGGATAATCTGGTGGTCCACAAAGCGTTTCAAACGCTGACGCTCCCAAGGCATCCACGAGGTGACGATCAGACCACGGCGCGTGGTCGGATCCCAAATCCGATTGAAGAAATCCGAATCGTTGGCGGCCAACTGTTGAAGGAAATGGCTCTGCAGAGCCTGTGACCGCAGGGCCGACTTTTTATCGGGCACCAAAGGCGTCAGCTGATCGATGATGCCCTGAATCGCTGCGGGCTCGGTCGACGGCATGGTTGCCCATTGGAGTATCAGCCAAGCGTTGTCTTGCTGAAAATAGCCGTACCCAACATCTTGTGCCAACGCTTTCAAGCGGATCAGAGATTGCAAGTATTTCTGCGCCGCTTGGCTGTCACCGTCGGCAATGGCCCGGCGTGCGGCAAGTTGGGTGTCAAGGCTGAGTTTTCCCAGCGCATGCCGAATTCGAACGCGATCGGTGTCCGTCGGCAATGCGATGCGGTTTTCTTGCAAGGCTTCGCTGAGGACGTCGACATCGACCTCCGCAATGGGATCGTAGGCATACATTCCCGCGCCCCAGGAAGCACCGAGTCTGCCATGGATCTTTGGGTCAATCATCCGCAGGAATGCAGCCGTTTTGCCTTGGTCTTGGCGTGGCAGATCGGGCAATGACAATGCCGCGATCTGTTGCGCAGTGACCGCCGGTATTTCGTAAGCTCGGAACGCGGCCACCAATGCCAGGATCAATACCGCCGGCACTCCGATGCAGACGGCCAGCCAACGGCGATGTGCACGGTCGTCCCATTGGTACAGCCAACCCTTTGCGGTCAGAAAAGTCGCCAAGAACGCAAAGACGATCAGCGGAAGGACGGCGACCCAAAACGGGATCGCCAGGATCATCGCAAACGAGATCCAGAAGATGACTAGCACGCCGGTCAACAGCGACAAACCGAATCCGATCAGTCCTGACTTGGCGAAACGCGAGATCAATTGACCGACCGCGAATCCGGCCAGGGGACCAAAACACAATAACCAATACTCGCGGCGACGCCAATCCATCATCATCAATGCGATGCAGAACAACGCAACGATCGCGCCGGGCAACACCAGGGTCGCCAACCAGTGAAAACGTGGCCGAATCGGTTGGGCGAACAAGAATCGCTTTTCGGCGGACGAAAGGCCCAGCGTGATGCCGCCGAACAGTGAACCGCCAAGCGTCAAAAACAAAGCGACGCCGTGTTCGTCGCGACGAATCAGGTACACCATCAGCAAAGTCACCGCAGTCAGTCCGATCCAGATCCCGGGTGCCGAGCGATACTGGCACCAGACCAATCGTCCAAGTCGCGCCAGGGCACCCGTGGCGACCTTTTCCGATCGACTGGCCAATGCATCGGTGTCTCGGCCCAATAGCCCTTGACCGGCGCGGCCCCAGTCGGCGGCTCGGTCGTCAAACCAGGCACCGGACGATCGAACGGCCAATGCGGCCACCACCGACACGGCGATCAAACGCATCACCATTCGCAAGGCATTGTTTTGCGATTGGGTGTTCCATAGCGTGCCCGTCCAACCGAACGTCCATGCCAGATAATCGGCCAGGCTAACCATCGCAAACGCGGTCACCACTGCCAGCATGGCGGCCAGGACCAAAGCGACCAGCGGACGTCGGCTGAGCATCGATATCAGCATGCCCCAGGCGGTCATTTCAATGGCCGCGACCACCACGCTTAGGTTGCCAAGATCGACTTTGTCGGGGGCCGCCAACGCCACCGCGGTGAAAGCCAGAATCGCAAACAGAATCAACGAAACGACCACGGCGACGATCAGTTTCGACAGTACGACGGCGGAAACCGATGTCGGCAACGATCGTTGCAGGATTCCCGTGCCGTTTTCATGTTCGGCGGCAAAAGCGGTCGCCACCATGCCGGCCAACGCGATCAGCGGCAATCCGGTGGCCAACGCCGCCATTCCGATCGTGTAACTGTCACCACTGCCGCGGCCCAGAAAGGCGGCCATCGCCAACAATCCGACGCCAATGACGGCCAGGACGATCGCAAAGCTGCGAGCGATGCGCCATTCCTTCCACAACAGACGTCCAAATCCCGGTTCGGTGATCACACTCATGACGAAACCTCCGGTGCAAGGGGTTGATCGTCACTTTGGGGGCGTGGCTGGGTCATTCCATCATCGGTCGACATCGATTCGCCGATATAGCCGACAAAGATCTCCTCGAGCGATGGCTCGTTGACACTGCAGCGGTCGACGAATTCGCTGTTTTCAATCTCCGCAATTTGCGAATCGGTCACGTCACGAACCAGCAATCGCCATTGCCGACCCGTTCGGTTGGCGCTGATGACGTTGTCACCACCCAGCGGTGACGGGACACCGGTATCGGTCACGTTGACCAGCAATTCACGGGTGTTGCGTTTCAGTGATTCCAATGACTCGCAGTGCACCAACCGGCCTTGTTTCATCAACGCGACATGGTCGGCGACTCGTTCGACTTCGTTGATCTGGTGGCTGGACAGAAACACCGTTTGGCCCGTTGCCGCACGTTCGATCATGCTTTCCAGAAATTCACGCCGGACCATCGGGTCCAAGCCCGACGTGGGTTCGTCCAAGATCAACAGTTCCGGTTCGTGTGCGGTTGCCAGAGACAGGGCCACTTTGGCTTTCATGCCTTTGGACAATTCGCGAATTCTCTTGCCCGGCGCGATACCGAATCGGCGAATGGATTCGCGATAGCGGGCTAAGAAGCCTTCGGCGTGAAAGCCGGCGGCAAACCAGCCCGTTTCGTCGACCGTCATCCAGTCGTACAGCGACGGTTGTTCGGGAACGATGCCGATGCGGTGTCGCAATGCCACACTGTCGGCGACCGGGTCACAACCCAGCACGCGAATGCTGCCGCCGTCGATGCGGACGGTTCCCAACATGGCTTTGATCGACGTCGTTTTTCCCGCGCCATTGTCGCCCAGCAAAGCGAACACGACGCCCGACGGCACGTCGAAGCTGACTTGATCAACCGCGGTCGTTTTGCGGTAGCGTTTGATGACCGATTGGAACCGGATGGCCGAGGCGGGTGAGGGGGCATTCATGATTGGGCCTCCGGTTGGGAAACGTTGGACTGGATCAGGGCTTGTTCAACCAGGTCACGCACCTGGCCCACGGCAAGACCGCTGCGAAGGGCTTCGTCGATCGCTTGGCCGATGCGGGCACTGACGATCGCGTCACGTTCCTTTCGACACCGATCGGTGGCCCTTTTCTTGACGGCCAACCCGGTGCCGCGAATCGATTCCAGCACGCCGTCGGTCTGCAATTGGTTGTACGCCCGGGCGACCGTGTTGGGGTTGATGGTCAGTTGTCGGGAAAGTTCGCGGACGCTGGGTGCCATTTCGCCTTCGCGTAGCACACCGTCGGCGACGGCAAACTTCACTTGGCGGACGACTTGGTCGTAAATGGCGACCCCGTTGCTGGGGTCGATATGGAACAGCATCGAATTGGCCTCCTGTTCTAGGTAACTAGTACAGTAGCGGTTGGTGGCGGCGGGGTCAAGTTTTTTTCCGATCGGTCTGTCACAGCCGCCCGCGGGCACCGCTTAGCCAACGGTGTCGCGGGTGAATCGCCGCTGACGTCGACTCGGCATCAGCGGACCCGGATGTTCCGGCCCGGACACCGATTTCCAATTTAAAAATCGGGGAGACAGTAATGATGAAACGCCACAACCATCGCCGCAGCGTGCGGCCGCGTCGTTTGGGAGTCCAGCCACTGGAAAGTCGCAAGCTGATGGCCGGCGATGTCGCGGTGGACGTCGACATTTCCGGAAGCCGGATGGATGTCGAATTGACCGGCGACGGTTTGTCCAACGGTGTGGAGGTGCGCCAGATCGGAGACTATTTGCACATCAACGGACTGAACCACGGCGGGGCGGCGACCACGATTGAGGGACAAGCGTCGTACGTCCTTGCGACGAAGTTCTACACCGGGTCCCAGTGGGTTTCGCTGGACGATTTGCGAATCGAATTGAACGGCGGCGACGATCACGTGTTGATACGCGACGTTCGAATGAATGCGTTCACCCACAGTGATCTGGAAATCCGCACCGGGCGGGGCAATGATCGCATCACGATGATGGATGTCACCGTGTTGAACGACATCGATTTGGACGATGACGCTTGGCAAGACGGCAATGATTATTGGTGGATGCGCAACATCGATGTCGGTGGGAAGCTGGAAGCCGACATGGGTGACGGCTTTGACACGTTCGTCGCGTCCTACTTGGACGCCGACCACTTGGATGTGAACTCCGGCCGCCACAACGACTACGTCAGTCTGTTCGGGATCGACGTGGATGAGTTGGATGTTCAGCTTTCCAGCGGCAACGATCGGTTGCGTATCGATGCGTCCGATGCCGTCTTTGCCGACCTGGATGGTGGTGCCGACGACGACGTCTTGGACGTCAATGGCACCGGGTTTTATGCCAACGGTTTCAATGCGGTCGCAGCATCAGACAACTTTGAAACCATTTACAGCTGATGCCATGGGCGGTGTTCCGTCTGGCGTTTGACGCCGACCGCGGCGTGGGATTTTGGTGGGAAACTGCTGTGTTTCACGTCGCCGGTCGGACGTCCGGCAATCTGACTTGAACGAAATTCACGATTTTGCGACTCTTCGTCGTGAACGGTTCAATGCCTTCCATGGTCAACGGAGTGACCTGAATTGATCCCGATGCGTACCGCCGGACTGCTGTTGCTTGTCTGGGTTGGGTGCTGCGCCCCGGTCGCTTGGGGGCAAGACGGTGCCGCGTCGGACATCGTCCCCATGGCGGACGCGACGGTATTGCCAAGGCAGCCGGTCGAGTTGACGCCCGAATCGTTGGACTTCTTGGGCGGCGGTCCGGAAAAATGGACCAGTCCCGAGGGCATGGCCAGCAGTTTGCAGATTTTGTTGTTGCTGACTGTGTTAAGTCTGGCGCCCGCGGTGCTGTTGATGACGACCTGTTATGTCCGCATCGTGATCGTGTTGGGATTGCTGCGACAGGCGATCGGTTTGCAGTCGTTGCCGCCCAGCCAGGTGATGACCAGTGTTGCATTGTTCATGACGCTGTTCGTCATGACGCCGGTTTGGAACGAGGTGTACGACGACGCGATCAAGCCGTACACCGATCCCGAAATTGAAATGTCGTTGACCGAGGCGTTTGAGGCGGGGGCATTGCCGATTCGGCGGTTCATGGCTCGGCAGATCGATCAGGCGGAAAATCATGAAGACGTGTTGCTGTTTTTGAACTACATGGATCCCGATGGGCCGGTGCCCAGTGGATTCGAAGACGTGCCGATTCGCGTCATGTTGCCTGCGTTCATCTTGAGCGAATTGAAGATCGCGTTCTTGATGGGCTTTCAAATTTACTTGCCGTTCTTGATCGTCGACTTGGTGGTCGCCAGCGTGACGATTTCGATGGGGATGTTGATGTTGCCACCGGCGGTGATCTCGCTGCCGTTCAAGTTGTTGTTATTTGTGTTGGTGGACGGCTGGAATTTGGTTGTTCACATGCTGATGAATAGTTTCGGATAGACCAGATCGACCTGCGCCGGGCGACGGATCGTCGGGCCAGTGCACCGATGGATATTCTGCCTTTTTGATTGACGATGACGACGCATGGACGCTTCCTTTGCTACCGATCTGGTTCGCGAATCGCTGATGTCGGCGATGTTGATTGCCGCGCCCATGTTGATCGTCGGGATGGCGGCCGGGCTGTTGATCGGTCTGATACAAGGTTTGACTCAGATCCAAGATCAAACGGTGGCCTTTGTGCCCAAGATTCTGTCGATGGCCGTCGTTTTGGTCGTTTGTACGCCGTGGCTGTTGGCTCGCATGGTCGAATTCACTCGCACGGTGTTTGAAAACGCGGGGAATCCTTGATGGAAGCGACCCGCGATCTGTCACAGTGGCTGGTCGATCATCTGGTGGTCTGTGTACTGGTGCTGACGCGGCTGAGCACCTTGTTGATGGCGATGCCGGCGATCAGCGCAGGGGTTCCCAAGCGGGTCCGCGCGATGTTCGCGATCATGTTGACCGCTTTGTTGGTGCCGACGGTGGTGGACATGACCGATCCGGCGCGATTGCCGAGCATCGACAACTTGGTGGATCTGGCCGTTGCGATTGGTCGTGAGGCGTTGGTGGGGATGTTGATCGGGGCCACGGTGCAATTGATCGTGACCGGGATCCAGTTGGCCGGCGAAACGATTTCCGGCACCGGCGGGATGCAGCTGGGCCAGTCGATCGATTCCACATCACAAAGTAGCGTGCCGACATTGGCTAAGTTGGTCGGCATGATGGTGACCGCGGTCTTGTTGTTGATCGGCGGCCATCGTGTGTTGCTGAACGTCCTGGTCGATAGCTTTCGATCAATGCCGGCCGGTAATGTGGTGCTGGATTCGGCGATGATGGATCTGATTCTGACGCAGTTGACGTCGGGAATGATCGCGGGGATCCGTGTGGCCGCGCCCGTGGTCGGGGCGTTGCTGCTGAGTAATCTGATCACGGGTTTGGTCAGCCGCACGTTGCCACAGCTGAACGTGTTGGCGATCGGATTAAGTATCAATGCTTTGGCGATGTTGGTCGTCACATCGCTGACCATGGGGACGGTGGGCTACGTTTTCCGAACCGAACTGGGCATCGCGGTCGCACGCTTGCAGGAGCTGTGGTAGGCGATGGCTGATTCCGGTGGTGACAAGAAACATTTTGCAACCGACCGAAAGCGGCGCCAGGCGCGTGAGAAGGGCCAGGTCGTCAAGAGCCAAGATTTGGCCAGTGCGTTGATGCTGTTGTCGGCATTGGCGGCGCTGTGGTTTCTGGGCGATGCTGCCGCCACGCAAATTGGGATTGCGGTGACCGAGGGTTTGTCCAAGCCGCGTTTGTCACTGGGTGGGCCCGCCGGCGCGTCGCGGCATCTGATGACTCATGCGGCGCGACTGGGGTTGGCCGCGGTGCCTTTCCTGTTGGTGATGTTTGCCGCCGGCGTGTTGGTGAATGTGACACAGGTCGGCTTGATGATTTCGCCCGACAAGCTGGTTCCCAAGCTCAGCAACATCAGTCCGCTGTCGGGTGCCAAACGAATCTTCTCTTTGCAGGGTGTGATGCGTTTGACCTTTGGATTGTTCAAAGTCGCGATCATCGGCGTGGTGGCGTTCTTCGCCGTTCGTCGTCGCTATGAAGCGTTGCTGGGCATGGCCACCATGACGATCGGTCAGGTCGCAAGGACTCTGTTCCAAGTGTTGGTCGAAGTGTGTCTGTATATCGGTGCGGCACTGACGATTTTGGCGATCTTGGAATACGCGTTTCAAAAATGGAAGTTTGAGCAAGACCTGATGATGACCGATCAGGAATTGCGGGATGAAATGAAGGAGACCGAGGGCGATCCACAGGTGGCCGCACGTCGCCGCCAAGTGCAGCGACAGATCGCCATGAACGAGATCGGCCAGAATGTTCCCAAGGCTGATGTGGTGGTCAGCAACCCGACGGAGTTGGCGATCGCGATTCAGTACGATCCGGTCACGATGCCGGCGCCGGTGGTGCTGGCCAAGGGGGCCGGGGTATTGGCCCAGCGGATCCGACGCGTGGCGCTTGAAAACGGCATCCCCGTCGTCGAACGTAAACCGCTTGCGCAGTTTTTGTACAAGAACGTCGAAACCGGTGACGTTGTTCCGCCGGAACAGTACCAGGCGGTCGCCGAGGTGTTGCGGTACGTCTATCAATTGCAGGGACGCAAGATGCCGCAGGCCGCCTAGGCATTGTCGGACCCGCCCAGTCGGGGTTCGGTCGACGGCAGAATCGCGTCACCGGATGAACCCCGACGGGCGTATTCTGTCTAGGCTTTACACATCCCCGGATCTTTGACCATACTTTTGATCATGACGACCCGCACCCAACTGCTACCGAGCCTGCTATTGTTGCGACGCCCCTGCGTCGGATGATGAAGGTTTGTGTAGCCGGAAACGGTCGGATCCCCGAACACGGAAAACCCGAGTCATCGCGACTCGGGTTTTTTTTATGACTTCGTTTGTCGTTTCATCGGTTCCTGAAAGGAAACCAAATCATGTCTTCGTCTCGTTACATCCGCATTTTCGACACAACGCTTCGCGACGGCGAACAATCGCCGGGTTGCAGCATGAATCTGGCCGAAAAGCTAGAGGTTGCTCAGGCGTTGGCGGATTTGGGCGTGGACATCATCGAAGCCGGTTTTCCGATCGCTTCGCCGGGAGACTTTGAATCCGTCAAACAGATTGCCGGCACCGTGCGTGGGGCCACGATCTGCGGTTTGGCCCGCTGCAACGAAAAAGACATCGATGCGGCTTGGGAGGCACTCAAGACGGCACCTGCGGCCCGGATCCACGTTTTCTTGGCCACCAGCGCGATTCACCGCGAGTTCAAGTTGCGAATGTCGCCGGACGAAATCGTCCAGCGTGCGGTGACCGGCGTCCGCCGCGCCGCAGGCTATTGCGATGACGTCGAATTTTCACCTGAGGACGCCTTTCGTACCGAACCGGATTTTCTGTGCCGGGTGGTCGAAGCGGCGATCGATGCCGGGGCGACCACCGTCAACATTCCCGACACGGTGGGTTACGCGACGCCGGGTGAAATCTATGACCGGATCAAATTGCTTCGACAAAAGGTGCCCAACATCGACAAAGCGGTGATCAGCATGCACTGTCACGACGATTTGGGCATGGGCGTGGCCAACAGCCTGGCCGGCGTCGCCGCCGGGGCAGGGCAGATCGAATGCACCATCAACGGCATCGGTGAACGCGCCGGCAACGCCGCGTTGGAAGAAGTCGTGATGGCGATGAAGACCCGTGGCGATTTCTATCAATGCGAAACGGGGATCGATTCCAAGCGTTTGTTGCCCACCAGTCGACTGGTCAGCAAAGTCACCGGACAAGCGATCCCACGCAACAAAGCCATCGTTGGTCGCAATGCGTTCGCTCATGAATCTGGCATTCATCAAGACGGCATGCTGAAGGAACGCAGCACGTACGAAATCATGTCGCCCGAAGAGGTCGGATTCACGAAGACCGATTTGGTGTTGGGCAAGCACAGCGGACGCGCCGCACTTGCCGATCGCGCCAAGACGTTGGGGCTGACCTTGACCGGCGAACAGCTTCAGCAGGTCTTTGAACGTTTCAAGGATCTGGCCGACAAGAAAAAAGAGATCTATGACGGTGACATCATCGCTTTGGTCCAGCAACAAATCAGCGGCAGTGTGCCGGAGGAGTGGTCGCTGGTCGATTATGAAGTCACCAGCAGTCGCAACAAGACACCCAAGGTGTCGGTGACGCTTCGTAAGGGCGACGAAGAACACACAGCCCAGGCCGAACAAGGTGATGGTCCGATCGACGCCGCATTTTGGGCGGTCGAAAAGATCACCGGTGTGCAACTGATCTGCAAAGACTTTCAAGTCCGCAGTGCCACGCTGGGCCGGGACGCCATCGGTGAAGTCAACCTGGAAGTTGAATACAAGGGCCAGTCCTATCGCGGCATTGGTGTCAGCACCGACAGCGTCGAAAGTACGATCCTGGCGATGTTGAATGCGTTGAATCGGATCGGCGAAAGCCGACCGGCGGACACCGGCGACGCTTGATCCGCCGCCATCATCGCTGTCGTCGCTGGGACAGTGATCCCACGGGACGTTTCGGTCACGTCCATCCGCATCGACGCTTGCCGCGTCGATGCGGGGTGAAAACGTTCGTTGACCGATGATGATTAGGACGGTTTGTCGGTTTCGTCTTCGTCGACCGGCAGGGTCGGTTCGCCCGTTCGCGGATCGTTCTTCAGACGCAAGTCCGAATCGTCCGCAACAAACTGTGAATCACCGCCCAGGGGACGGATATTCGTGCTGGTTTCGTCTTCGGACCCGGTCAAGTCGCCGACGTCCAACGGTTCGGCATCCAATTCCGATGCAACCGACGCCGCATCGGGCGGATCGTTGCGGTCACCGATCACGACATCGGGGCGACCCACTGCGGTCAATTCGTCGTCGGTTGGTCGTGGATCCAGTTCGCCGTCGTGGGTCGATTCGATGTTGAAGATGTCTTCGACGTTCCCACGCAGCACACGATGGCCCAGGGCGATCGCCTGTTCTTCGGACCAACCCAGGAAACCGACAAAGTGTTCGGCCAGCAAGTTGGACAGCACCTGGCGGTACATGTCGAACTTGGGCCACACGAATTCCAATTTGTACGCGTCGCTGTAGTAGCCGATCTGCTTGGTTTGCGGGATCGCTTCCAAGCGTGCCATCGCATCGCGGGCGATGAATGACGGCGTGTTGCTGTACCACCAGTGTCCGTTGGTGACCACGTTCGGGAAAATCCATGCATAGCTGACCAATTCTTGATTGGTGACGCTGGCCAACACGGACACCGGGAAGGTGACCTTGGGGAAGGCGTTGAATAGGGCTTTGTACTGGATCAGCGAAACCCGCGAATCGTACAGGTCTTGACCTTGGAAAACGCCGGACTCGTACACACCGCGATTCACACCGATCATCAGATCGAACGGCAAGCCGAATTCATCGCACAGTTCGGCCAGCGTCCAAAAGACGAAACGTGACAACGCGGTGTGGTGTGAATCGTCGGCCAAGATGCCTTGACGCAAAACGCTTTCCCAAGCCGTTTCGGCTCGACCGTCGCTGACCTGTTGCGGCTCGAAAGTGGGGGGCAACGATATGGCACAGGCTTTTGCACCGGAGGCGGTGAAGTGTTCGAACCGTTGTTTCAAAGCCGAACGCAGACTGTCCAGCGATCCGGTCAGTTCGATGCCGCTGCAGTCGGTCAAACGCTGGCGTGTTTCTGGCTTGGCAAGGTGAAAGACAAGATCGTCCGTCCGCAGACAAGGAATGTATTTGGCGGTGTCGAAACCTTGCAGATCATCGTCGAAGTCGTTGGTCAGAAAGACCGCGCGGACGTTGCTGCGGGACAGCACGGTGTCGGCCCAATTCGGGGATGCAAACTTGTCGGCCGCTGCCGCGGTGATCGTCTCCAGATTTTCAGAATCAATCGTTCGACAGTCGACGTCGAAAAGTTTCCGGCAAATCTCGATGAACCATCGATACTGAACCGTGTTTTCAATCGGCCAAAGGCCTTTGACCAGTCGGGCGACCAGTTCATCGGGGCCGATCGAATCGTCTTCGATCTGGTCTTTGGGCATGCCGGCCGAATGGGCCAGTTCGGTGTAGTAGTGGTATCCCAGCAGGTCGGCCAGCGACTTGGACGCCGGTGCGTGCGGATTGATGTGGGTGTGCGGATCGACCAATTCGATATCGGCGAGGGCTTGGTAGATCGTCTGGCTGATGGGATGCGGCATGATCAATCGGGTGATAACGCTTGGGACGGGTTGCGGGACTGTCGTACGGGGTGGCGTGGGAAGCAAAATTTTTGGCCACGAACGTTCGGGGGCGACCCCACCGGATTCGGGGCGGCCCGGCCGATCCGGTTGCGGCAAAACTGAAAATCGGCCTGAACGGTGTAGGGCTGAGTCGGAATATCAGGCGCGGGCGGCATGGGAACCGCCGTTTCTGCACAGTTTATCACTCGTCCCCGATGCCGCACCGTTACACTGGACGGGTCCGGTGGCCCGCCACGGCACAGCGTCAGGATATCGTCGACCGTGGTTCCCAACACGTCCGCCCGATGCCCTGATTTTGCTGTCACGCGGGATTGCCGGGGCGAATGGGGGTGCGACAGTAACGTCGGTCGGATGGTGGTGGAATGATGATTCCGTCACGGGCGTCCGGCTTTTTCCCTAATGTCGATGGTTTCGTTTTTGGTTGCGCGATGACGAATGATCCTGCCGATCGAGTAGAACACGAGTTGCCACAGCAGGCGTCACCGCCGATGTCGGGCAAGGACGACGATTCGGTCGTCACAGGCGATTCCGCCGTCCACCACGTTTGGGCGACCGCACCCGATCCGAGGGAAGACCCGGCGACCGGTGGGACGCCGGAGGGCCAGATTTGGCGATTTGACGATGGCGTCGGCGAAGGGGGATTGGGCAAGGTTTCGACGGCAGAAAACGATTCACATGTCGACATCGGCGTTTCGGAAGTCGAGGCAGCCGAGGATCAAGTCGACCAATTTCGCCGCGCCTTTGATGCGGCGCCTGCGTTGAATCCGACTCCGGAATCCGCAAATGAACCTGGGCCTGCGTTGAATGCCCCAGCAACCTTGGCTCCGCCGTCGGCTTTCGGCGGGACGTCTTCGCCGGCCACATCGCAGGGCGGTTCAGCTGAACGCGGGCGATCAAAAGCCCGGGCCCAGGGTGGTTCGGACGCACTGACACAAAGTCTTTTTCTGATGGCCACGATGTTGGTCTTGCTGGCGACGGCACGCTATGCCGTTCCCCGGATTGTGGAAGAGATCCGTTACGCATGGCACCGTGGCGAGTTGCGGGCCGAATACGAAACAGGCATTGATGGGCTGAAGAACGTTTCGCTGGATGCACTCAGCGACGCGTACCAGATGGTGACGGCCACGGTCGGCCCCAGCGTCGTCCATATCGATGTCCAACGTCGCGTTGACCCGTCCGGTGACGCATTGTCGGCCTTGTTGCCCGGCGGCAGCAGTTCGCCGTCGGACCAGGGCAGCGGCGTGATCGTGGACCAGGCCGGCTATGTCTTGACCAACCGGCACGTCATCTCCGAAGGCGACCAGATTTCGGTGACCCTTTCGGACGGACGCCGTTTGCCCGCCACGGTTTTGGGCAGCGATTCGCTGACGGACTTGGCGGTGCTGAAAATCGATGCGGACCGTTTGATTCCGATTCGTTGGGGCGACAGCGATCGATGCAAAGTCGGTTCGCCGGTTTGGGCGGTGGGAAGTCCGTTCGGGCTGGACCGGACAGTGACGTTCGGGATTCTGAGCGGCAAACATCGCATGGTCCGCGCGTCGAATCACTACGGGGCTCGCGAGGAATACCAAGACTTCATGCAAAGCGACGTGGCGGTCAACCCGGGCAACAGTGGCGGGCCGCTGGTCGACGCTCGTGGCACCCTGGTCGGGATCAACACCGCGATCGTCGGAGAAACCTATCAGGGCGTCAGTTTTTCGATCCCCAGCAATGTCGTTCGCAAGGTGTACGACAAGATTCGTTTGACCGGTGTGGTCCAACGCGGTTGGCTGGGCGTTCAGCTGGCGCAGGTGGACGACGATTCGATCATCGGCGAAGACCTTCGGATCCGCGGTGCCAGGGTGGAACAGGTCAATCCGCCCGATTCACCCGCGGGGCGTGCCGGCGTGTTGCCCGGGGACATCATCCGTGCCGTTGACGGCGTGACCGTCACCGACGTCGGGCACCTGATGCGGTTGATCGGTAACGCCATGGCGGGGGCGAACGTGCGTTTGGAAGTGATTCGTGATGGACAAACGCAAGATTTGCAGGTCCTGCTGGGCAAACGCCCCGACCACTTGGACCGATAAGGATCACAGACTGACAGTTTTTCCTGGCGTAACGAAACGTCCGGAGGTGATGCTGATACGGAAGGTCGCAGGCGACCGGAAATGGCGCACCACGCTGGCGTTTCGTCGGGTTTCTGCTGACAATGGGGGCAAGCTTTCCGGTCGGCGTCGCGGATGTCTGGCGAACCTGAACATCCGGGGCGTGGTTTTCACCGACACGGTTGCTTTCCTGCCCGCCTGAAATAGGCTCGACCCGCCTTCCCCCAAAGTTTCTTCTTCATGACTATCCATCAAAGTTCGATGCACGTGCCACGATTTTCTTTGCCGCGACCTTCTTTGTTCATCGCGTTGGCCGCATTGGTCGGCTTGACCACCCATGCGACCGCAGCGACGCCCGGTATCGCCGACGAAAAGCCGGCCGACGGTCCGTCGGTCAAAGTGGACCAGGGGTACATGGTGCCTTACACGGTTCGAATTCCGGGGACCGACATCGAGTTTGAAATGATTCCGGTTTCCGGCGGGACCTACCAAATGGGCAGTCCCGATTCGGAAGAAGACCGCAATGATGACGAAGGCCCTCAGGTCAAAGTCGAAGTGGCACCGATGTGGGTCGCCAAGACCGAAGTGACTTGGCAGCAGTACAAGGAATACATGCGCATGTATTCGATCTTCAAAGACTTCGAAGCCCGTGGCGAACGCACCGTCAGTGATGACAACATGACCGATGCGATCACGGCACCGACCGAGCTGTACGATCCGACCTTCACCTACGAATACGGCGAAGAACCGATGCAACCCGCGGTGACCATGACGGTCTATGCGGCCAAACAGTTCACCAAGTGGCTTTCGCGGATCACCAACCAACAGTTCCGCTTGCCGACCGAGGCCGAATGGGAATACGCTGCTCGCGCGGGAACCACCACCGCGTACAGTTTCGGCGACACCGCGGACGATATTGATGATTACGCGTGGTACTTCGACAACGCATTGGACGGACCGGGCTTGGTCGCGACGAAGAAGCCCAATGCGTTTGGTCTGTATGACATGCACGGCAACGCCGCTGAATGGGTCGTTGATCTGTACAGCGAAGACGGTTACGCCCGACTGGCCGACAAGCAACCGGTCGATGCGATCGAATCGGTCCAGTGGCCGGAAACGCCATGGCCCGCCGTGGCTCGTGGAGGATCCTGGGAAATGGACCCGCCGGATCTTCGCAGCGCGGCACGCTTGGCCAGCAACGACGATGATTGGAAAAGCGAAGACCCGAACTTCCCCGTCAGCCCCTGGTGGCACACCAGCGACCCATCGCGAGGCGTCGGGTTCCGTTTGTTCCGATCGTTGGAACCATTGGCCGACGAAAAGATCAATCTGTTCTGGGACGCCAACGACGAAGAAACCAAGGATGCCGTTCAGTCACGGATTCAAGGTGGTCGGGGCGGCTGGGGCCTGGTCGACGAATCGTTGCCCGAAGCGATCGAGAACATGGACAACTGATCGAGGCTTTTGCGAGCCCAACGCCCGCAGCTGGAACCCGGGCGCGTACGGCTGAAACGACGACCCTTCCCGGCGATTTTGTGTCGCCCCGAAGGGTCTTTTCGTGCGCCGGTTATTGACGAAACCAAGATCCAGGCGGATGTTTTCTTTCCCCGGACGGCGGTTTTCTGGGGAAATTCGGATGCCGCTTGCGGACGCTTGACGACCGATCAGGATGATGGATGTCGCCGCGTCGACGGGCCATCGGGACGAACCGGGCGGCGGCGATGACGGGCCGAACCTGAGGGTGGGCGTCCGTTTCATTCTGTCTGTTTCGCGACATCCATCGTGTTGCCCCGTCGATTCGGGCCACACCTGATGCATACCGTCCAATTCACCTTCATCCTGCAATTCAAAGGATCACGACGTTGTCAGTCAACTTAGCCGTCGTCGGTGCCACCGGTGCCGTCGGCCGGATCGTTTTGGAACAGTTGGCCCTTCGCAAACTGCCCATCAATCGCTTGAAGCTGTTGGCGTCCCAGCGCAGCGTCGGCAAAGAGGTCCGGTTTGCGGACGAAACGTTGAAGGTCCAATTGCTGGAACCCGATGCGTTTCAGGGGATCGACATCGTGGTCGCCAGCACGCCGGATGAAGTGTCTGCGGAATTTGCTTCGTGGGCGACCGACGCCGGCGCGGTGGTCGTCGACGAAAGCGGTTATTGGCGGATGGATCCCAAGGTTCCTTTGGTCATCCCCGAAGTCAATCCGGAAGCGATTCATGACCATCAGGGAATCATTGCCAGTCCCAACTGCAGCACAACCCAGATGGTGGTTGCACTGGCGGCGCTGCACCGCCACTGCCCGGTGCGTCGCGTTGTCGTTAGCACGTATCAGGCGACCAGTGGCGCCGGCTTGGCCGGAAACGAAGAACTGTACGACAGCACCCGCAGCGCCCTGACCGGCAAGACGCATCCGGCCAAGACGTTTCAGTATCCGATCGCGTTCAACTTGATTCCACAAATCGGATCGGAAAAGGAAGCGGGGTACACCAGTGAAGAAATGAAGATGGTGTACGAGACACGCAAAATTATGGGCGACGACGATATTGTTGTTTGTCCCACCTGTGTGCGCGTCCCGGTCACGATCGGCCACAGCGAATCAATCCTGGTGGAAACCGCCGACCCGATTTCCGTCGACAAGGCGCGAGAATTGTTTGCGGCGGCACCCGGCGTGACGTTGGTCGATGACTTGGACAACAAGCAGTATCCGATGCCACAGGATTGTGAGGGCAAGGACGATGTATTCGTCGGCCGCGTTCGCAAGGATCTCAGTTCGCCCAATGGTCTGGCGTTCTGGTGTGTCAGCGACAACTTGCGAAAGGGTGCTGCGACCAACGCCGTGCAGATTGCTGAATTGTTGATTCAGAAACTGGCGGCCGCATCGTCGTGATCAGGGTGGCTTGTCCGCGGCCGACGGCCGAATGGGTTACATGACGTCGCCACGAACGTTCAAGTTGACCGTCGCCTATGACGGCACCGATTTCAGCGGCTGGCAAATTCAACCCGGTCGCATGACGATCCAGGGTTGGTTGGAACGGTCGGTCGCGAAGTTGGCCGGCGCGCGTGTTCATGTCGTCGGCAGCGGGCGGACCGATGCCGGCGTTCACGCGATCGCCCAGGTCGCCAGCTGTACGATGCCGCGATGGAATGCGCCGGCCCAAAAACTGGCCACGGCGATCAATGTGGCCCTGCCGGATTCGATCTTGGTCACCGATGCGGTCGACGCGCCGGACGATTTCCATGCGATTCGTGATTCGGTCAGCAAGCGGTATCGGTACCAATTGCAAAACGGCGGCAACCGCAATCCGCTGGAACACCGGTACTGGTATCGGCTGCGAAAACGGGTCGACTTGGATGCCATGGCCGAAGCGGCCCAGTTGATCGTCGGGCGCAAGGATTTTGCGTGCTTTCAATCGGCCGGGGCCCCGCGAACCACCACGGTCCGTCACGTGACCGCGTGTGACATCATCCCGTTGCCCGACGGGCCGTGGGGCGAATCGCGTTTGGCGATCGAGGTTCAGGCCGATGGGTTTTTGTACAACATGGTCCGCAATATTGTGGGGACGCTGATCTATGTGGGGCTGGGCAAGCATCCGCCGTGCTGGGTGACGGAATTGTTGGCTGAAAAAAAGCGTGAACTGGCCGGTCCCACCGCTCCGCCGAACGGTTTGTTCTTGAAGTCGGTCTGGTACGGTCCAAACGACCCGGGGGCGATCGAGGCGTCCCACGGGCATCAAAGTGCACCCTCCGGCTGAGGAAGATTTCGTTTTTCCATCAAAAACGGCGACCTTCATTCAAACTTCATTGAGAAGGCCGTAAAGCACCTCGTGACGCGGGCTTAAGGGGGACGATCATCGAGGGCAAGGCATTACACTATGAGGTTCCCGTGAGTTGCGGGCCCACGAATCACACGTCTCGGCGACTTCATGTCTGGTCAACCATCGACCCCGAATCCCACCCTGCTAGATGACGCTTCGCGCGGATTCGTCCGGCGTGCGATGGCCGGTGGGCTGGTGGAGTTGGACGACGTCAAGAAGGTCGTGGCATCGTTGCTGGCCGATCAGACCACGTTGACCCCGGAAAGCTTGGCCGAGGGTCTGGTGGCGGCCGGGATTTTGACCGACTGGCAATCACAGAAGGTGCTGGCCGGTAAAAGCAAGGGCTTCTATCTGGGCAGTTACCGGTTGCTGCGACCGTTGGGCCGTGGCGGCATGGGGATGGTGTTTCTGGGGGAACACCAAATCATGAAGCGTCTGATGGCGCTGAAGATTTTGCCGTCCGAGCAGTTGGCCGATGAACGTCGAATCCAGCGTTTCAAAGACGAGGCACGTGCATCGGCCCAGCTGGATCATCCGAACATTGTGCGTGCGTACGATTGTGCGGAAGCCGGCGGCAAAGTTTATATCGTCATGGAATATGTTGACGGTGCCGATTTGCAGCAGGCAGTCGCCCGTGACGGGGTGATGCCCGTCGCCACCGCGATTGACGCGGTTCGCCAAGCGGCCGAAGGCCTTTCGCATGCTCACGCCCGGGGCATCATTCACCGTGACATCAAACCATCCAATTTGATGCTGGGGCGTGACGGCGTTGTCAAAGTCAGTGACATGGGGCTGGCACGCATTGGTTTTAATTTCGATGACGGCGGCAAATCGTCCAAACGTCTGACCGGGACCGCCGATTACGTGGCACCGGAACAAGCGATCGACAGCCGCAGCATCGATTCGCGGGCCGATATCTATTCGCTGGGATGCACGTTCTATTTCCTGCTGACCGGCCGTCCGCCGTTCAGCGGCAGCTCGTTACAGCAGCGGTTGGCGAAACACCAAACTGCGCCGGTGCCCGATGTACGGTCGGTGCGTGATGATTGTCCGGCCGCGGTTGCCGATTTGATCAAGCGGATGATGGCCAAGCGGCCTTCGGATCGACCGCCGTCGATGTCCGACTTGTTGGTCCAGCTGAAGCAGATCCGTGGGGTTCCCATGACGGATCAAACGGGATCGCTGCGTTCGTTTGCACACCCCGATGACACCACATCCATGGCCGTGTCGGGACAGCAGACGGTTTTCGAGGAAAGTTCCATCTCCTCCAGCGGTGGCGACGAAAGCGGCCTCAGTGGCGATCCCACCGAATCGTTGGACGGGTTTGATTTTTCGGATCTGCCCGATTTGCCGGCTCCCGGGGCTGCGTCCGCCGTTGATTCGATGGGGCCGTTGGGGCATGCTTCGCCGCCGCCGCCGCCACGTGCGGCCGGTCGTACGGCGGGCGGAAAACCGGCATCCGATGGCGGCGGCAACAGTCAGCAGGTCTTGCTGGGGATCGGTTTGGCTTTCGCCGCCTTGGCGTTGGTGGCCGTTTTAGGCATGATGGCTTACACGTTTTCTCGTCCTTTGGAGCAATCCAGGCCGCGGTTGAAGCAGTTCGACAGCAAGGACGGCACCCTGATCATCGTCGACGAATAGCCTTCATACGCTTGGGTCTTGCCCGTCATGTTCGTGCAACTGATTCTGGCACAGGGTAGCCGGGCCGGTCTGACTGCAGACATTGCTCACGGCTACTACATGATCGGCCGCCATGCCGAGTGCCAGATTCGGCCGAAAAGCAAATCGGTCAGCCGGCGGCATTGCCTGATTCATCATGGTGCCGAAAGCGTCCGCGTGTTGGATCTGAACAGCACCAGCGGAACTCGGCTGAACAACGAGAAATTGCCGCCGCTGCAGTGGACCCAGCTAAGCGACGGGGACCAGCTGCGTTGCGGCAAGGTCGCTTTCGATCTGGCCGTGGCCGCGACCACGCCCGCAAGCGGAACTCGTGCGACTGGAACACCCGCGACCGGGACGCCGGCGGATGATGACTCGGGGGACGGACCCGCCGATACGCCCACGATGATCCAAGGCGAAGCGTGGCAAGAGTTCGACATCGCCGCGTTTCTGGAGAAACAGGACGATGCGGATCGAGAGAGGCGATACGAAAACATTCGAAGCCGTGTCGCGGCCGGTGAAGAAGCGGCGTCCGATGACGGCGATGAACGATCCTTGGACATCGATTCGGTCGACGTCGATTGGGACGATTCCGATTCGATGGACGTGTCGATCGGTCAAAGCGATACGGCGGTGAAAGAACCGACCGGCCGCCCGTCCGCAGCGTCGCGGTCGCCCGACCGCAAGCCATCGGAATCACCGTTCGCAGGGTCAAAAAAACGTCGGGCGTCCAAGGCAGACACCGATTGGGTTGAAACGGCCAAGATGGTCGGCGCCATCGTTTTGGCCATACTTGTCGTGGCATTGGTGATCTATCAGATCGTGCAATTCCAAAGCCCACCCGACTTGCAGGTGATCGACGGGATCGACTGACTATACTCGCCCCACGATGACCACCGATACGACCCTTTCGAACCCCGCCGATTTGCCCGTGGATCCGCCGCCGGAACGTCCGGGGAAGATTCGCGCCGCTTGGGATCAGGTCCGTCAACGCAGCACGTTCGTATGGACGGTGGGTTTTGCGTTTGCGGTCGTCGCGCTTCAGCTGGGCCAGGGCATCTTGCTGGCGCGGTTGTTGGGGCCCGAGGGGCGTGGCCAATACGCGACCTGTGTCTTGTATGTCCAAATGCTGCTGTATGTCGGACTGTTCGGTGGTCTGGAAGTGATCTGTCGTTACGCCGCTGATGCGGGGAACGAGCAGGTCCCGGCGAATCAAAACCCGCTGCGGCGGGCGGCGCTGCGATTGGGCATGACCACGGGAATCGCCACGATGGCGGTGGTCGTGTTGTTGAACGTGGTCGGTTTGCCAGGGGAGAAGCGATTCTTGATGCCGCTGGCGTTGATCTGTTCGCTCAGCATGGTTGGCCAGCATGTGATGTTGATCATGACCGCGGTCGATCGCGGTTCGGGCGACTTTCGCGCTTACAACTGGCGTCGTTTCATGTCGGCGGCGGCATTTCCTGGTCTGTTGCTGGCTGCGTTTTTGACGTTCGGCGTGGATCTGCGTGTCGCATGCTGGATGTTCGTCGCGGCGTCCGCTTTGTCGATGGTGGTGTGTGTCATTGGGGTGCCCCAGCCGCTGCGTGGCGCGTCGTCGCCGCCGGTGCGATCGCTGGTTCGTGAAAGCCGGCCCTATGGGGTTTCCATGCTGGCAACGGATCTGTTCGAACGCTTGGATCTGTTGTTGGTGATGTGGCTGACATCCTTGGTGACTCAGGGGTATTACGCCGCCATGGTGCCGGTGGTCTATCCACTGACCGTGATCCCCAACACGCTGGGTTTGTTTTTGTTCAATGCCGGGGCGGATTCGAATCGCCGTCTGAAAACGGCGGACGTCCATCGGATTCTGGGCAGTTCGCTTGCAGTGCAGGCTGCGACGCTGGTGCCGTTTTTGATCCTGATCGGACCGATGGTCCGGCTGGTCTATGGTGAGGAGTTTTCGCCCGCGATTCAGTTCGCATGGTGGTTGGCGCCGGTGTCCGCACTAAAAGGAATCTTGCAAGGACTGGATAGTTACGTCAAAGGACGTGGACGTCCGCTGGCATCCATTCTTTGTCGTGTCGTTGCGGCGGTCGCCATGGTCACGCTGACGCTGTTGTTGATCGATCAATGGGGCGCCGTGGCGATCGCGTTTTCCGCGTTGGTGGGACAGATCATCTGTCTCGTTTGGATCTCGGCGATCGTTTATGCCGATGTCCACCGCCAGCATCCCGCGTCGGTCGCCTAAGACGGAACGTCGTTGGCAAGTCGGCTGATCTTGCTAGGCTTGGGCGAACGGACAAATGCCATGGCCAAATCGCTCAAGCTTCTGATCGACGGATACAACATCATCGCGCCGGTAGCCGCGCCCGGACGCGGATCGACGGAGGCATGGTTGCACCACGAACGCATGGGTTTGTTGAATCGTCTGGTGCAATTCTTGCCGGCGAAAATTGCGCGGCGTTGTTGCGTGGTGTTTGACGCTCGCCAACCGCCGGCCGGCCGACCGGACCGGTTTGAACATCAAGGGATTGATGTGCGTTTTGCCGTGGATCATGACGAAGCGGATGATCTGATTGAACAGTTGATCGCTTCACATCATTCCCCCAAGGGCTTGGCCGTCGTGTCATCGGATCGGCGGATTCAGACCGCCGCTCGGCGAAAGGGGGCGACCGCTTTCGAATCGCAGACTTGGTTTGATCGCCTGTTGGATGGGCGTGTCGGGCTGGCCAAAGCAGGGCAGGATCAAAACGATCACAGCGGGCCAGGCCGAGCCTCGGAATTATCGTCAAAACCAGACGAAACGGACTTGGACGAAGACGAGGTTCAGCGATGGATGCGGGATTTCGGAGTCGATCCTCACTAAGTGTGCGGGATAGCGGGGTTTTCTGCGCCGCCTAAGGAATTGAATCTGCGCGAATGAAACGGCATCAATTACACTCGATTTTCCGATAGAAACGAGAGATGTCATCGGGCAGGGGCAATGTCTGGACTTATCGACAGGTGTGTGGTGGTGCGACGAAACCAAGCTTACGACCAATTTGCTCCGCTGGGTTTGCGAGACCTCATCGCGGCATGTTTGCGGTATTGGCCGTCGATTTTGGCTTTAGCATTCTTGATTTTCGCGACGTCGATCGTGGTGATCCTGTTGTTGCCCGCCAAGTTTGATTCTCAGGGGCAACTGTTGGTTCGTCTGGGACGGGGATCGGTTGCGTTGGACCCCACCACTTCATTGACCCCGACGGTGTCGCTTCAGGAATCGCGGGCCAGCCAAGTGAATTCGGTTCGGGAAATGCTTCGCAGTCGTGCGTTGGCCGAACGCGTGGTTCGCGAAATCGGCGCCCAGCGGATGATGGAGCCGCACAGTCGGTTAAGCCGATGGATTCAATCGGCGATGCAATCCGTGGCGGCTTCATTGCCCAAGTCGCCGCCATCGGGCGACGGCGAAATGACTGAGGAACAGGTTGCCGCGCAACTGGAAATGGAACAGGCGTGCAAGACGTTGGAATCGATGTTGGACGTCTATTCGGCGCCCGACGTCTACACGGTCAACTTGGGCGTACGCAGTGAATCACCGTTCTTGTCGCGGGACGTCTTGAATGCCGTGATGCAGCAGTATCAGGTCTATCACGTCGAAGCCCATCAATCGGACGGTTCGGTGGAGTTCTTTGACCAGGAATCCGAACAAGCCTTTGCGTTGGCGGCCGATGCTAAAACGCGTTTGGCCGAAACGAAGACCGAGATGGGGGTGGTGGAAATCGAAGCCGCCAAGTCATCGCTGGTCGGGTTGATCAGCCAAGTGGACCGCGACCTGTTGTCGACCGAAAGTGAAATCGCCAGCCTGCGATCCGAATTGGACCAGCTGGATCAAGAGATCGCGGTCCTGCCTGCCGAGATCGAATCGGAAACCATCAGCGGGATCCCCAAGGCGACCGGCGATTCGATGCGACAGACGCTGTACGGTTTGGAGGTCGAGTACAAAGAGTTGACTTCGAAACTGAAATCGAATCATCCGAAGGTGCGGGCGCTGAAAGAACAATTGGACTCGGCTACCGAGATCGCCGCGTCCGAGGTCGGGGAACGACCGCAAACGCGTGTCGCTTTGAATCCGATCCGTCAGCAATTGGAATTGACCAAGCGGACGACGACGTCGCGCTTGTCGGGGTTGCAATCCAAGAAGAAGACGCTGTTGGAATCCAAGCAACAACTGAAACTGCAATTGGCGACGTTGAATAAGGACGAAGCGGCGTTGGCCAAGCTTTCTTGGGAAGCATCGTTGGCCGAAGCCGACTATATGCGTGCCGCCGAAAACCGTGATCGGGCCCGCCGTGTTGCCGAGTTGGATCGCGAAAAGGTCAGCGAGATCAGCATCATTCAGCCCGCAACGCTTTCGCTGAAGAAAGCGACACCGTCACGTGGCGTATTGGTTGTTTTGGCCGCGATGATGTCGATGGGACTGGCCGTGGGACAGGCGGTTCTGCGTGGCTTGTTTGATGTTTCGGGCGATATCGATTCAAACAACGCGGTGGGACGTGGCGAATCATCAAGCGGGCGGGATGCGCCGACCGAAGGACACCAGGACCATTCGGTTCATGAACCAGTGCATGATGGTGCCGAGGTTCATGACAGTACCGGGGATATCGAGGACACCGAATCCAAGGACGACCAAGTGGTCGGATTGCCACGGTAGATCAGCATGCGGTTGGCGGAGCAAAACGTCGTCTTTTTGGTGAATTTCGTTGCGCCCAATCACTTGGCCGTGTTGCGGGAATTGGCCAGCCGTGTCCGGCGTTTGACCGTATTGTCATCGGTCGCCATGGAAGCCAACCGGCAGTGGGATTCCCAGTGGGACGATTTGAACGTCATCGTCCAACGAACCCGCACCGTCACGCGAACAGCCAAGCATCCAGGCGGGTATCAGGAACCAAACTACATTCACATTCCGTTGGATACGGCATCGCAGTTGAAGCAGCTTTCACCCGATGCCGTGGTTTCCTTGGAAATGGGCGCTCGGTCTTGGCTGGCCCAGCGTTACTGTCGTCGCCAGCCCGAGTGTGTGCACGTGCTAAGCGTTTATGCGTCGCAGCGAAGTGAAGCCGGGCGAGGGTGGCTGCGTCAGCGGGTTCGGCGGCATCTGCTGCGTCGGGCCGATTGGGTGACGTTCAACGGTCCCAGTTGTCGACGCTTGCTGTTGTCATTGGGCGCCGATGCCAAGCGAATGTCGCCTTGGGATTACGCCGCCGATCCACGGAAAGCCTATCGCGGCGCCATCGAATCGGATGTTGGTCGCACCGGCGATGCGTCGCTGCAGGTGCTGACGGTCGGGCAATTGAGCGAGCGAAAAGGCGTCGACGTCGCACTTCGTCAGTTGATCCAGCGTTGCCGACAATCCGGCGGTCGGTCGGTGTGTTGGAATCTGGTCGGCGATGGCCCGTTGCGGGAACAGATCGCGGGGGCCGAATTGCCCGGCAATCTGCAGATCCGGCTTCATGGTCATTGCGAACCGGATCGATTGTCAAAGCACTACGCTGCCAATGACCTGTTGCTGTTTCCAACGCTGGGCGATGAATGGGGATTGGTCGTTGATGAGGCATTAGCGTCCGCGTTACCCGTGGTCGGCAGTCGTCATAGCCAAGCGGTCGAGACACTGATAGAAAACGGTGAAAATGGCTGGATCTATGATCCGGATGAGGAACACGCCCTGGCTGCGGTGTTCAAACAGGTTGAACAAGTCGACGAATCCAAGTGGAAGCAGTTGCAGTCGTCGGCCAGGCAATCGGTGGCTAACCGAACCCCCGAAGCTTCCGCATGCCAGCTTGGCGAAGCTATCCAAAATGCTCGGCGTGATGTCGGGCTAAACAATTCGATCGGTTCCGACGGTCATCAGGCGGATGAGCGGTTCGGGCCCGTGTCGTCCGAATGCTGAATCTGCCGGTCGTAGCCGAGACGCCCCAACGAAACGAATGGAACTGACGGAACAATCACAAACTGAATCACGAAAGTCCTCGCCTTTTCGGCGTGGGCATTTTGTGGGTTCGGAATCTTCGCAGGATGGGGCATCGGATTCGCAGCGAACATTGTCGGTGGCGGTGTATTTGGCGGACCAGAACCCGCACCGCGATCGCAGTTTGGGCATCACTTCGATGACCCAGTCGGTGATGCAGCAGTTCGCATCGCGTGAAGATCTAAAAGTCCGTCAAGTCATCAGCCGCAGTTCGCACCGACAATCCGAACCGCAATTCGTGACCGACAGGATTCCGTTGCGGACCGACACGACGTTGGGCCGCTTGACCGTGGATCGGTTGCATCGGTGGTGGTGTCAACCGCAAGTCGATTTGTGGTATTACCCCAAGGGTTACCTATCGGCATGGGGCGGCGGCGGTGTTCCCAATGTCGGAACGATGCATGACACGATCGTCCAACACTATGCGGACCACTATCCCGAAAGCCGCAGCCGACGGGCGTTTCAGTTTTGGATCAACCAAACCAAACGCAGTTTGGCGTCACTGGACTGTGTGTTGACGGTTTCGCAAAACGCATCGCAGCAGTTGTACCGATTTGCCGAGCGGTACCGAATCAAAATGCCTCCGGTCCGTGTGACCTACGAAGGCAGTCATTGGGAAAACTGTTTGAACCACTGGTTCGATAAGCAGGACTATGTCGTTCACATGGCGTCGCGTGCCCCGCATAAAAAAACCACGTCGTTGTTGCGGTGTTGGCAACAGATCCAATCGACCGGGCGTGATTTACCGACCCTGCGTTTGGTCGGCCATTTGGATGAAGAAGCGCAGGCGTTGATAGCGAAGTTGCACGCGGTGGAACTGTCGGGGCCGATGCCGATCGGGCAGTTGCAGATGACCGTCGGCAGGGCTCGCGCGTTGCTGTTGTCCAGTGAAATCGAAGGTTTCGGATTACCCGCCTTGGAAAGCTATTACGCGGGAACACCGGTCTGCTTCAGTCGGGGGACGGCGACGGAGGAAGTCTTGGCGGGGGATCCAGCCGAGGGCGGTTTTGAGCTGGAACATCCCGATTCGCTGGAACAATCACTGCACTGGGCTTTCGGCTTATCCGAGGACGACGTTCGTGTTTCAGCCCAGCAAATGTATCAGCGTTTCAGCTGTGCCAAGATTGCTGACGGGATCGTGGATGCCTTTGAACAGACCGTTCGTGGCGACCTTCGCTAATGCGACGGTGATGGGCTGGTGCTGATTCCGGTGCTGCGGGTCGTCAGCAACGGTTGGCGTTTGTTCGCAAGGTCCGACGCTTCGTGGTTGTGTCGCTGCATCCATACATAGGTCGGGTAGAACAGACACATCAGCCAAGTCAGCGTGCAGGGGCCGGGAAACGTTTCCAAGACGGTTTCTTCCAACAGGCAACTGATCAACACAAAGAATGCCACCGCACGGATCAGCGGATGGCCGGCCGTTAAAAACAGATTCAAAGTCACGATCAACAGCACCACCATGAACCCGCCGGCAACGACGCCGCCGGCCAGGGACGCGTGCAGCACCGCGTTGTGCGTCGACTGTGAAAAGCGTTCCAGCAATGTGGGGCCGGCATTGAATCCGTGACCGATCCATGGCCTTTGGCGAATCAGGTCGATCGAGTAGGCCCAGATCTCGGCACGCCCCGTTCCGGTGGTCAGTTCTTCGGTGCTGCCCGTCTTGGTCAATTTCGACAACGCGATTTCGGCGATCGATTCGCCGTACCCAGCCATCCAGGCGACCGTCAGTGCGGTGATACCGACCATGGCCAGTACGGTGATTGCCGCGACCACGCGGCGCCGAAGGATTTGGTCGGCCCATAGAATCAGCAGCGCGATCGCCGTGGCCACCAGGCTGGTTCGGCTCCACGCCAGATAAGCCGCGACGGCGAAGACGGGTGCGACCAGGGCAAACCAACGCGTGGGGATTCGACCGGATTTCCACAGCCACACCGAAAGGATCAGGCCCAGGCAAATCGCACGGCTGACCCCGTTGGGGTGACCCATGCCGCCGAGCCGATAGACGATCAGCCCACCGCCCAAGTCTTCGGGGAACACGCCATAGCGAGGCAAAAGCAGGTAAAGCCCCCAGGCACAACAGGTATAGACAAACATGCCGACGGTCATCGCCGACACGGTGCCTCGGATGCCCAGGCCGACCAGCGACGTGGCAATGAATACCACATAGGTGGTGTTGATCAGTGCGGTGGCCGCCGACGCCGAGCTGACCGCCCGTGGTGTGGCCAACAATACCAGGAACAAGATCCCGAACAGCAGCAACGCCGGCATCGACAGGACCAATTCGCGGACGCCGCGACAGGTCGCCAGGCCCCAGGCTGACCAGATCATTGCGATCAGCGCCGTCCCCAATTTGACGGCTACGACCGGGTCCAGGCCGACCGTCATCGTGCCGCCGTCGGCGACGATGTCCACCGGGCCGACGAAGATCGCCAGTGCCGTGCTGGCCCACAGCAATCGCCGGGTCCAACCGCTGCAGCCGCCGCCTGCGTCGGCGGCGAAATCATCGGCGTCGGCGACGGCTTCGGGCATCATTTCAAGGATGATTGGGGGACAAATACTGGAATCCGACGCATCCATCGGCGGCGGAACGGTGCACCGCCTGGGTTGCCTCGATGCACCGAGACGGCCACGCTGGAGACCGTTCACCGGTCGCGGGATAGGGCACAATGCATGATAGTCCCCCCTGGAGCCGATCCGAACGGCTGACTGGGGCATTCCGGTTTCAGCCAACCTTTCGTGTTTTCGGATCCCGGCTAAAATCCGGTCGCAACGAGTTGACGGGATTTGCCGGCGGTGGTGGCACGCCGATCCGGCCGTCTGTCCCGAACCCGTCCGCGATCCTTCGTTTCCTTTGGATCGTCCAGCGTCCCCGTTGCCACCTTCAACCCACATCCGATCGTCAAGTCCATGAGCTCAGCCCTGACCGATTCCGCCCAGCAACGCGTTTTCAACTTTTCCGCAGGTCCGGCCGCTTTGCCGTTGTCGGTCTTGGAAGAAGTCCGGGATGAACTGGTGTGTTATCCCGGTGCCGGTGCGTCCATTATGGAAATCAGCCACCGGGACAAACGATTTGTCGATCTGTTGCACGATGCCCAGGCGACGCTGCGTCAGTTGCTGGGAATCAGCGACGATTATGAAGTCTTGTTCTTACAGGGCGGTGCGGCGCTGCAGTTTTCGATGATCCCCGCGAATCTGTTGCGAGGCACCGGAAAGACCGCTCAGTACCTGTTGACCGGATCGTGGGGCAAAAAGGCGATCAAGGAAGCCAAGAAGGAAGGGGCTGCCGAATCGATCTATGACGCCGGCGAAACCAATTACGATCGACTGCCCGCGGCCGGTGATTATCAGGTCGCCGACGATGCGGCGTATCTGTACTACTGCAGCAATGAAACCATCCAAGGCGTCCAGTTCACCGACGAACCGGCATGTCCCGATTCGGTCCCCTTGGTCAGCGACGCGTCCAGCGATTTTCTGTGTCGCCCCTTGGACATTTCCAAATACGGGCTGTTGTATGCGTGTGCCCAAAAGAATGCCGGGCCGGCCGGCGTCACCGTTGTCGTCGTTCGCAAAGATTTGCTGCAACGCAGCCCTGCGGATCTGCCGGGTTACCTGAACTACAACAACCACGCCGAAGCCGATTCGGAATGGAACACCCCACCGACCTTCGCCATCTACGTCCTTGGCAAAATCGCCAAGTGGTTGCGGGATGACATCGGCGGCTTGGATGCCATGCTACAGCAGAATCAAGAAAAGTCTCAAACGCTGTATCAGGTGATCGACCAAAGCAACGGTTTCTATCGCGGTCACGCCCAGACCGAGGCGCGTTCACTGATGAACGTGACATTCAATTTGCCCAACGATGATCTGCAGGCCAGTTTCATCGCCGAAGCCGCTAAGCATGATTTGACGGCTTTGAAGGGACACCGCAGCGTCGGCGGGATTCGCGCCAGCATCTACAACGCAATGCCGGTGGAAGGTGTGAACACGTTGGCCAACTTCATGAAAGACTTTGCCAAAGCCAACGGCTAATCGCCGGCTTTTTTCCCGGGCGGCCGACCGCCCCATGACCGTCCAAACCGACGGCCAATCAGATCCTTCGGTTCGACGTTGTGCCGCGACCAGGTCGACGTCGATCTGGCGGCCTCTGACGCCCCACGTATGCAACTTTCCACGCAACCGGATCCTTTTCGATGTACAAGATCCTGACCCTGAACAATATCTCCGTCAAAGGCCTCAAGCGTTTGCCGCAGGACCGTTACGAGATCGCATCAGAATTCACCACACCCGATGCCATTCTGTTGCGGTCGTTCAAGATGCACGACATGGAGATCCCCGACACCGTGGCGGCCATCGGTCGGGCCGGGGCAGGGGTCAATAACATTCCGGTCGACAAGATGACCGCTCGAGGTGTTCCCGTGTTCAACGCACCGGGGGCCAATGCGAACGCCGTCAAAGAATTGGTCGTTGCCGGTTTGTTGATGGCGGTGCGAAACATCTATCCAGCGATGCAGTTCGCCGGAACCCTGGAAGGCGATGATGCGAAGATCAGCAAGGAAGTCGAAGCCGGGAAAAAGAACTACGTCGGCAGCGAACTGCCGTCCAAGACGCTGGGGGTGATTGGTTTGGGGGCCATCGGGGTTCGTGTCGCCAACGCGGCATCAGCCTTGGGAATGAAAGTCGTCGGATACGATCCAAAGATCAGCGTGCAGAGTGCTTGGAAGCTGTCACGCAAAGTCGAACAAGCGGTCAGTCTGGATCACTTGTTCAGCCAGTGCGATTGCATCTCGGTTCACGTGCCATTGATCGATGCGACCAAAGGTCTGGTCAACGCCGAACGCATCGCCATGATGCCCGCCGGCGGTGTGATCGTGAACTTGGCCCGCGGCGGCATCTGTGATGACGATGCCGTGCTTGCGGCTTTGGACAGCGGGCATCTGCAATCGTACGTGATCGACTTTCCGACCGGTCAGTTGTTGCAACACAAAAAGGTCATCTCGTTTCCCCACTTGGGCGCATCCACCGAAGAGGCCGAAGAAAACTGTGCGATCATGGTTGCCGATCAAGTTCGCGAGTATTTGGAAGACGGTACGATTCGCAATTCGGTCAATTTCCCCGAAGCCGTCATGCCGCGTGGCAGTGGTAAACGGATCACCGTTGCCAACAACAACGTGCCCAACATGGTTGGACAAATCTCCACCATCTTGGCCGACGCCGGGCTGAACATTGCCGACCTGTTAAACAAGTCACGTGGGGATGCCGCGTACACCATCATCGACGTGGATGGCGACGTCGCCGATTCCGTCATTCAGTCGATTCGCGACATCGATGGTGTGTTAAGCGTGCGTTTGTTGGGCTAATTCGTTCCGATCGGACAAAGTCGTACCGGGGTCTTCGACGACGCCGGCCGATGGCGTTATCATCGACGCAGCCGAGCCATCTTGGGCAACAGGGTCGTCATCGATCCGGGTGGGCTAGGCACCGATGCGGCGAATTTGACCCCACAAGGCGATGCGATGAATGACCAACCTGTGATTTCGACAACACCTCTGTTGGTGATGGGGATTGTTCTGGCGGTCATGGGGGGCGTCGCGATTGCCGCGCCAGCCATCGCCGGTACCGCCGTCGTTCTTCTGATTGGTTCGTTGATGCTTCTGGCGGGAATCGCGCAAGTGGTCGCCGCGATTCAGGTCAAAGGTTGGTCCGACAAATTGCCGATGATCATCCTGGGGGCAATCACCGCGATCGCCGGTTTGGGAGTGTTGGCGCATCCGCTTCTGGGGCTCAGTTTCCTAGCCTTGTTGTTGACGATCTTTTTTGTCGTCGAAGGCGTTTGGAAAATCGTGGCTTCGTTCCGCTTTCGTCCCGCGACCGGTTGGATCGCTCTGTTGATCAGTGGCCTATTGACCCTGGCTTTGGGCATCATGATTTGGATGCAGTGGCCGCTGTCTGGACTATGGGCGACCGGAGTGCTGGTCGGTGTCAATTTGTTGTTCACCGGTGTTTCGCTGATCGGGCTTGCGATGACGTTGAAGCAAGCCGGCCAAGCGGTGCGGTCAACGATCGACGCATCGTAGTGCCAGATACGGCACTAGGTTGAAGCCAAGTATCAACAGCTTGTATCCGGCCAAGAACGAAAAATACATCACCGACAACGTTGCTTCGGTCAAGCCGAACCAACGGGAATGCAGGGATGCAATCATTCCCCCGGCTGCCAATAAAATGCCGGTCGCAAGCGTCAGCATGCCAAAGTTCAACAGCGTGCAGACGCCAAGGAAACGTCGCAGAGTCTTCAGGTCCGTGATGGATCGACCGGTCGTCATTGGTCGCTTGCTTGGTTTTCGGGAACTTGATCGCTGATTTGCCGGATCGGCGTCAGTTGGACCTTGCGAAATTCGACCTCGCTGCCTTCGGCCTGCAGAGCGATCTGGCCTTGCTCGGCCGTGCAATCAAAGCCTTCGTTGACCAGGTCGCCGTTGACCCAGACCTTGACCTGGTCGTCGGCACATTCCACGACCATTCGGTTCCATTGCCCCAGCGGCTTTTCCGAACCGTCGGTCAAATTCAAGATGCGTCGGCTTTGCCCCTGCTTGCCGCCCCAGGTCGACGGATCCCCCGGTCGTCGCGACGCCATGTCGCTGACGACGATGTTTTCGTGGATGCACCAAAAGTCGCCCGCGTTTTCATGCATCATCTGCACTTCGATGGACTGCGGAAACATCTTGTACAGCGCCCTGGGAGTGGACGCGTGAACCAGCACGCCACAGTTACCCGGTTTGCCCGCAAAGCGATATTCGACCTCTAGCCGATAATCGGAATACGATTGGTCGGTGATCAGGTGACCACGGGGCGTGCCCATGCTGACCAATTTGCCGTCACGGACGACAAATGATGGCTGGATGTCAGGGTTGTCGTCCGCATCGGGGACATCGACGTGCCAACCGGTCAGGTCTTTACCGTTGAACAAGTCCTTGGCCGTGCCAGTTGCCGATGAATCGTCGCCAAGCGTCGCCGTGGGCAGCAGCAAGCCGAAGGTCGTCAGTAGAAAAGGGTAAACCGCGAAAGATTGGATGGCACGTCGCATAGGTGTGATGCATGAATGGGGCGCGGATGCGAAAGACTTGGCAAACGGCCAAAGTCAAACACTCATCATACCCCCGTGCCGGTCGGTCGGCCGGTGTCAGGAGAATTCCCGCTGATGCTGACGTGTCGTCTCGTCCGTTCGTTATCGTGGCGACGCGACAAACGCACCGATGCGGGGATACATCCGCGCTCCCAGTGTGATTAGCGATCCAGGTGGATACGTTTCGCGGCGATGGTGATCAGATTCATCTCGGGGTTGAACGTGCATTCACCTTCGACGCTCAGCCGGTCGCCCTTGCTGACCCCCAATTCCTTTTGGGCCGTGTGGGCAATCAATTCACCGTCATCGCCCCGCAGTTCTACCAACGCCTTGGTTGCCGATTCGGCACGACGTTTACAGAACGGGCAATTGTTAACGTGTTCCAGCGATCCGTCGCCGTGGCTGGGATCGGGCAATTCGGAGATCAAGAATGCGGCACTATCGGACTGGAACGGATCGTGTTCACCGGCGTAAATGATGCCTTCGATGGCTAGCGATAGTGGTGCGGTGGCGTCTGCGTCCTGCAGCTTTTCCACGGCTTCTTCGATCGACATGGCGTCGGTCAGAGCATTATCGGTCAAGAAATCGCTTTGTACCGCGGTCGGTGTGGACGAATCATTGCATCCGGTCAGCATGACGCAGACGGCCAGGGTGATTGCTGGTGCGACACGCCAAACCCATGGTGCGGTCGTTGAATGCTTCGGCACTGACGAAAGGTTCCTGTGAAAGCGAGGAATCGATTTCATGTTGAACGTCTCCGTTTTGATCATTCGTCGTTCAGGCTGGCTTGTAGCGTCTTCACCGCGGCAGAGATATCGTCTTTGACATCGGAATAGTCCTTGCCCTCCAGTCCATGCAGTTTCGCGTCGATTTCGCTGAAGGCGTCAAACAGGGTGCCGGTCGCCGAGACCACGTCTTCGCTTTGTTCGGACGACTTGGCCAACTTTTCAACATTCTCGATCGCGTACCCGACCTCGTGCAATTCACCGTGGACGGAATCAACATCCCCGTCATCCAGTCCTTCGCCGATGGTTTGTACCAGGGCGATCAGCGACGCCGTGGCGTCCGGGTAATTGTCAGGCAAGGGAGCCGAACCGGACGACGGCAACTGGTCCACGTCCAGCCCGACGGAACTTGGGTCCATCCCATGGTCATGATCGTGATCGTGGTCATGGCCGTGCTCGTCTCCGTGATCGTGGCCGTGTTCGTCGGAGGTATTCGAACCTGAATTACAGCCGGTCAACGCCAAAGTCGCCGTCAACAGCAGGGCAGTGAATCGAAAGGAAAGTCGCATCGCGGTCTCGGTGGTTAAGGTGTGTCAGAACGCTGTCGTTACGGGTACCCGTGCAGGCAGAGGCGAACGATCGATGGTCGCCACTTACGGTGTTTCGGATGCATATTGATTGGCAACGGAATCGATGATGTCGTTCAGGTTCATGGTCGGTCGAAACCCGATCGCATCATGAATCCGTTGCAGATCGGGGACTCGCCGCCGGATGTCTTCAAAGGATTGATCGTACGCATCACTGTAGGATTGAAATTGGATTTCCGACGACGAATTGGTGCGTTCGATGACGCGTTTGGCCAAATCCAGAATGGACACCGGTTGGTCGCTGCCGATGTTGTACACACGACCGCTTGCCGCCGGCGTTTCGATCAACTTCACAACGGCTTGGATGATGTCGTCGACGTGGGCGAAGCATCGGACTTGGTGACCGTCGTCGTGAACAACCAGCGGCCGGCCGGCCAGCGCGGCTTCGACGAACCGAGGCAGAACCATGCCGTAAGCGCCGGTTTGGCGTGGACCCACGACGTTGAAAAAACGACCGACCACGATCGGCAGGCCTTGTTGTTTGACGTGGGCCAGCGCCAGAAATTCATCAATCGCCTTGCTGACGCCATAGCTCCATCGCGGTCGAGTGGTCGCGCCAAAGACCAGGTCGTCTTCTTCGGACCAAGTGTCCTTGGGGTTTTTGCCATACACTTCGCTTGTGCTGGCGATGAAACATGGGACCTGGCGACCACGCTGGGCCATGCTGCCCAGCCGATCCAGGATCAATTGTGTCGGGTAAACATTTCGCTCGATCGTTTGGATCGGCTCTTTGGCGATCAAGGCGACGCCCACCGCAGCGGCTAGGTGAAACACGCGGTCAGAACGGCCCAAAAGCTCCGCGACCAAGGCGACGTCGTCGATGCTACCTTCGATGAAATCCAGACGCGGATGTTCCATGATTCCGCTCAGGTTGTTCTGGCAACCCGTGGACAAGTCATCGACGACAATGACGTCATCACCTCGCCGCAGCAGGTGTTCGGCCAAGTGTGATCCGATGAATCCCGATCCGCCGGTAATCAGTGATGTGGTCATGAGGCAAGCCATTAGGTGCGAAATACGGAAGGGATCTGGCCGCAACCGGCGGCGGACACCGGGCGATCCGCTATTACGCAGCCCGGCGGTGAATCGTTTGGTCAAATCTGGGAGTTTCAGAATGCGCCCGTTGCCCCGGCCGTTCAAGGACGGGGAAGACTTCTGAAAATGATCGCGCAGCGGTGACACCTGACGGCCGCATCGCATCCGCCAGCGGTGTTGATGCGATCGCGGTGATTTGGGTGCTTTGGGCGGGCTGGTCGGTTGAACTTCCGACAGTTTTGCACGACCGCTAGACTAGGGCGGAACAGATTTTTTGGCACGTTGGGAACCGCTGGTCGCGAATCGGCATTGAAGATGCGCAGATCCATTCACCTTGTTCCGTCGATCGTCATGGCCTTGGTGCTGGCGACGGTGGCATCCGAACAAATCGTCGTGGCACAGGACGATGCTGCCGATGCCGCGTCGACCGATGAACAGGCGATGGCGTTGTATGCCGATGCGGCCAATTTTCAAACCGCCGGCGCGGTCAAGTTGGCGATCGAATCGTGGCAGGCTTTCTTGGACCGGTTTCCCGATCACAAGATGGCTTCGGGTGCGGCGCATTATCTGGGCGTCTGTTACATGCAACAGGAAAAGCCCGACTATCAGGCGGCAGCAAAATCGTTTGCCCGGGCCCTGCGGGACAAGACGTACGATTTGCGAGAGGAAAGTCTGTCCAACTTGGGGTGGTGTTTGTACGCGACCGCGGGCCCGGCGCCGGATTGGGATCAAGACAAGTTGCGGCAAGCGATCAGCGTTCTGGGGACGCTGCGAAAGGAGTTTCCCGAAAGCCCTTTCTTGGATCGTGCGGATTACTACACCGCGGAATCCTATTTCGGACTGGGGCAAACTCAAAAAGCGATCGAGTATTTGGATCGTCTGTTGTCGGCCGCAGACGCCAAGGAGTCGCCGCTCCGGTGCGAAGCTTTGTATTCACGTGGGATCGCTTACGAAGGTCAACGTGATTTTGACAAAGCGATCGCGTCCTATCGTCAATTGATCGATGTGTGTGAAGATTCGGGATTGGTCGCCGATGTCCATCTGCGAATGGGCGACATTGCCATTTTGAATGGACAGTTCGGCGATGCCATTGATTCGTTTCAGTTGGCCGAAAATCAGGCGTCCGCCGACCAGGACAAAGCTTACGCGATCTATCGGCACGCCTTTGCATTGGCAAAAAGCAACCAGCCGGGCAAGGCCGCTGAACTGTACGAACGACTGATCCAGGAACACGGCGACAGTTCCTATGCGACCGCTGCCATCCTGGCCTCGGCACAAAGCACCTACCGCAGCGGTAACATCGATCTGGCGTCGCAGCGTTTTGAACGTGTTTTGGAAAAGGGGAATCCTACAGCGGCAACCGAAGCGGCGCATTGGCTGGCGCGAATCGCTTTGTCCGAAAATGACGCCAAGGCTGCCGCGGAAATCGCCCGAAAACAGATCGCCCGAGGAATCGAGGGGGATTTTGGGACCCCATTGCGTCTGGATTTGGCCGATGCCCTTGCGGCTGACCCGACGACGATTGCTCAGGCACGCGACGAATTTGGCGCGATTACAACGGACAATCCAAAGGACCCCTTGGCCCCGCGTGCGTTGTACAACGCCGCGTTTTTTTCGTTGCAATTGGGGGACGTCGAACAGGCGATTCGCCAGGGTGAACAGTTTCTCGATCAGTATTCAGAAGACGAACTGGCCGCCGATGTCAGGTTTGTGGTGGCCGAATCGTTGCTGCGTCAGGGCGATGTCAAACAGGCTGCCCAGCGGTACGAAGAACTGATCAACAGCCAGAAAGATCGCGATAATCCTCAGCGGCCGTTGTGGGTGATCCGTGGGGCAGCATCGATGCAATCGGCCGGTCAAGCGGAGGCCGCGATTGACATGCTGCGACGCGAGGTCGACCGACTGCCCCAGTCGGCGCAAAAAGCGGAAGCTTCCTTGATGATCGGCCAAGCGTTGCTGGCGACCGGAAAGCCGTCCAGCGCCGTTGCCGCGTTTGGGAAAAGCTTGGAATACAACGATCAATGGGCGCGTTCGTCGGAAGCACGTTTGCTGCGTGGCGTGGCGTTTCAAGCGGACGGCAAGTCGGATCAGGCTGCCCAGGTGTGGACAGAACTTTCGGCAGACGACTCGGATCCGCGAATGGCGGATCAGGCGATTTTCAAACTCGGCCAGTTGGCGGCCAACCAAGGGGACCATGCAACCGCGATCGCTGAGTTCGGCAAGATCTTGGACCGAAGGAACGATCCAAATCTTTTGCCCTACGCACAGTACGCCCAGGCACGGTCCTTCATTGCCGACAAACAGCCCGAACGCGCCGAATCGCAATTGGATGCGTGGACCGACGCGTACCCGAATCATTCCTTAAAGGCGGACGTGTTGACTTCGCTGGCATCGGTGAAACGATTGCTGGGCAAGGACGACCAAGCGTCCGAACTGTTGCAACAGGCTGCTTCATCCACGGCGTCGTCGATGACATCGGCTGCGGTGTTGTTCGAATCGGCCATGTTGGACCAGGAAAACGAACGCTATGACGATGCGATTGAGAAGTTTCTGCGGATTCGGTCGGAGCATCCGAACTATGCGGCGTCCGATCGCGTGATGTTTGAACTGGCTTGGTCGTACAAGGAAGCGGATCAAACGCAGCAAGCGGAATCCGAGTTCAAGAATTTTCTGAAGCAGTTTCCTGACAGTCCGCTGGGAGTGGATGCAAAGTATTTCTTGGCCCAGCAGGCCTATCAGCGGGACCAATGGCAGGTCGCGGCGGACCTGTACAGCCAGGCTGCACAGGCGGCGGACGATCCGGAGATGTCCGAAAAGTCGCTGTATCGATTGGGTTGGGCACACTTCAAGGATGGGGATTATGCCGACGCACGCGATGCGTTTTCCCGTCAGGCCGATCAACATCGCGGCGGTGCGTATTTGATGGACGCGTTGATGATGATCGGTGAATGCGATTTCAAACGCAAAGATTTTGATGCGGCCCTGGACAGCTACACCCGTGCCCGAACCCGGATCGAAAACGCGGACGAATCAGCCCAATCTTTGTCCCAGGATGACGAACGACAGGTGCGGGAACTGATTCTGTTGCATGGCGGACAATGCGCAGCCCAGTTGAAACGCTGGGACGAAGCGTTGGATTGGTATCAGGAACTGCGGACACGATTTCCCAACACCGACTATCTGTCTCAGGTCTTCTACGAAATCGCATTCGCGAATCAGCAAAAAGGCGACGTGGATCAGGCGCTGCAGTTTTATGGACAGGTCGCCCAGAAGTACCGAAATTCAGTAGCCGCACGATCACGCTTTATGATGGGCGAGATTCATTTTGAAGCGGGGCGTTTGGACAAAGCCATCGAAGAATTTCAACGAGTCATGTTTGGTTTCGGTGCCGAGAAAGCATCAAAAGGAATCAAGGTTTGGCAGGCCAAAAGTGGGTACGAAGCCGCCCGGTGTAGCGAACGGTTGATGCAGCAGGCTCGCACCGAACAATCCAAAAAGCGGGCCAAAGAAATTGCGGTGCAGTTTTATCGCTATGTCGTAGAAAAACATCCGACGGACGAAATGGCCGAACGGGCCCAACAGCGTCTGAAAACCTTATAGCGTTCAAAATGACTTCGCTAATCACACAACTCTCGTCGCGTTTGAAACGCTGCGTCGGTATCCAGGCCGATGAACGGGCCGATTTAGGCCGGCGTTTGTCCGGCGACCATTGCCGTCCGGCGTTCCTATGCTGGTTACTGCTGTGGGCGGTGGCAGTTCACGGCATCGCGGTGCTGGGCGGTCCATCGACGGGATACGCACAGACGTCCCAGACGCCGATCGTCGACGCATCTGAAATCCAGTCCGTGCTGAATGATGCACCGGAGCCTGAACCCGGCCAGGGCGAATCACCCAGTGGAATTGATTTGCTTTCGCTGATCTTTCGCGGCGGTGTGTTCATGATCCCGATCGCGATCATGAGCTTGTTGGTTGTCACGTTGGCGGTCGAACGCATGTTGACGCTGCGTTCACGCAAAATCATTCCACGTCGTTTGGTGCGTGAATTGCGCACCCAGATGATGGACGACGCAAGCTTTCAGCCATCCAAGGCGTTTTTGACCTGCGAGGAATTCCCTTCGGTGGCTTCACGCGTTGTCAAAGCGATGTTGATGCGGACCGGGGCTCCGGTTGCTGATGCCGAAAGGGCTGCGACCGAAACGGCCCAGCGGGAAGCCGACCGTTACGCTTCACCGATACGCTGGTTGAATTTGGCAGCCGCGGCGACACCGTTGATGGGCTTGTTGGGCACGGTGTGGGGTATGATCGTCGCGTTTCATGAATCGACCACGCTGACCCCCGATCGCAGTCGCAGCGAACAACTTTCCGAAGGGATCTACACGGCTTTGGTGACGACCCTGGCTGGATTGATTGTTGCGATCCCGGCGGCGATCCTGGCCCAGCATTTGGAAAACAAGTTGACGCGTTTGTTTGGGCGTGTCGAACAATTGGCATTTGATTTGGCGCCTGCGCTGAACCGATTCGTCGGCAACACTCAAATGCGACGCGACGGCTCGTTGCACCCGATGGCCGATGCCGCGGGTGATGAATCGACCGGCGGACGTCCGCCCCAGGTCGCAACCGGTTCTGTGGCTGGTCGTACGAAGACCAAGTCACGCGGTGGGATCCAAGCGGGATAGGTGCTGTGGCGGTAAAGATCAAGAAATCGTCGGCCGCCGGGACGCTCAGTTTGACGCCGTTGATTGACGTCGTTTTTCTGTTGCTGATTTTCTTCCTGGTGACCAGCGAGTTCGAGGACGAAGAACGTCGCTTGGACATTGTCCTGCCGACCGCGACCAGTGCGACGCCGATGATCAGTCGGCCTCGTGAAATCATCATTGATGTCGATTCGTCGGGCCAAGTATTTATGCGTGGTGAACCGACCGATTTGGTGAATTTGGAACAGTTGCTGATCAAAGCGGTGGCCGACAATCCGGCGGATCAATCGGTGGTCATCCGGGCGGATCGTGAAGCCAGTTTTCAACCGGTCGTCAGCGTGATGGATGTTTGTAATTCCACCGGCGTTGCTGATTACAGCGTGACCACGCGCGAGGGGCCTGCCGAGTGACCGACGACGGTTTGGGATTCAGCGATGATCCGGTCGACGGTGGTTCGTCCCGGATGTGGCCACTGGACGTGGCCCTGGTCAGTGTGGCGGCGCTGATTCTGTACATCGTCTTTACCCAGCTAAGGTTTGATGATCCACGCTTGGTTCACAACGCGTGGACCTATGCGATCGCGGTCCCGGTGGGGACGTTGGCATTGGCGGTCTTGCTGCACAATGTGGTCAGCCAGAATGTGCAGAAATCGATTCAGCTTGGTTTTCTGACCAGCGTCTTTGTACACCTGTTGTTGCTGTTGGTTGCCGTCCGTTGGGTCATCTTTCCCGCCTATTTTCCCGAGGCATTTCGCGGTGCAAAGTCACAGCGGAATCCGATCCGTAAAACCGTTCCCGAATACGTTTTCGAGGTCACCAAACAAACGCCCGACACACCGGACTGGGCACAGCCGGTGACGGCAACGTCGGCCGATCGGTCGACCCAGGGCGCCGACACCACCCAGCCGGACCCGGGCAAGCGATACACGCCGCCGGTCCCTCTGGCTGATTTGCAACCGGAATCTTCGCAACAGCCATTCGTGCTGCCCCGCGATGCACCGTCCGAAGCACAGCCCAATTTGCAGAACGATCCGTCCACGCCTCCGCGACGTTCCCGCGATGTCGCCCAGACGCCTCCAGTCAGTGCATCGCCGACGGCACCTGATTTAAAGCCGGTTATGCCGGCTCCGGTGCAAGCCGATGTCGCTGAAAGGTCCTTTGCCGATTCGAAGATCCCAAAGCGTCCTGATACGGCCGCGATGCCGATGGCGGACATCCCGCTGCAGCCATCCGATCCCGCTTCGGTGGCATCGCAGCGCGCGGTCGATACGCCGGCGGTGCCACGAACGACGGCCGACTTGGACATGGCGATGCCACGAGTTGCTGAAACTGTGATGACGCCACGCCGCAGTCAACGAATGCGGCCGGACCAACCACTCGGTGCGGTTCCCTCGGCACCATCGGTATCGATAGCACGTTTGATGAACGACCAGTCACGCCGACTTGCACCGGAGCGTTCAACGGCTGAATCAGGTGATCGCCCCAGTCGAAGCCCCGACCTTCGTCAGACGTTTCCGCAGTTGCCTGGCGCGGTTCCAGGAGATCCGATGGTCATGCAATCGGAACCCTTGCTGGCGGGGCCGCGACGCAGCGATTCGCCTGAATTGCCCAAAGTGACTGACAACGGCGCGGCGTCGCACCGTTTGGCCACGCCTGTGCCGCGTCAATCGGCCACGGTCGACGTCGCGGGATCCGCGGTGGACATCCCCAACGTTTCCCCGAAGGACCCTGGTGAAGCATCGTCCCAGTCATTCGCTGCACGTGATCAGATCAACGAACCGATGACCCGTCGGGCTCCATCGACGTTGGCGGCGCCGACGGGGTTGCCGGGGCCACCGATGCCCGCGCCGGCCACGTTGCCCGGGTTGCCGATGCCATCGCCTGCGATGGACGCGACGCCGATGGGCGGTGGACTGGACCAGCCTTTGATCGCATCACTGGATACGATGCGTCGCCCCCGACGTCGCGTTGATAGTGGTGGCCCCATTCCACCGGCCGGCAGCCAAGTTCAACCCGTCAAACCGTTCGATCGTCGGACGCAACGAACCGATTCGTCCGCGCCACCCACGGCGGCGGGAATGGTTGGTCCGGAAACGGAAGAAGCGATTGAACGTGGGTTGGCATTTCTGGCCGAACTGCAAAACGAAAACGGCAGTTGGTCGCTTCAAGGACATGGTGAAGACGTGATCTTGCGTAGCGACACTGCCGCCACCGGGCTTTGCTTGTTGGCCTTTCAAGGTGCCGGGTACACGCACAAGCAACACCAGTATGCCGGTGTTGTCGCCAAGGGATTGCAGTTTTTGCGTAATGTTCAGCGGACCAACGGTGATCTTTACAAATCCGAAGATCCGGTCAGCAATCGCAACGTGGCTTTGTACAGTCACGGAATCGCCGCGTTGGCGTTAAGTGAAGCGTTTGGGATGACTCAAGATCCCGAGCTGCGCGAACCCGCGCAGATGGCACTGGATTACATTGCCGCGACCCAGCACCGGCGCCGTGGCGGCTGGCGGTACACGCCGCAAGTCAGTGCCGACACCAGCGTGACGGGCTGGATGATGATGGCCTTGAAAAGCGGTGAACTGGCCGGCTTGGATGTAAATCCGGACGCGTATGCAGGGATCCGCCGTTGGCTGGGTTACGCGCGGCAAGATGCGGATCGCGAAGACCGCTATCGTTATGACCCTTTCGCCCCGGACACGCCCGCCCAGCGACACGGCAGGTTTGTGACACCGACGATGACCAGTGTCGGCATTTTGATGCGGATGTATTTGGGGTGGAGCCGTAATCGCGAAGAGATGAAATCCGCTGCGGAATACCTGCTGCAGTACCCACCACAGATCGGGACGCCGCGGTCCCCACAACGCGATACCTATTATTGGTACTACGCCACCCAAGTCATGTTTCATATGGGCGGTGATTATTGGGAACGTTGGAATCGTTCGCTGAACCCCGTCTTGTTGTCAGGGCAGGTCAAACGCGGCGCCAACGCCGGTAGCTGGGATCCGAACTTGCCGGTCGCTGATCGTTGGGCACCGCATGCGGGACGCTTGTACGTCACGACGATGAACTTGTTGAATCTAGAAGTCTACTATCGGCATCTGCCGATTTACGAAGACACCGCAAAGTAAGGCGGCGACGCAAAGCAGAACTTGCGGTGGCCACCTCGGGGCGTCGTTGTCGCACAGGGCCGGTTTGTCACGTGACCGGCGTGTGGTTGCTCCAGCGTCAACGGCCGATCGGCCAGCGTCTAGAATGTTCCTTGGTGGTTTTTTTGCGCCCCCCACCGGCAAACATTCCAGACCGAGCACAACGATGGCCAAAGAAAGACGGCTTGTCTTACCCGATCGACGAAACGTCAGCGAATTTCCCTCACGACGCATCGCCGACCCGAAAGGTGCAGCGGTGTTGCTGGGGATTGTTTTGGCTTTTCTGCCACGTGTGCATGCGGAATCCATTTGGATCGAAGGCGAGCAGCCTGAATCGTCAGACGTACGGCACCATGGTTGGTACGACGGCGTGGATGCGGATCTGCTGTCCGGCGGAGATTGGCTGTCGCATTTCGGCGGTCAGGTCGCAACCGCAAGCTACAACGTTCGGGTTACCAAGCCAGCGACGTATACCATTTGGGCACGGATCAATCCGACCAAGTCGTCATTGGCGATTGCCTGGGACGATCAAGCCTGGCAAAGCATCCCGACTAAAAATGCCAAGCATGTGGTCAATGTCGCCAAAGATGGTGCCGTCGATTTGCGATTCGTCGGGTGGTTGCGCTTGGGCCAGCGAAGCTTGTCGAAGGGAACGTCAACGCTGCGGTTTCGATTCGATAGCAAGAATCAAAATCACGGGGCAATCGACGCCATCTTTTTGACCGACGAAGGTTTGTCGCCGGTGGGCAAAGGCAATCCCGCCGAAGAGGGCAAATTGCATCATCCCGGCTATTTCGCTTGGTCACCGGGGACCGATCCGTTGCGGGAAGATTCACCGATTGATTTGCGGCGGTTGAATGAGACCGTTGCTGGTGAAAGCGGATTTGTTCGACGCGATGGGGATCGATTTGTCACCGGGGCTGACGAGCCGATTCGCTTTTGGGCGGTGCAAAATGGGCTGGGCAAAGACCCGGCACAGTACGAACGCCGCGCCCGCCGGTTGGCGAAATACGGCGTCAATCTGGTCCGCATGGGCAGCGGAGAATTCTTTCGTGTCTGGCGTCAGGATCCCGATCAAATGCGAACCTTGGTCGATGACTTGCACCTGCGTATTGCGGCGCTGCGAAAGGCTGGCATTTATACCTACATCGATCACCTTTATTGGCACACCCACCACCCGATTCGTGAAGCCGATTTTCCGGGTTTCGGTGACGGCGAAAATGCCATCGCATTGATGTTCTTTGAAAATCAATTTCAAGACGCTTACCGCCAGTTCTTGATTGATTTTATGCGCACGCCGAACCGCCATACCGGTTTGTCGATGGCGGATGACCCGGCGGTGGCATTTCTGGAAATCCAGAACGAAAGCAGCTTGTTGTTTTACACCTTCAGTCCCTCGCGTTTTCCCGAATCCGAACGTGCCTTGGTCGAACAGCGATTTGGTGACTGGTTGACAGCCAAGTACGGCGATCTGGTATCGGCACAGAAGTCTTGGCAAACCAGCCCGAGGCCGAACGGAAACGGATTGCAGGATCCACGTGCCGGTAAGCCCACACCGGATCAGTGGGACGTCGGTCGTGTTGGGCTGTATTCGGCCGGCACCTTGTCCGGCGCCGACTGGGCGGTGCAGCAACGCAACCAACGTCGCGCGACCGATCAATTGCAATTCATGGTCGAATCGCAACAGGCGTTTTATCAATCCATGCGACAGTCGCTGCGCTCCGCCGGGGTGAAGCAAATGATTGTGCCAAGCAATTGGAAGACGGCGGATCCTAAGGTGTTGGATGCTTTGGAACGTCACACCTATACCGCCGGCGATGTCGTGTGTCGCAATAGCTACTTTGGCGTCGATTATGCCAAAGACGGCCAGCAAAAATTTTATGAGATCGAAGTCGGTGACACCTATCGCGACGGCAGTGCGCTAAAGCGTCCGGGCTTGCCCTCGCCGCTGGGGACTCCGTTGGTCAAGGGCTATCCGTTCATGGTGACAGAAAATAATTGGACACGGCCCAATCGCTACCGTGTGGAGTGGCCGTTGATGATTGCCAGCTATGCGTCGCTTCAAGGCATCGATGGTTGGACGTTCTTCGCAATGGAAGACGTCGATTGGCGGCACTCCATGGGTGTTTGGGATCTTAGCAATCCATCCATCTTGGGGCAGTTTCCCGCTACGGCGCTGATGTTTCGGCGTGGCGATGTTCGCACTGCGACCGAACCCGTGGTCGATGAATCGGTGGCACTGGACGATGCGTATCAAATGAAGGGCACATCCGCGGTACCGCTGCGGGGGTCTGACGCGTTGTGGCAGGCCAGGATCGGCCGACTGGAAGGCGGGCAGCCGAAACAGGCCGACGGCCAAACCGATCAGCCATCGGTGGATCCATTGGCCTATTTCGTCGGACCGGTGGTGCAGTCGTTGGGCGATGGTCCCTCCACGTTACGATCAGCGTCACTTTCACGATACATTGATCGCGATCAACAGATCGTTCGCAGTGTGACAGGTCAGTTGTCTTGGAATGCCGGTGTCGGGGTGATGACCGTGAACACGCCGCGGGCCCAGGGGGCTTGGGGATTCTTGCAAGATGCCGGGACGATCCGGTTGAATGACGTCGCCATCGATTCGCGAAACGCGTACGGCAGTGTGCTGGTGATCTCGCTTGATGGCATGCCCTTGGCCCAGTCAGCAAAGATCTTGGTGCAAACCGGAACCTGGGATCAGCCCTACGGATTTGAAACCGAATCGGTGGGTGAATATCAACGAATCACCAAGCTGGGTGGATACCCGACGAATGTTCGCGAAGTCGACGCCACGGTTCACTTTAAACGACCGTTGAAGCAAGCCCGTGTGTTAGATGGCAACGGCGACTGGCAGGATCGCAGCGTTCCGGTGACCGAGATGAAGTGGGGACGTTCCGTTCAACTTCCCGCCGACGCCATTTACACCGTTGTGCAATGATCTCACACGATCGTTCAATTCCGGCCGACTGACGCCGGCTACTGGGCGGCCGATCGGCTGCCATAGGGGCTGGCGGTGATCTTTTGGTCGGCAGCCAACGGACGTGCGGCCGTGGCGAAGCCTTTGGCGTACAGGTGCTCTTTCAGTTTTCGAAACGCCCGGTAACTGTCCGGATAGACCCAGATCGTGACGGTGGTGGTGGCCGGATCTCGACCTGCGAGTTCGATGTCCAACTGGCTGCGTCCCGACAGGATCACGTCCATGGATTGGCCGAATGGTTCTTCGACGGGTTCAAAGACGAACCGCACCGGCCGGATCTCCGTGGCCATTGCCACACGCCCGCCGCGGGAGGTCAGCCCGCGATTCTTTTCAAATTCATAGCGGCATAGATAGCCACGCACCGGTCCGACCACACTGTTTTGCCGGCCTTCGCGTTTGCCTGCGAACGCCAGTTTCAGATCGCGTTCCAACTGACGCAGCAGGCCATCCAGAGGGATTACCGATAGCTGGTTGCCTTTCAGTCGAAAGTGGACCTCGTCCCCAAAAACCGTCTTGGCCATGGGGGTTGGTAGGTGGGCAATTTGCACCGTCGGCGTGTCGACATTTTCCAGTCGTTCACGTTCGCCACGCACGCTTGCCAATTGGGCTTCCAGTTTCTGTTTGCTGGACCAGCGTGCGGCCTGCTGCACTTTGGCTTGGTCCAGATCGGCCTTCATTTCTTCCCAGGCCGATTCCGCTTCGGAAACAAGGTCCAGCAGCATGCCGCGTTTCTGTCGTTGGGCATCCAGTTTGGCTTCGTACAGCTTGATCGATGCTTCCAAACGATCCGAATCCGCTTGGGCCGATGCCGCTTTCATGGCGTACTGGGCCAACGTCGACATCTGATCGTCCGTTGCCATCTCTTGCACCGGAGCAGGGTCGGCTTCGTCCAATACTTGCTTGGACTGGCTTCCCAGAACGACCACCAAAATGATCAGGATTCCCACCAAGTTTGCGACGATGTCCAAGAAGGCATCGTGTCCCATTTCGGGGCCGCTGTTTCGTCGTTTCGTCGACATGATGGGATTTACCTTTTGTCGATCGTCGAATTCGAGGTCCCGGCCGTGTGGACTTCGACGCCGCTGCCGTGTAGCAGCGTCCGAAGTTGGTCATAGCGGCCGGCCGCGTACGGCATGACTTGGACTTCCAGGCGTGGTTGCCATCGCCCACCGGGCAGCGATGTTCCCCAGGTCGCGACACGATCACGGATCGCCGCGGCCAGTTTCATCGTCGCGCTGTTGATGTCGCCGTTAGCGAAGCGAAACGTTTGTGAACGCGACGGATTGACGGTGTCGACCAACACGAATCGGTCGTGGTAGCAATGCATCGGAATCGGCCGAACGACTTCGGTTCCCCGCATTTGGGCGATCGCATCGGGCAAGGCCCAGTTGCGGCCCATTCGTTGCACCGGAGACTGTTGGGGCGAAAGGCTGGCCGATACCGATGGCGAAGCCGGTTGTGAAGGATCTTGGTCGGGGGGAGTTTCCGATGATGGCGTCGCGCCGGGACGCTGCATCGATGCGGCCGGTGACGCTGAGGCTTGGGCGTTTTGGCCAGACATCGTTGACGGGGTGGCACTGGCGACATCCGATTCGCCGGGCAACTGAAAGTTGTCACTTGCGTCGTTGCTGGATGGCGATCCGGTGTCGGATTGCGATTGGCTTTGCTGGGGCGATCCCAGTGAGGCCATGGAAGCATCGAAGGGCTGCCCGGCGGTGTCTTCACCGCTCCGTGCCAGCGACGGTGGATCCTTGGCGGCGCTGGAGCCATGGGTTTCGGCGGATCGACCATCGGCGGCTTGGCCACCAAGCAGGTCAGTCGAATCCGAACCGGCGATCGTCGCCGAGTCACGGGGAATGCTGTCGACGATTCGATCGATATCGGATCGGGTGTCGTAAGTGCTGGTGATCGAACCGGCGTGGGCGAAGTCTTGATAACCGCGGGCCTGGCCTTGGCGGTCAAGCTCGGCCGCCGATAAGACGGGCAACGGCTTAGCGGGCTTGGTGCTGGCCGCGTAGGAATCACCACCGCCGCTGTTGGGTCCGGATCCGTCGCCCCCGGATTCGGCGGTGGGGCCACCGCCGAAGTATGGGTTATCCACGGTGCCGGATCTGGAAACGCCCAACGGGCCGCCTCGGCCGCCGGATCGTCCCAGCCCCGCGTAGCGAACCCGTTGGCTGGCAACCGTGCGTCGGATTGCGACCTGCAACGCTTCCTTCAGCTGTGCGTCCGGGGCGGGGAACGCCAATTCGATATCGTCGGGAACCAATTCATAGCCGAATTGATCGTCCCAATCCTGCATCGCCATGCGAGCCAACGCGTACGTCTCGGTGCCATCGGGCCGAACGATCAGCAAGGGGTAGGGCGGGGCAGCATCACCGTAGTTCTGGGCGACGTGATAGCGAACCGCACGAAGTGCCGCGTCCAACGGGTTGGCGTCACGTGTGGTGTCAGCCATTTGCACCGGAGTGATGGTGACGCCTTCGGGCCAAATCGTGACGCCGTCGGCGGTGCATTCGACATAGATCGCACGGCGGTCGGTCCCGTTGGGACCCTTGTGTGGAACGATGACGACGCGTGGTTGTCCGGTCTCCAATTCTTCCTTCAGTTCGTCGACGGCCTGCTGTTCGTCTTCGATTTCTTCTTGCAAAAGGACCAGCGTTTCTTCGGCGATTTCTTCAACGTCCACCGTCTCGCTTGCCAATTGGACTTCATCGCGAAGTTTGCGCAGACGGTCTTTCAGTGCTTCGGTGGCCACTTCCAAATGCGTCAGCTCGTCTCGGCGGCGTTGCAGTTCGTCGGTTTGTTCTTGGCGAAACGAAACCAATTGCTTGGCACGGAACTGTTCGTCGGCGATCAATTGCGAAGCCGCCTTGGCGGTCAATGGGTGCGTCGGCGGTGGTGCGGGAGTTTCCTGCTTTTGCTGCGCAGTGGTTTTGGCTTCGCGGGCCACCAAAGCCAGCAATAGGATCAGTGTTCCCAGCGTGCATACCAGCACGGCTAAAAAGGGGAACAGCGTGGGCGAAATCGCGTTGCGTTTTCGCCGACTCATGCCGCACGACCGATTTGCGAAGGCATCTTGGTTCCCGGTTCAGCCATCCGAGCGGACAAAAAGTCGACGGCCCGGGCCAAAGTGCGAACGGCATCGGACATGGCGGCATGACGCTGGTCGGCATCGGCGGCGATGCCGATTTGTTGCTGGGCCATGGCCAGACGTTCCAGGTTGGCGTCCAAGGCACCTTGGGCGGTATGAAGCTTGTCGGTTTGGTGATACAGCAACGCCAATTTCTCGGTGTGCGAGATCAGGTCCTGCTGCAGATCGACCATCTTTTCATTGCCGCTGTTGAATGCGTGCAGTGATCCAGCGATCGCGTCGCTGTGGCGACGCAGTGTTTGCGATAGCGTGTTTTCGATCGCGTCGGCGAATCGGTCCGCGTCAGTTTCATGAACGCTTTTCCAATGTTCGTTGGCGACATCGATGGTTTGACGCCACAGATCGGTCTGGCTGGCCAGTGACTGGGCCACCGCGGTTCGAATACCGTCGCACAGGCTGACGATCAGATCGGTGGTGTTGCCTTCCTTGTCTTCGCTGGGCAGATGCGCTGACAGCAACGGCCCGACACGTTTGTCGATGGTGGCCAGCAAGCGTTGTTCGCTGCGTTCCACCGGGAACTGTAAGAAGATTGCGACGACCGACAGGACCAGCCCCAAGGCGGTCGTGTCAAAGGCGACATACAAACCACTCTTCAGTCGGTCGACCGCCGCGGCACCATCGGTGAAGTCCAGGCCGCCCAGGGTTTGGGTGATCCCGATCACCGTACCCAAGAATCCCAGCATCGGGATGGCCCAGACGATGATTCGGACCAGGCCGAACGAATCGTGCGATGCGTCGGCGTCACGTCCGGCCACTTCGCGTAAATCATCGGCCAAGTGGGCAGCGTTGCCTCGCAGCGATTGGCGATGCAGGACCTCGCGCAACCGTTGCACCAACAGGCTGTTGCGCACCGAATCGGGTAATTCAGCCAACGTTTCTGACCAACGCTGGGCGACGAACCGGACGTCGTGGCGGTCGCGGTAGCGATCGGTGGGCGATGCCTGGCCGACCGGCGGTAGTTCGGGCGTGAGGTCCGAATCGCGAATCGCCAGCGTGCGGCGGGTTTGGGCACGGACCTGGATTCCTTTGGCGACCAAGCTGGCCAGCGCCACGAAAAACAGAACCGTGGCGGCCACCGCGACGGCGTGCCCCAGGAAGTAACGCTGAATCGGGGCCCAGGGCAAGACGTAGGCGGCTGCGTAAAACGCCCCGGCGGCCAAAATGCCAAAGCAGATCGGCAACACGCCACCGGATTCGACCGGGGAATCGGGCAAATCATTGTCGTACTGTTCGGCTGACGCCTGAGAATCCTTTCTCACGCCGAAATCCCTTGGGTTTGGGGGGCTGCTGTTCGCGACACGGGGTCGGCCCGCATCAATTCGCACAGTTAATCGCTAGATCGACCACTACGACGGGTGAGCTTTATCCAATCGTTAAAGTTTGCTACCAGATGCAAGCCGAGTTGGCCGGACGGACGGTAGGCAAGCGGACACATAGCAGGAAGGTCGAAATGATGTCGAATCCAACACCGAAGTCGCAAATCCTGGGTGGCGCGATACTGATGGCCGTTCTGGTCAACACCTGGGCCACCAGCCAGCCGCCGAGTTATCGGGATGTTCGCTCGGCATCGGTCCCTGCCACGCCGCCCGATGCTGCGGGCGCGACAGCGACCGCCTGGAATGCTGATCCCCCGGCCGATCCCGTTGATTCGGATGACATCGAAACGGGGGCCTCCGGATGGGCGGGGGGCGGCGACTTGCCCGCTTCCTTGGGAGCTTCCGGGCACGCTGGATCGGCCGATCCCGCCGGTGTCCCGGTGGGGAATGTGATGCCACCAATATCGCCCGCCGGAGGGGGTCAGGCAGCTTCGCCGATCCATCGCGTCGCCGCATCGGGCGACTTTATCGGTTTTTCACACGGGGAGGGATCGGGAAGTCAGACAATCACGGTACTTCATACGGGAAAATCTTGGATGGCCGTGTATCATGTGGATTCGTCTGGGAAGATTTGGTTGCGCAGCAGCCGACCGATCGACGCGGACTTTTCGCTTCAGCTGAACGCTACATCGCCTTTGCCCGACGAGATTCGGCAGATGGAACGCCAAAACCGTTCCGGCAGCGGTTCTTAAGACCTGACCGGTTTCGCCGGTGGCCATGACGGTTGTCGGCCTCCTGGGGAAAGAGACCCGTCTGGGTTCGGGACTGCGGTGGACCGGTGGACCGGTGGAACAGGCCGACCGAAGAATCAGGACGGTCCCTGGGAACACGGTGATCGGATCGGCGGAGCGGAGCGAATGGGGACCCAACATCCCAAACTTTTCCAACGCACCCAAGCTGCCCCGCCTATTCGGAGCCACGTCGACGCATGGCCAACTATCTGTCACTCGAGGAAGCCGCCGCCAAACTAGGGATCCCCGCCGAGCGGTTGGTCGATCTACGCAGCCAAGGACAGGTTCGGGGATTTCGTGACGGCGCCAGCTGGAAGTTTCCCGATACCGAAATCGATCGGTTGGCCGACGATCTGGCCGATTCAGGCATGGGGTCGGGAATCCTGTGCGACGACGGCAGCAGCGGATCGTCGCTGGGATCCAAGCACGGCAGCGTTATCGGGGGTGACCAAGCCGGCGAAGAGGGCAGTGACGTTAATTTGACCGTCAGTCCCCAGGAATCCGAAGACAGCGACGTGGCTTTGGTGGCCGGCGGCAGCGATGTCAAAGCAAAGTCGTCCGCTGACACCGGAACCGGTTCGGGGCCGGAATTGCTGGACCTGGATGATTCGGATCTGCAGCTGGACGGCCCCGCTGTTGATCACGATTCCGCCGAACTTGAATTGGCGGCGGCAGACACACCCGAAACCTCGGGAAAGAAATCGGGCGAGAGCAGCTTGTTGGATTTGGACCTGGAAGAAGACAGCGCCGAAGCGATCATCGCCAGTGAAGACAGCGATCTGGATATCTTGGACGACGACAAGCCGGCACCTTCGGGAGCCAGCAGTTTGGAATTGATGTCCGATCTGGATGACGCCTCACAAAAAGCTGCCAGTGACAGTGGCGCCGATGTATTGAGCGAACTGGATCTATTGAGTGCCGAACAGGCCGGCAGCGGGTTGATTTCCGGGCTGGGCAGCGGGTTGGTGACCGGCAGCGATGTCGGATCGGGATCTGGAAAACCCAGCGACGACGCATTGGCCGACGACGACGACCTGGTCATCGCCGACGATGACGATGATCTGGTGATCGACAGTGCCGGCAGTGACATTTCCGTCGCGGGCGACAGCGGCATTAATCTAATGAGCCCGTCGGATAGCGGATTGTCGCTGGAAAGCGAGCCTTTGGATCTGGCCGGCAGCAGCATCAGCGCATTGGATTTGGGTGCCGAAATCGGCAGCGGCAGTGGCAGCGGAGCGTCGGACGACGCCGGTTCGGCCGTGGATTTTCAGGCTGATGAAGAATTCCAACTTTCGCCCTCTGGCATCGGCCTGGAAACCGACGAAGACAGCGGTTCGCAGGTCATTGAGGTCGAAGAAAGCGAAGTCGCCGACGCGGTGGATTTCGGCGACGGCGGCTTTGGCGGGGATGACGCGTTTGCCGAAGACGCTGGCGTGGTCGAAGAGCCCGTCGCATTGGGAGATACCGATGCGATGTCGTTGGACACCGATGACGTGGTCGCCCCGGCCGCGGGGACGGTATCGGCGGCACCGGAAATTCCGTTCACCATGTGGCAGGTTGCCTGCTTGGCGGGCCTGGCCTGTACTTTGGCCCTTTGCGGCATGATCGCAACGGATTTGGTTCGCAACATGTGGGCCTATGCCGAACCGGCGTCGCCGGTAAGCGGTTTGACCGACGCACTGATCGGTCTGTTGCGGATGAATCCCTGATCATCCCGCCCTTTTGTGGGTGACGGACTTTCGTTTGGGCCAGGCGGCAATGGTCTCAGGGGACCTTGACCGATCGAAGTCGGCTGTCTGATGAAAACATGGGCCCGGATGGCGGATCGGTTCGGCTCGATTGCCCCGGCGAACCGATCCGGCGTCTGGCCTATAGTAATGGGTGCAGAAGACAAGTTCGCTTTGGATGTTCAAAGCGTTCGAATTGGATTCGCATTCTGTCCCGCCTCTCGACATCGCTCATGCCGCCCCGTCCATCACGCCGCCGTTTTCTCGCGGTCGTCCCGTTTTGCTTTCTAGTCACCGCGGTCGTTCTGGCGGGCTGTGACAATGAGGCCTCGGTTCGCACCTACACGATTCCCACCACGGTGCCGCCCCAGCTGCAAAGCAGCCCGCAGCGGATGTTGGCGGTCATGGTGCCGGTCGACCAAGACGTCTGGTTCTACAAGATTCAGGGGCCGGCCGACGCGATCGGCGGCGTCGAAGCGGACTTCAAGGACTTTGTCAAAGCTCGGACGTATGTCGACAATGCTCCCGACCTTTCGGAATTGCCGGAAGGCTGGCGACGCGGCGGCGAAAAGCCCTTTCGCTTCGCGTCGATCGACATCAACACGCCGGACAAGCAACTGGATCTGAGCATTTCGAAGCTGACCGCCGGCGATGATTGGGACCAGTTTGTCGTGATGAACGTCAACCGTTGGCGTGGCCAAGTCGGCTTGCCAGACTCCGATGAACGTTGGGCCGGCGGAACAGCTTTCGATGTCGACGCCGTGGAATCCGACGCGGTCCTGGCCGATCTGGTCGGTGATGGGGATGCGGGAACGTCAGGTATGTCGATGCCGCCGTTTGCCGGCGCCACGGCATCGGGAAGTCCGGACAGTGGTGATCCACACGCTTCACTGCCGCCGGAAATGCGTCGACGCATCGCCGAGGGGCAGATGCCCGATCCGTCTGAAGGCCAGGCGTCCGGATCCGGCGAATCGTCCGAGCCAAAACAGGCGTCGGCCGACAGCGAAGCGGACAATCCGTCCAAGTTGAAATTCGAACGCCCCGAGGGATGGCGTGACGGTCGAATGAGCATGATGCGGATGGCCGCCTTTGAAGCCGGCGAAGATGATGCGAAAGCCGAAATCACCGTGATCACCGCCGGCGGTGACCTGCGCAGCAACGTCGCCCGTTGGCTGGGGCAAGTCATCGGCGGCCAGCCCACGGATGAAGCGGTGGACGCCGCGATGGACGCGGCCGATGATGTGACGGTTGATGGTCGCGACGGAAAGCGGTTTCTTTTGCGTGCCGGCGGTGAATCCGATCCGGACCAAATGGCAATCGATGCGGTCATTGTGCCGTTGGAATCAGGGTTCAGTCTGTTTGTCAAAATGACGGGGCCCGAATCCACGGTGATGGCGGAACGCGATTCGATGGGTTCGTTCGTCCAGTCGCTTTCGTTCTGAATGCGGACGATCCCGCCATAGAAATTCGATCGGTTTTTCGCCCGCAACTTCATCGTCATGTGAAAGGGGCTGTTTGCTGTTGTTCAGCGGCGGCCCCACAGATCGAATCCTTCCCACCCCCAACAACCGTCGGCTCGGTCCACGCCAAGTGACGGTTTCCATCGACCCATTGTCACCGGATCGAGATATCCATGGCCACGGCAAGCACCACCACAGCGCAAGCGTCAACGGCGACACGGACGGATTTTTCAGTCAGCGATGTTTTGCGACCGTTGGGGTCGTTGAAGGTCACCGTTGTCTTGTTTGCGGTGTCCCTGATCTTGGTTTTGGTCGGGACGCTGGCGCAAGACGAGATGAACATGCAGGATGTCAAAGAAAGGTACTTCCTTTCTTGGATCGCACCGCTGCATTTCGATGACTTCTTTCCCCAAGCATTCTTTCCGCACGAACAAGCAATCCCCGGCGTGCTGCCGTTTCCCGGTGGTGCGTTGGTCGGCGTGTTGTTGATGGTCAATCTGTTGGCGGCCAAGATCACACGATTTCGGATGCAGGCGAGTGGACGACGTCTGGCGATGGGGCTGGGATTCTTAGTGGCCGGGTTTGTCATCGCGGGACTGATCGTCGCTTCGGGACACAACAGCGATGGATTGCAGGGCGCGCCACCGATCACTTACCCACAGTTGTGGGGCGTTCTGATGGGTGGCATTGCGATGCTGGCCGCGTTTTGCGGTTGGGCGGCGACGACCGCGAACGGTCTGTCGGCGCGAGTGACATTGATTTTGGTTTCGCTGGTTCTTGTGGGCTTCATGGTCTTTGCAATCGCCACCGGCTATCGCATTGGGGATCCGGGACTGCGGATCGTTTGGCAACTGTTGAAAGGCGTCGGTGCGGGTGCGGTGTTGTTGGTGGGATGCCAAATGCTGTTCGGTCGCCAAGGCGGCAACGTGTTGCTGCACTTGGGAGTCGGCTTGTTGATGGTCGGCCAGTTTGCGTTCGGTGACCGACAATTGGAACAGCGTCTCAGTTTGGTCGAAGACCAGATGACCAACACCTTCGTCAACCTGGACGAAGTCGAATTGGTCTTCTTGACCGAATCCCAACAGCAGCAAAACGTCATCGCCGTTCCGGTGCAACGTTTGGCTGCGATCGAAGGCAGGGACACCACGTTCGATGATCCCGCCTTGCCGGTTCGAATCAAAGTCGTCGACTTTTTTGAAAACAGCAAGCTGATCGACGTCGAAGATTTGGGCGGTGACAACCCGGCGGATCAAGGGAATGGCCTGGACTTCGCCGCAACCGAATTGCCGAAAAGCGGCGGCGCGAATCCGGAAATGGATATCCCGGCTGCTTACATCGAATTGCTGGATGCCGACGGCGATCAGTCGTTGGGAACCTTCTTGGTATCCCAGCAATTGTCCGATTTGAACATGTTGTCACCGGGGACGACTGCTGACGATTTGTTCAACGAAATCACGGTCGACGAAACGATGTACAAGTTCGGCCTGCGTCTGCACCGCGAAGTCAAACCGTATTGGGTCAAGCTGGAAGACGTCCGGCGTGTGAACTATAGCGGCACCGAAACGCCCAGAGATTACAGTTCGTTCATTCGCATTGTGGATCCGGAAACGGGGGAAGACCGTCGTGAAAGGGTCTGGATGAACAATCCGTTGCGTTATCGCGGCGAAACGTTCTTTCAGTCCAGTTACACCACGCTGCGAAACGGCAAAGAACTGACCGGAATCCAGGTGGTGCGAAATTCGGGGTGGCTGATCCCGTATGTCGCCTGCAGCATCATCGCGCTGGGCATGGCGGCGCACTTTTGGGGAACGTTGGTGCGTTTTGTCCGGCGGCGTCGTCGCGAAGAATCCAGGAAACTGGCAGACGCCGATCCCTTTGATGATGCACTGCAAGGCGACGATGCCACCACCGTTTCGCCAAAACGCACGGGCGTCAAACCTTGGCCCACGTACGTCGCCTTGGCCGCCGTCGGCTTGTTCGCCGTGGCATGTCTGATTCCGGGATCACTGATTCAAAACGCATTGCGACCGGCCGAACGAGACCAGTCGGTCGACTATTTCGCATTGGGCAAAATGCCGGTTCAGTATGGCGGTCGTGTGATGCCGCTGGACGCTTACGCGCGGCAAACGGTCAAAGCGATGACCAATAAAGAATCGATTCCGGTGAAGGATCGTAAGGAAGTCCCGTTGAAGGGGGTTCCCGGTCAGATCGCCGCCAAAGTCGATGGCAAAAAGATGTCGGCGCTGCAGTGGTTGATGGAAGTCGCCATCGACAACCCGAACCTGTACGACTTGCCGATGTTCCGTATTGATGCGGACGAAGTGCTGGCGGAACTGGGCGGCCTGGATCGGCGGCCGACCAAGTTGTACTCCTATGATGAAATTGATCGAAACCGCGGCGAGGTTCGCAAGCAGGTTGAGGTCGCGTTTTCCAAGCAGCAAGACGATCCACAATCGCTGACGTTCAAGGAAAAGAAGCTGATCGAATTGGAGCTTCGCAAACGACGATTTCTGACCACCGCCGTCGCCTTTCGCAAACCCACCATTCGGCCGATTCCCGAAGAAGCTTTGCCCGAAGGGATCACCAAGGAGATGGCGGAACTGTTTGCCGTGCGACAGTTGCAAGACCAGATGCGGTCGATCCGACAGATGAATGCACCTCGCATCATTCCGCCGGGTTCGGGGCAAGCGGCCGACGCGATTGATCAGCCGGATTGGGATGCTTATGCACCGGTCGCTTTCGACGACATGGTGGCCAAGGCGACCGCCACCGACCAATCCAATCAACCGGTCGCCGATGCGTTCAGTGGGTTGATCGATGCCTACGAATCCGGTGATCCGATCGCGATCAACGAATCGATCGATGCCGCCTTGGCGGGCGTCGGTGCGTACCCCATCCCTGGTTACGTTTCAGGCCGTGTTTGGGTGGAGCGTTGGATGAACGCCGCGCATCCCAATTCGATTTCGATCGCGTTGTACATTTTGGCTCTGGTGTTGGTGCTGGGGCATTTCGCTTTCGGCGGCGATCGGCTTCGCAGGGTCGCCTGGGGAACGGTGTTGATTTCGTTCCTGGTTCATACCCTTGTCTTGGCCGCGCGGGTGTACGTGACCGGCCGCGCGCCGGTGATCAACCTCTATTCGTCCGCCGTTTTCGTCGGCTGGGGCGCGGTCCTGTTCGGTTTGGTGATCGAACGCGTTTTTCGTTACGGAACGGGAACCTTCATGGCGGCAATTGCCGGCGCGACGACGTTGCAGGTCGCGTACGGGTTGACATTGAATCCCGGCCAAGGCGATACGATGCCGGTTTTGCAAGCGGTGTTGGACACCCAGTTTTGGTTGTCGACGCACGTTATCAGCGTGGCGTTGGGGTACGTTGCCACGATGGTCGCCGGCGTGTTGGGAATCGCTTATTTGATTGCCGGTTGGATCGGTAAGGGGCCAGCGACGCTAAAAGAACTGTACCGCAGCGTTTACGGTGCGACCTGTTTGGGAATCCTGTTCAGCACCATCGGAACGATTCTGGGCGGACTGTGGGCGGACGACAGTTGGGGACGATTTTGGGGGTGGGACCCCAAGGAAAATGGCGCCTTGTTGATCGTGATTTGGAACGCGCTGATGTTGCATGCCCGGTGGGACAAGATGGTGGCCGGTCGCGGGTTTTCGGTGCTGGCGATCGCCGGCAACATCATCACCGCTTGGTCCTGGTTCGGTACCAACGAACTGGGCATCGGCCTGCACAGTTACGGGTTCACCGAAGGCACGATGTTTTGGTTGACCATGTTTTTCGTCAGCCAACTGGCGTTCATCGCGGCGGGTATCGCGTATTGGCCCAGTTCCAAGACCGCCAACGATTGACCCCCAGACGCTTTTGTGTGACGGCCGTCGCCGTCCGTTTGCGGAGGATCGGGGGCAGGGCGGTCGGTTATCGTGGTTGGCTGATCGCCGCGGGGGAACCGTCGTCCAGTGATCGGACTCGCGACAAACGCGCCGCGGGCGAACCGCCGTTGATCTCCGGTGCACCCGGTTGCAACCACTTCAGGATCGGACGCGTCGCCTGTGTCAGCGGCACCATCGGGCTTTGTAGCGGAGCGGCCAGATAGGCTAGTGCCGCCGAATCAAGCGGTCCGGTCGGGGGCAGCATCAGAAGGGGGCGACCCCCGACGCTGGCTAGCACGTCGGGCGGCAAGTAGGTTTCGATACGATTGCAGTTGCCGGTTGCCTGCATCGATCGTCCATTGATTTCGAACCAAGCCGAAAAGCGATCAAACCCGACGTCGCGTTGGCTGGCCCATTGGGGATCGATTTGGACGCCGAACTGATCAGCCAGCGGTGTCAGCAACGTGGCGGCGATGAATCCTCCGCCGTCGCAGGTGATTTGACCGGCAATGTCGTGTCGTTGGTCCGATTGCAATACGCAACGATCGAATCGGATTTCCGCGGTTCCGCCCATGCGGTGCGGAAGGTTTTCGGCAAAGGTGGCCAGGTCGATGTCGCTAAAGCGAGCACCGCTTAAATCGACAACCATGTCATCAAGGCCGGTCTCCAAAGCCATCATCCCGGCAAACTGGGCCGAATCACCCAGACGTTTCATCCACGGAATGAAATCGCTCAGCACACGACACGGCAGTTGGGCCGTGTTCGTGTTGATCCACCAATTCGTCGACGGCAACAGGCCGCTGCGATCACGCATGACGGTGGCTTCGATGATGTCATCGATTCCGTTACCCGATGCAGGCACCGCACTCGCAATCACTTCCACTGTTTGAGGGTGCGGTACGATTTGCGCATCGATATCCCGGAATGTGAAATCGCCCACGGTTAGACCGTCGACCAAAATGGTCGTCGGTGATTGGGTGTGCTGGCTTTGGCACAGGTATCGATCGTGAATCAGATACCAGGCGGCGGAGATTTGGTCATGGTGCAGTTTGGGCTGCACAATCCGAATCACCGTGCCCTGGTCGTTGCGTTGCCACGTCACTCGGTACAGATCCAGCACCGGCCGGCCGGTTTCGGGATGACGTAACTGGACGTCGGATAGTTCGATTCGATCCGGCGCCGCCCGATGAAAGTCGCCGATTTGGAAGTCCAGTCCGGTGTGAATTTCCAGATTCGATTCCAATGCCCGAATTTCACTGCGGTGGTACCAGGGCGAACGGCAGACAATGATGACGGCCAACGTAAGCAAGGTCGGCATCGCGCAGCATGCAACGAACAGCAAACGAGCCATGGCTCGACTGGTCCGTTCATGCATCCCGCACATCCTTTTGCGAAGCGGATTTTGACCGTGGAATCCTAGACACCGTGGCGGGATCGCCGATAGGGCATTTGGGCGAAAGAGATGATCTGGAGAAGCCTTCGTCGGCATTGGTTTTTATTCGGACTGGGATTCGCCTTTGCGATCGGGTTTGGTGCCGGTCCGAAGGCCGCTTGGTTGTTGGATTTGCCCTATTTGCGCAGCGGGTTCGTGTTCACGGTGATGTGGATCACGGGCCTGACGTTGCGTGGCGATGCGATCCGCCGCTGTGTGGCCCAGCCTTTGGGCGGCGCGATGGCCTGTGGGCTGAACATGATCATTGTTCCCGCACTTTGCTATGTCGCAGCGATTGTTTTGACCCCCGAATTGGGCGGTGGGTTGTATGTGGCGGGGCTGGCGCCGTGCACGTTGGCTTCGGCCGCGATTTGGACCCGACGTGCCGGTGGTGACGATTCGATTGCGCTGTTGACGACGATCGTCACCAATTTGGCGTGCGTTGCCGTGGTCCCGATCGGTTTATGGATCGGTTTGGGCTGTCAGGCGGAAATCCCCATCGTCGGCCAGATTCAGAAGCTGTTTTGGGTGGTGGTCGTTCCCCTGTTGCTGGCCCAGGCGACCCGACGATTGGGCGGGGCGGCGGCGGCGGATAACAATCGAGGGCTGCTGGCTTTTCTGGCCCAGATCGGCATTCTGGTCATGGTCTTTTTCGGTGCGATTGCCAGTCGGCAACTGATGGACCAGTCCGACCAGCCGATGAGTTGGTTCGCCGGGGCGATGCTGCTGATGACGATCTTGGCTGCTGCGACCGTCCACGTCGCGGCGTTGCTGGGCGGCATTCGCTTGGCAAGGTTGGGCGGTTTGTCCCAGGATCGCCAAATCGCCGTTGGGTTTTCCGGCAGCCAAAAAACGCTGATGGTGGGATTGCAGATCGCCATTGATTGTGGCGTCAGCGTGGTGCCGATGATCATTTACCACCTGTCACAGTTGTTCATCGACACATATGTGGCCGATCGTTGGGCCATCGCTCACGCCAAACACGGCGGAAACCAGCCACCTGATCCGACCGGATCCTTGTCGGGAAATTCGGGCCCCCCCAACGCTGCCCGAAAGAGGATGCCCACGGGAGATTCGATTCCCGGGAACAGAAATCCCGGCGGGGCTTGAACCGAAACCGTATTTCGGCGTATTCTGCGAGGCCCGGCGATCTGTACAAGGCCAGTGTCGCCACCCACGCCATTTGCGAATGAATTGAGCCATGAAAGACGGCATCCACCCGAAATATCAAGAAACCCAGGTCACCTGCGGTTGTGGTACCACGTTCACGACCCGCAGCACCCGTCCGGAATTGAAAGTCGACATTTGCAGCGAGTGCCATCCGTTCTATACGGGCAAGCTGAAGTACGTCGACACCGCCGGTCGAATCGATAAGTTCCAGAAGAAGTTCGCCGCGGGCAGCTACGGCAGCTTGGCGAAGCCGAAGAAGAAAACCGGCAAAAAATAGCGACCGCACGATCGAAATATCGACCAGCCGCAGGATCCGTTCACGGGAACCTGCGGCTTTTTTCGTGCAACCGATTTTGCCCCCACCATTAAGCTTCGCCGTCGGCCCACATGACCACCATCCGCGACACTCTGGAAGAAAAGCTTTCTCGATTCGAGAAGCTCGAAAGCGACCTGTCCGACCCAGAAGTATTGGCTGACGGAGCGCTGATGTCGGCAACCGCTCGTGAACATGGTGGGTTGGCCAGACTGGCCGGCAAGTACCGTGAATTCAAACGGCTGACCGACGAAATTCACGGCTGCCAGGAAATGGCCGAGGCCGCCGAGGATTCGGAAGAACGCGACATGGCGGAAGCGGAGATGGCATCGCTTCGCAAGCAACGCGAAGAACTGTGGGAAGAATTGCTGTCACTGACCGTCGGCGGCGAAGATTCCCACCGGACGCGTTGTGTCATGGAAATTCGTGCCGGCACCGGTGGCGATGAAGCAGCATTGTTCGCCCGCGACCTGTTCGACATGTATCGCCGCTATGCCGAGCAAAAGGGATGGAAGACGGAGATCATGGACGCCAGTCCGACCGAACGCGGTGGTTTCAAGGAAATCACGCTGACCTTGGAGGGCGAAAATGTTTTCCGCGACTTGCAATACGAATCCGGCGGGCACCGCGTCCAGCGTGTTCCGGAAACCGAAACCCAAGGGCGTGTTCACACCTCCGCCGCCACCGTTGCGGTGATGCCCGAACCGGAAGACGTGGAAGTCGCGTTGAAGCCCGACGATTATCGCGTCGACAAGTTTGGGGCCAGCGGTCCCGGCGGCCAGCACGTCAACAAAACGGAATCCGCGATTCGGTTGACCCACCACGAAACGGGAATCGTTGTTCAGTGCCAGGACGAAAAAAGCCAGCACAAGAACTTGGCCAAGGCGTTGCGGGTTTTGAAAGCGCGGATCTACGAAAAGAAACGCGAAGAGGAAGCGGCCAAGCAGGCGGAACAACGCAAAGGCTTGATCGGCTCGGGTGATCGCAGCCAGCGGATTCGGACCTACAATTATCCTCAAAATCGCCTGACCGATCATCGCATCAACCTGACGTTGTACAAACTGGATCAGGTGGTCGCCGGTGACGTTCAACCGGTCACCGACGCACTGATCGAATACGACCGCGATCAATTGCGTGGCGACATGATCGATTGATCGGATCAGCCGCGTTCTTTTGGGCGTTCATGCGGAACGACTGATCGGTCGGCCGTCCGACACTTGATGCGTTGCGATATCGTTTCCACGACCTTTTCCATCCACTGATTGCTCATGTCCCAAGAACCATGGACGGTACTGCGTCTGTTGGAATGGACGACCGATTTCTTTCGCAAGCACGGCAGTGATTCGCCGCGTTTGGATGCCGAGGTGTTGTTGGCCCACGCCCGCGAATGTTCGCGGATGGAACTTTACACCGCATTCAATGAAGAACCCGCCGAGCCACAGCGGGTGGCCTTTCGTGAATTGGTCCGTCGCCGGGGCGAAGGCGTTCCCGTGGCCCAGTTGGTCGGCTTCAAAGAGTTCTATTCGCTGAAGTTTCGTGTCGACGAACACGTGTTGATCCCGCGACCGGAGACCGAACACTTGGTCGTCGAAGCGTTGGATCTTTGCAAGTCGGATTTTGCCGGCACCGACCCCATTCGGATCGCCGACGTCGGCACCGGAAGCGGCGCGATTGCCGTTTCGTTGGCCAAGCACGCGGACAAGGCAAAGCTGACCGCCATTGACATCAGCGAACCGGCCTTGGAAATCGCACGCTGGAATGCCACACACCACGAGGTGGATGACCGGATTGATTTTGTCCAAGGCGACCTGCTGGATACCTTGGATGATCAGGCCGCGTTTGAATTGATTTGCAGCAATCCGCCGTACGTCAGCGAAGACGAATACGAAGAACTGTCCGAATCGGTGCGGCTGTATGAACCTGTCGAAGCCTTAGTGTCAGGGCCGACGGGCACCGAGACGATTCAGCGATTGATCGACCAAGCATCCGGACGCCTGGTCAGTGGTGGTGCGTTGTTGATCGAACTGAGTCCGATGATCGCGTCGCGTTGTTTGGAAATGCTGCAAGCGGCCGATGGTTTCAGCGACGCGCGGTTGGTCAAAGACTTGGCCGGTCATCAGCGTTTGCTGGTTGGACGCCGGCGCTAGGGCGATCTAAAGCCATCCCGCGTCGCGGTACCACTGTGCGGTTTCGTGGATCCGCTGCTGCAACGGTTCAGCAACGTGAAAACCACATTCCTGGCTGATCTTTTGGCTGTCGCAAGCCCACCCGCCGGCGCGGGCTTCGCGGATCTTGTCCAAGTTCAAGATATGCGGATGTCCCCGCAATCGTCCGAGGCCTTCGTTCAAAAATGCCATACCGTGGACCAGCGGCATTGGCACATTGATGGGCCAAGCGCGGGGTCGCGCGATGGTTCGGCCGACCATCCGTCCGAGTTCGCGGTAAGTGAACGGATCCGGATCGGCGGCAAAATAGCAGCCGGTCGTGTCGTCGCCGTCACGACAGCGGCGTCCACTTCGGGCGACGGCGATCAAGGCATCGGCTAAATCGGGGGCCGCGATCGCTGAAAACAAATGGTCCCCGCTGCCCGGCATCACGTGGATCCGCAACAACCGCATGGTTTTGAACAATTCCAAGCCGTCTTTATCCAGCGGGCCCAAGACGATCGGCGGACGCACGATGCTGACCGGCATTTGGTCAGCGAAGTTCCGGATCGCCCTTTCGCCGGCCAGTTTGCTGCGGCCGTAATCCGAAACCGGTGCAACGGGATCCGATTCACGTCGCGGACGCATGCAGGCGTTTGCACCGGAGTCGCAGGGGACGTTGGGGCCGGCGGCGGCCAGACTGGATACCGTGACCATGATCGGCGGTGACGCCTGGTCGGCACAGACGCGTGCCAGGTTGGCCGATCCCGTTTCATTGACCTTGAACAGTTCGTCGCTGTGGAACGCTTTGGTGCGACCGGCCAAATGAAAGACGACATCGATGTCCCGCAGCGCTTCTTTCAGCGACGCCGGATCATCCAAACATCCGATCACGTTTTCCGCTTGCGGGGCAAGGTGGCTTGTGTCCGAACTGGGACGCACCAAGCACCGGACGTCCAATCCTTGTTGCAATAAGTGTTCCACCAGATGGTGTCCAATGAAACCGCTTGCGCCGGTCACCAAAGCGTGCTTCATGTTTCCGTGGAATTCAGGTCGGTTGTCGCAGTCGCGGGTGTCGTTCAAACAGAAAACGCCGAATCAATGGGCGGTCCAGCCGCCGTCGACCACCATCAGGCTGCCGGTCGTGTAGCTGGCGGCGTCGCTGGCTAAATAGATCGCGGCGCCCTGAATTTCTTCCATCCGTCCCCAACGTTTCAAGGCGGTCGCACCGACGATTGATTCTTTGGCTTCGTCGGTTTCGGCGATCGGTTCGTTCATGGGGGTCAAGAACGGTCCGGGGCAAATGGCGTTCACTAAAATGTTATACGGAGCCAATTCCATTGCCAGGCTGCGGGTCAATTGAGTGACGGCACCTTTGCTGGTGGCGTATGGCGTTCGATCGGCCAGGCCGACGATCCCCAGGGTGCTGGCCAGATTGATGATGCGTCCGCTGCGTCGCATTTTCATGTGCGGGACCACCGCCTTGGACATCATCCACATGCCGTCAACGTTGGTTTGCTGGACACGGCGAAAATCATCGATCGTCAGCTGGTCTATCGAACCGCGGACGTTCACACCGGCGTTGTTGATCAGGATGTCGATCCGGTCCATCGCGTCCAATGCCGCCGCGACGCTGTCGTCCACGTCGCCCGCGTCGGTCACGTCCGCTTCGATGGCCAATGTCGGAACATCGTGGTCGGTGGCAATTTGTTGACTGGCGGCGGACGCTTCGTCCAAATTTCGGCTGATCAGAACCACGCCGCAGCCGGCCGATGCCAGGGCGTCGGCCATGGCTAGCCCAAGGCCTTTGCTGCCTCCGGTGATGACGGCTACACGATCGGATAGGTCAAACAGGCGTATGCCGGGCAACATGTCTAGTCGATGATTCGGGCGGTTCAACGGGCAAGGGGGCGGACGACGCCGGTCACGACGCTATGACGGTGCGAGAATTTGAATTTCTGGTTCGGACGACTTGTCAGTTTCAAATTCGGCGTGAAGCTTAAATCGAAAACAGAAAACTTACGCAAGAAGACACGAGAACGTGAAAGACTATACCAACCAGTACGACGCGCTGATTTTTGACTGCGACGGGACGCTGACGGATTCGATGCCGCTGCACTACGTCGCGTGGCGGGACACGATGGCGCGGCACGGGATCGAGTTCGCCGAAGATCGCTTTTACGGGATGGGCGGGATGCCCAGCGAGAAGATTGTCGCGACGTTGTCTGCCGAACAAGATGTCAGCGTCGATGCCAGCCACGTTGCCGTGACCAAGGAAGCGGCGTTCGTGGGCATGATCGACCAACTGGGAATGAAGGAAGACATCGTCGCGATCGCCCGCCACCATCACGGCCGAATGCCGATGAGTGTGGCCAGCGGCGGGACACGTCCGGTCATCGACAGGCAGTTGAAACAGATCGGGTTGGAAGGGATCTTCGACGTCATCGTGACGGCCGAAGACACCCAGCGTCACAAGCCGGAGCCTGATGTCTTTTTGAAGGCCGCCGAGCTATTGAAGGTCGACCCGACGCGATGTCTGGTGTTCGAAGATTCGCCGCTGGGGTTTGCCGCCGCCGAAGCAGCCGGCATGGACTGGGTCGATGTCCGCTAGGGGCCAGTGGTCAACACGGGCCAGCGATTCGCAGACCGTGGATTCACGGCCGGTCCGCGTTAGCCGTGCTTGCGAATCGCTTCGATGATTTTGTCCAGATCGTTTTCCACGGCGACCGAACCGTTACCGAATTTTGCTTCGGTCACACCGCGGCTGCCCAAGACTTTGTCGAACATTTCTTGATCGCCGGCGTGATAGGCGACCGTCGCGTTGGGGTCTTTCAGTTCGTGGCCGGTCAACACACAGACGACCCGATCGCTGGGGGCGATCACGCCTTCTTCGCGAAGCCGTTTGGCGCCGGCAACGCTGGCGGCCGACGCGGGTTCGCATCCGAATCCGCCGGCACCCACCTGAGCCTTGGCATCCAGAATTTCCTGGTCGCTGACCTTTCGAACGACGCCATCCATCACGTCCAGGGCCCGCAAGCATTTCTTCAGGTTCACCGGCCGATTGATTTCGATCGCGCTGGCGATGGTGTCGGCGCGAATGCCGTCCTGGTCCATCTTCTGGTTGTATTGGTCGATGGGGTCGGAATCGATTCGCCCCTCGTTCCAGCGGACGCCGCGGTTTTCAAACAGCTCGTACAGCGTTGCCGCACCGGCCGCGTTGATCACCGCCAACCGTGGGACGCGATCGATCAAGCCGTGTTCTTTCAGTTCCATGAAGGCTTTGCCGAACGCGCTGCTGTTGCCCAGGTTTCCGCCCGGAACAACGATCCAATCGGGGACTTCCCAGCGGAGCGCTTCAAGCACGCGATACATCACCGTCTTTTGGCCTTCCAGCCGGAACGGATTGACGCTGTTGACCAGGTAGATCCCCATTTCTTTGCTGACCTCTTTGACGCGGACCATTGCGTCGTCGAAGTCGCCGTGGATCTGAATGGTCAGTGCGCCGTAATCCAACGCTTGGCTCAGCTTGCCATAAGCGATCTTGCCGCTGCCGATGAAGATGACGGCCTTCATCCGTTGGGTCGCACTGCAGTACAGGGCCAGCGATGCCGACGTGTTACCCGTGCTGGCGCAGGCGGCACGCTGGGCACCGACCAAGCCCGCGTGGGTCGTCGCGGCGCACATGCCGTTGTCTTTGAAGCTGCCCGACGGGTTCATCCCTTCGTACTGCAGGTGCAGTTGACCGGCATTCAGGCCGACGTAGCGGCCCACCGCGTCGGTCTGTTGCAGCAACGTCTGGCCTTCGCCGACGGTGACCAACTTGTCTTGCGGGGCAAACGGCAACAATTCGTGGAAACGCCACACCCCGCTGAAACGGACCGGATCGTTGCGTCGTGCCCACATCTGTTCGAAAAACGCCAGAGAGCTTGGCAGGGCGGCACGGTCCCAGTCGTAGGCGATGTCCAAAAGTTCACCGCACTGCTGGCATGCTGTATGAATCGCCATCGCATCGTAAGTCGCCCCGCAAAGCGGGTTGATGCATCGTTGAAAGGCCAGGTCGGTTTGTGCGGCGTTGTGCTTTTCGGCGGAAAGCAACATGTCAGCGATCGATTGCGAAAAGGGGTGGACGTGCGAAAAACTAGACGGTCAAACGACTTCGTTTCCCACAAACGCGGAATTCAAGTCGGCAGAGCCCGTGGCAGGCCATTGAAACCGGCGGCGCGATATCTGCCGCAACCGCAACGGATTCCCGCTTAGAGTAGATCGGTCGAACGAGTTTGTCGCTAGATTCAGTGCCGGCAAACTTATGAAAATGTCGCGTGGCGATGTCGTAGACCGGCGGATTCCTCTGGGCATCCGGCGGTCGATTGTCGTACCGTGATTTCCATGGAAAACTGCATCAAAACAACGGATATGTCTTCCCAGCGACACACCGTCGAAGAACCGGCCCCCGTGGGCCAGTGGCAGCGTGTCAGCGTGCCGATCAGCCGCGTGATCGCGTATATCAGCCTGGCCGTGGTCGGCGGTGGCGTCGATTTGTGGACCAAGTCGGTGATGTTTGCTTGGCGTGGCTTGCCCGGCCAGCGGTCACCGTATTGGCTGATCGACGGGGTCTTCGGCGTTGAAACGGCCGTGAATTTGGGCGCCGTGTTCGGCATTGGCGCGGGCAAGGGCACCGCGTTCGCCGCTTTGTCGGTCGTCGCCGCGATCGGGATTTTGGCTTGGTTGTTCTATTTCGGCGCGGCCCGGTCCTGGTGGATGACCATTTCGCTGGGCATGGTCAGCGGCGGCATCATCGGCAATCTGTACGATCGATTGGGGCTTTGGTGGGACGCGTCGATGCCGATCGAATGGCAAAGCGGGGTCCGCGATTGGATTTTGTTCCGGATCCAGGGTGTGCCGTTCTTCGATCCGTGGCCGAATTTTAATATCGCCGATTCGCTGTTGGTGGTCGGTGCGGCGATGCTGATCTGGCAGTCGTTCACCGTCGACGTCCAGTCACCCGGCCAGGATGCCGATACGGCCAATGTGGAATCATAGGCGTCGATCCGGGCGGCGTTGCCAACGGGTTTACAGATGACCGCGACGGTCGCATAAACACCGTCGTGACGTCCCGAGGGATTCATTCGGTCGGCGTCGCTGATGTTTTCTTTCCGCGATCGCCGAATCCTCTGGATCATTGGTCATGAACGATCCCCGTCACTGGACCGAGCTACACGAAGGCCGCCTGACCGCGATGATCGACATCGCCATTGCCGCCGGCCGACACACGCTGCGTTATTACCAGGCGGACGACTTGGATGTGATTGCCAAGTCCGACGATTCGCCCGTGACGGTGGCCGACCGCGAAGCGGAACAGTTGACGCGTCGGCTGGTCGGTGAACGCTTTGCCGATGACACCATCCAAGGCGAAGAATTTCCGACCCAGGAGGGCACTTCGGCGTATCGCTGGACGGTCGATCCGATCGACGGAACCAAGTCGTTCGTTTGCGGCGTGCCCCTGTATTCGACCTTGTTGGCGTTGGAGATGGACGGCCAACCGTTGGGCGGTGTCATTTTTATTCCCGCGTTGGGGGAAATTGCCGCGGCCGCGATCGGGCATGGTTGTTGGCATGCCAGCGAACTGCCGCGCGGTGCGGATGCAACGACGGTCGGGACCGATCTGCAGTGGGCCGCGGCAGGCGTTTCGAAAAAAGACGATCTGGGGCGGTCGGTGTTCGTGACCAGTCAGGTCGATTCGTTCGCCGAACAGGGCGCCGCGGCGGCCTATCAAAGCTTGGAAAAACAAGCTTGGATCACGCGAACGTGGGGCGACGGTTACGGGTACCTGTTGGTCGCCACGGGGCGGGCGGATTTGATGGTCGATCCGATTTGCAACGCCTGGGATGTCGCGGCCGTGTTGCCCGTGGTCGTCGAAGCCGGCGGACGTTTCACCGATTGGTCCGGGCAGGTGACCGCACAGGGCGGCAACGGGCTGGGGACCAATGGCGTGATCCATGATGCCGTGCTGAAACACCTTGCCGATTGAATCTGTCGGCGTACACCGATGGGCGCGCCGGTGTCTATTTCAAGAACTCGACCTTGCCGGAATGCAGGTCATAGACGGCGCCGACGATCATCAAGTCGCGGTGCCGAAGGCTTTTCATCAGGTCGGGCACTTCCTTCAGCCGCCGGACCGACAATTCGACGTTGTGACGCACGCCTTCGTTGATTTGCTCGTGCAACGCTTTGCTTCGGTCCACCTTTTCCAGTGCCGGTTCGATGCGATACAGCAGGGTTTCGATTTCATCGGTTTCGTTGACCTCACGAATCAAATGCTGGTGTGCCGCGGTCACAGCGCCACAGCCAGTGTGGCCCATGACCACGACCAAGTTGGTGCCACAGTGATCGACGGCGTATTCGATCGACGCGGTCACATCGGTGTCGACGACGTTCCCCGCGACGCGGACGACGAACAAATCGCCCAAGCCTTGGTCCAAGATGATTTCCGGCGGCACACGCGAATCGGCACAGCCCAAGATGACGGCTTTGGGGGACTGGGACGCCTCCAAACTGGCACGCCAGTTTTTTGATTCGTGCGGATGGCGGCTTTCCCCCGCGACGAATCGTTGATTGCCGTCAACCAGGTCTTTCAGAACGTCGTCGGCCTTGGGCCCTTGTTGGACGGCGGTTTTCGATTCAGTCTTTCGGTCGCTCGCCGAATCCGTTTCGGCCGATTCGGTTTCGGTGGGTGGCGACTGGGCGCCGGCTTGTCGGCCGCCGCGAGGGTCCACGCTCAGACAAATCAGTGCCGTGATCGCCGCGGTGGTGGTGATGGCAATCAGCGTTTGGGGATTGGATCGTTTCATCAGCTGGCGTGCAGGGCAGGGTGATGTTGCCGGGGACGGTCCAGTCGGGCCTGGGCTTCGATTCGGCACCGAAGGATCGAGATAGTCTGGTCGGGGACGTTCAAATTGAAAAGTGACAAGTCCGTTCTGTGACTTTTGATCACCCTTGTGTGGCTGATTCGGATGGCTTGGCCACCCCAAGAAAGACCCACCGCGGGCGGTCGGCCTGGGATTCTGTGGTTTTCGGCGGTGGCCCTCGATTCGGGGCGCTTCTACACTTCACTCCGGATCCGCGGTTTCCGCCCACCGGTCTATTCAGGATCCGCCCACGTTTTCCCGCCCTTTTTTTGGAGACTTTCCAGTCGTGTTTGAATCCCTTTCGGACGGATTGCAAGGTGCGTTTAAGTCGCTGTCGGGCAAAGGCAAGCTGACTGAAAGCAACATGCGGGAGGGATTGGAGCTGGTCAAACAGTCCCTGTTGGACGCCGACGTCAGCTATTCGGTCATCGAAGAATTCATGTCGCACGTGTCCGAGAGGGCGCTGGGCAAACGGGTGCTGTTGTCGTTGCGGCCGCACGAGGAATTGGTGCGGATCGTTCACGACGAATTGGTGTCGCTGTTGGGGCCGGTGGACACGTCGCTGCACCTGAAAAAAGATGGCCCGACCATCATCATGCTGTGCGGGTTGCAGGGAAGCGGAAAGACGACGACTTGTGGCAAGCTGGCTCAGTTGTTGTTGGAAGAAAACATCAAGCCCTTGCTGGTCGCCGCTGACCTCCAGCGGCCCGCCGCGATCGAACAACTGCACGTCATCGGCCGCCAGTTGAATGTGCCGGTCTACAGCGACAGCGAAAACAAGAATCCTGTTCAGGTCTGCAAGGCGGGGGTGGACAAAGCCAACGCGGAAGACGCCCGCGTGGTGATCTTGGACACCGCCGGTCGATTGGCCATCGACGATGAATTGATGGCCGAATTGCAACGGATCGACAAACGCGTCAGTCCCGATCAGGTCTATCTGGTCGTCGACGGCATGACCGGTCAAGACGCGGTGCAAAGTGCCGGCGCCTTCAACGAGGCGTTGGAACTGGACGGCGTGGTGATGACCAAGTTGGACGGGGACGCCCGCGGCGGTGCGTTGCTGTCGGTCAAGCACGTCACCGGGGTGCCGATCAAATTCATGGGGACCGGCGAGCACTTTGATGCGCTCGAGCCCTTTCGGCCCGACGGGATGGCCAGCCGCATTCTGCAGATGGGCGACATCGTGGCGGCCGCCCGGGAAGCTCACCGAATCGTCGACGAAAAAGAACGTGAGGAAATGGAGGCCAAGATGGCTTCCGGTGATTTCACGTTGGACGATTTCAAGAACATGATGGAAAAGGTGGCCAAACCGGGACTGATGGGCAAAATGATGTCGCTGATGCCGGGGATGAATCAGTTCAAAGAAGTCATGGAAAGCGAAGAAGCGGCCGGCGGTATCAAGCAAACCATCGGCGCCATCAACAGCATGACCCAGGATGAACGCAAGAATCCCAAGCTGATCGACGCCGCCCGCCGGACACGGATCGCCAAGGGAGCCGGCGTGCAAACCCCCGTCGTGTCACAGTTGGTCAAGCAGTTTGAGATGATGAAACCGGTCATGCAAATGATGGCGGGCAAAGGTGCCGGCGACCGGATGAAAATGATGCAGCAACTGCAGGCCAGCGGTGCGATGACCGATCCGCGTGGGATGGGGGCGGTCAAGGTCAGCAAGGGGACCGGAAAACGTCTGTCGCCGGCCGAAAAGGCCAAGCAACGCAAGGAACGCGACAAACTGATGCGACGGATGAAGCGGAAAAAGGGAAAACGCTAGGCATTCGCGGGACCGGCGACGTAATTTCCCCTTGAAAATTTTGGGACCGCCGCACACACTCTGCGGTCCGCGCCGCCGGTATGGACCGGCCGGGCGGATGTTTTCAGATGCCGTGAATGCTGCGGCACCGACCCGGGCAAGGCAGGACAGGACAGTTTACCGGCAACACGTCCGGAAACCCTGACCCGATTCAATGCCGCCCAGGCAGTCTGACCTGATCCTCTGATCACTCATTTTCCGTTAGGAGCCGAACCGACAGTGGCTGTACGAATTCGAATGAAAAAAATGGGACGGACGCACCGTCCGTTCTTCCGTATCTGTGCGATGGACCAACGCAGTCCGCGTGACGGTCGTGTGATCGAGGAATTGGGTTACTACGACCCGATGTGTCCGGAAACCGATGCCCGTGTGACGCTGAAAGCTGACCGTGTGGATTATTGGCTGTCCGTGGGGGCTCGCCCAAGCGACAAAGTCGGCGTGCTGATCAAGAAATACGGCACTGAGGGCACGCATCTGGCCGCTCGTGAAGCCGCGTTGGAGCGATTGGGCAAGCGAAAGGAATACACCTTCACGCCGCCGGCACCCCAGCCGGCCAAGAAGGAAGAACCCAAGGCCGAAGAAAAACCGGCTGACGACGCCGCACCCGCCGAAGAAGCTGCGGCGGCCGAAGGCGGTGAAGCACCCGCCGCGGAAGCTGCCGGCGAGTGAGGTTCGATGTCGTCACGCTTTTTCCGGCGATCTTTGACGGCTATCTGACGCAAAGCTTGCTGGACAAAGCCATCCGACGTGACTTGGTCCAAATCCACCGACATAACCTGCGGGATTGGGCCGAAGACACGCCGCACCGAAAAGTCGACGATCGGCCTTTCGGCGGCGGACCCGGGATGCTGATCCAAGTCGAACCGACGGTGAATTGTGTTCGTTCCGTGCAGGCCATGGACGACACACCGGCCAGAAAAATCCTGTTGACGCCCGCCGGGCGCCGACTGGATCAACGGGTCGCCGAAGATCTGGCGACCAGCAAACGCTTGCTGCTGATGTGTGGACGTTACGAAGGTTTCGACCAACGCGTGCACGACATCCTGCAGCCCGAAGAAATTAGTGTCGGCGACTTCGTACTGAACGGAGGCGAAGTCGCAGCCATGATCATCATTGACGCCGTTGTCCGTTTATTGCCCGGAGTCCTAGGAGACGAACAAAGCAGCTTTGACGATTCATTCAGCCGTGGAAATCGGTTGCTGGAGTTTCCCCAGTACACCCGACCACGCGAATTCGAAGGTCATGTCGTTCCCGACGTTTTATTGAGTGGTGATCACCAAAAAATCGCCGCCTGGCGGGCCGAACAATCCCACCACAAAACGATGCAACGACGCAGTGACCTGCTGGACGAATCTGCCGAATCCTGACACCGAAAGCTGTTTCCCCAATCTTGGTTCAATCCCGGACCGGCCGGACACACGGCACCCATTGCCCATCAACCATTCAGCCAGACATACCGCTAAGCAAGGAACCCACCAATGTCCAAAGCCATACTGGACCTGGTCGAAAAGACCGCGATGAAAGAAAACCCGCCGCAATTTGAAATCGGCGACACCGTGGACGTTCACCTGAAGATTTTGGAAGGCAACAAAGAACGCATCCAAGTCTTCAGCGGCGTCGTGATCGCACTGAGCGGATCCGGCAGCAAGGAAATGTTCACCGTTCGTCGCATCGTTGCCGGCGAAGGCGTGGAACGAAAATTCCCGATCCACAGCCCGCGAATTGAGAAGGTCGAAGTCAAACGCAGTGGCGTTGTCCGTCGCGCCAAGCTGTACTTCTTGCGTGATCGCGTCGGTAAGGCCGTGCGTCTGAAAGAACGTCGCCGCAACTAGATTCGATCTGGCGACCGAAAAAACGCGTCCGTGAGTCCGGTGGTGACGCCGGACCATGAGGAATGCGAAGCTCTCATCGCCTAGCATGGCTCGCGAATCGCTGCTCGGCAAAACGCCGTTCAGCGAATCAATCCACGCGGATCTTCTCCATCCGAATCAACGCTGTGCCGATCAATCGCAACATCGTCGCGGATGTCTTGGACCGAATCCGTGGTGACTTGCTCGAACGCTATCGCACGATTCGGTTCGGCGGAATCGATGATGATGGTCCGATCGGCCGACGCGGCGAACAGGCCGCCGCGCGTTTGTTGCGTCAGAAACGGCTGCAGATTGTCGCCGAAAGTGAATCGGATCGTGGCGGCGAAATTGACCTGATCGCCGTCGATCGTCGGGCACGGACGATCGTTTTTGTCGAAGTGAAAACGCTGGCAACGACAAAACCGGGGCATCCGGCCGATCGTGTCGATGATCAAAAACAGGCACGGATCACCCGTGCGGCCCTGCGATATCTGAAACGCAAACGTCTGGTCGGGACGCCTTGCCGATTTGATGTGGTGGCCGTTTGGTGGCCCCGCGACAGCCCGCGGCCCCAGCGGCTGGAACACTATCCGGCCGCATTCGAAGCCGCCGGCCAGTGGCAACTTTACTAGGCAAGCCGGATGCCGCGATGATCTTTGGCGATTCCGGCAAGGCTGGCGGTTCATTTTCCACGTTTCGCGGTCGCCAAGGCACGGCGGAATCGCGATACGGGAGTGCCCACGCCAATCGTCCGCCCGCCGTCTTCGCCGCCGCCGGCGTTGACCGCGATCACCCGATGCTGTTGATCGACAACGGGAGCACCACTGGTGGCCGTCAAGTTCAGCCGTCGATCAAAGCGGTACATCAGCCAACCGTCTTCTTCGCCCAGCACCACGCCACGGTGCGCCAGTGAATCGCTGCCGATCACTTCGGAGACCAGCCAAACCACGTCACCTGTTGCGGGGCCTGCCGGCGCGATGGTCAGCGGATCCAAACGGTCATGGTTTGCATCCAACGGGCTGGGGTAAAACGCAATGACGTCGCCATGCAGTGACGTTTGCGGAAGATTCTTTGCTTGTGGAAGGTTCAGGACGCGTCCGTCCAAACTTTCGATCCAGTCGCCGTTGACGCAATCTTCCAAACCCACGGTCATCCAAACATTTGGAACCTCCCGCCCGACAATATCACGCGGGAATCCACCAGCGGTCCCAAGCAAATGCAATGCACTGATCACGATCGGATCGCGATCGGTGTCCGATAGTCGCGCGATGAACGCCGTGCCGGCGGATGATTGGTCGTTGGACGTGAAGAAGGTCGGACGATAAAGCGTCCCCGGGGTGATTTGTGGCGGTCCACGGAACCTGGGACGCGGTGTGGATGCCAACATGCCCGGTCGATCGGACCGAATCATCGGGCCAGAAATGGCGGCATCCGAATTGTCCACGTTGTCGTCGAAGCTGGAATCGACACCACGGTTTGCCAAGGTTTCGGCAATCGATTGGTAGGCATACCATCCAGCGCCGCCGATCATTGCCAGCATGACCAGCCCACCGGCAATCACGGCGGCCAGCAGGCCCACGTTGCCGCTGCGGTGCGATGTCGAACGCGCGCGACGTGGCACAACCGGACGCGCGGCGGAAGACATGGCGGGGCTTGGCGGAAAGTTCATCTCCGGTGCAACCAGTGGATCGAATGACGGCCCGGCGGCCGGAGCCACGTTTGCGACGTGAGGTGCCGGTTGATCGGAAACAGCCGCTGGTCGGCCGGGAACATAGGCCACCGCCGGGATCACGTCATCGTCGTTGGCGTCGTCATTGCTGACTGCGATCACTGGAATCGGGCGATTCTTGTCTGGCGATGTCCGCGCGTCGGATACCGGCAGGGCGGCGACAATATCTTCGTCAGCCGATCCGTCCGGGTGATGGCCGGTGGCAGAATCGCCGTCGCCGCCGCCTCGGGTTTGCCCGGACAGCCAGGTGTCGAATTGATCCGCCGTCATCCAAGACCCGCGTCGGCCGACGCGAAAAAGGACGCCGTCAACGACTTTCCATTTGGGCAGCATCCTTGCGGCCCGCTGCACGATGAATGGGCCTTGGACGACATCGCCTTGCCGGACATAGACGCCGGTTTCGGCCAAACGTCGAAACAGAGCCATCACTTGCCGGGCCGAATGCCACACGCTGGTGCCCTGACGGACCTGGTACAAGTCCATCTGGTCATCGGGCAGCTTCATCAGCCAGCGACGAAGTTCCGGTTCGGTCATCGGGTCGCTCTCGCTGCGGGCGTCGCGATAGACCCAGTCCTTTTTCGGTTCAGCGTCGTTCATTGGCAATCAGTCAGACCGGCAACTTCCACGGTTTGCGATATTCGTAGTGCAGCATCGCGTTGGCGTCATCGTCACCGACGAAGCGTTCCGCATCGGCGTCCCACTGCAACCGGCGTCCGACTTTCAAAGAGATATTGGCCAAATGGCAGAAGGTCGTGCTGCGGTGACCAATTTCGACATCGGCATTGGGTTGCCGTCGGCTACGCATGCAGTCCAGAAAATTCCTGGCGTGGTTGGATGTCAGGTGATGGTTGCTGGAATCTTCGGTGCCTTTTTCAGGTTTGGCCATCGGGTGTTCTGTGGCAAATTGGCCACGACGTTCGGGAATGATCTCGTAGGTGCGTTCGCTGACATATGCGGTCCCCAGCGTTCCCCGCAATTCGATCTCGCCGGTCGGCATCATCGGATTGCCACTGGTTTCGTACTGGCCGAACACAGCCAATCGGCCCGACGGGAATTGAAAGGTGACCTCCATCGTATCGGGAATCGTACGATCGTCGTCGATCGCAAATTGACCGCCCATCGCGCAAACGCTGGACGGGGCCTCTTCGCCGATACACCAGCGAATGGCGTCCAGGTAGTGCACGCCCCAGTTGCCCATTTGTGAACTGTAGTCTTGCCACCAACGGAATTTGTAGGGCGCGATGTTGTCTTGATAGGGCCGCTGGGCGCGAGGGCCCAACCACATGTCCCAGTCCAAGTGTTCCGGCGGCGTCATCGCGGGACGACGTCCAATGCCATCGGGCGCCATGTTGCTTAATCGGAACGCCCGCGACATGCACACTTTGCCCAGCAAGCCGTTTTGGATCCGTTGTGACAATTCTTGATAAAGTCCGCTGCTACGACGATGCGTACCCACCTGGACGATTCGGTCGTACTTGCGTGCCGCGTCGACCATGGCGCGGCCTTCGTGAATGGTGACCGCCAGGGGTTTTTCCACGTACACGTCTTTGCCGGCGGCGCATCCGCTGATGCACTGAATGGCGTGCCAGTGATCGGGGGTCGCAATGACAATCGCATCAATCGAATCGTCATCGATGACTTTGCGATAATCGGCGGTGGTTTTGGGAGAACCACCCGTTTGCTTAGCGGCCTTTTCTAACGTTTTCGAATCGACGTCGCACAAATAGTCTGGGGAACAATCCTGGTGTTCGGCAAAGGCCTTCATCAACTGGCCACCGCGATTGGCGACGCCAATGAACCCGAGCGAGACTCGGTCGTTGGAACCCGCTGCGCGAGCCGATGAAGCCGCCGTGGCGGCGGAAAGTACGAACGTTGTCGATGCGGACTTTTGAAATTGGCGGCGGGAAATCGAGGAGGGGCGGTGGGACATGTCGATCGGGTCCTAATGCTTGGGGTGGGACAAAGCACCTTGTTGTCGCGATACGGTGCTCAAGGGGTGAATTGTAGTCGACCGGTGATCGGTTGACTGCGATTCCGACGTCGGGATCGACTAGTCTGGGCGTCCATGTCGTCCAAGCCTTTTCGTCGCATTCTGATCGGAATGATCGTCTTTCTGGCGATCTGTATCAGTGCCGTTGCCGGTTACGTCGGCTACGGTTGGGACGTCAGCGACGCGTTGTACATGGTCGTGATCACCATTTTTGGTGTCGGCTATGGCGAAGTGAAACCCATCGAAACGCCCGAACTGCGGCTGCTGACCATTGCCGTGATCGTGTTCGGTTACGGCGCCGCTGTGTATACCGTCGGCGGCTTCATTCAATTGCTGATCGACGGCGAATTGCAAGAGATTTTGCGGAGTCGAAAAATGAGCCAGGGGATCGCCGGGTTGAAGGGTCACACGATCGTCTGTGGTTTCGGTCGCATGGGATCCATCGTTGCCGAAGAACTATTACGCAGCGAGCATCCGTTCTTGGTCATTGATCAAGATGAATCGCGCGTGGATGAAGCTCATCAGGCGGGCATGCTGGCAATGGTGGGCAATGCATCCGATGAAGACACATTGAATGAAGCGGGCATCGATCGTGCCAAGACGTTGGCGACGTTGTTGCCCGATGATGCGGCCAACGCGTTCATTTGCGTGACGGCCCGCGACCTGAATCGCAGTGTGGAGATCATTTCGCGTGGCGAGTCACGGAGCGCTGAAAAGAAGCTTCGACGTTGTGGCGCCGATCACGTCATCATGGCGGCATCGGTGGGCGCCAAGCGAGCGTTTCAATTGATCACGCGACCGACGGCTGCCAGTCTGTTGCAGACCGACGGAGCGTCCGGCGATATCAACGGGGAGCTGTCTGCGGTGGGCTTGCAGATGGAAGAATTGAAGATCACTGCGGGGTCACCGATGATCGGCCACACGTTGTCGGAGATCGAGATCCGTGGGAACCGTGGCTTCTTGATCGTCGCGTTACGCAAATCCGACGGAAACGTCGAAATGAATCCGTCGGGACAGTGTTCGTTGTCCGATGGTGACGTCGTCATTGTGGTCGGACACCGCGATGACATCGCGGCGCTCTGTCGGGTGCATACCCTAAAACGCCAAGCGATGACTTATCGCGGTGCCAAGCACTAACCGGGGATCCGTTGGCGATCCCCGGTCACCGAATCAGTCGTCGTCGTGACGCTGAAAGGCGGCCATTTCCGCTTGTTGAATGTCGCCGGGGGCCGGTTCATCGTGACTGTAGGTCATTGCAAAACTGCCCGCACCTGACGTGATGCTGCGCAGTTGCGGGGCATAGGATTGCAATTCCCCAAGCGGTGCAACGGCTTTGACCACGCAGTTCATTCCCTTCATTTCCGTGTCATTGACGCGGCCACGACGTGTCGCGATGTCACCGGACACATCGCCCATGAAATCACTGGGCGTGGTGATGGCGACTTCAACAAAGGGTTCCAGCAAAATCGGCTTGGCCTTCTTCACCGCTTCCAAAAAGGCCTTCTTTCCGGCGGTGATGAAAGCAATTTCTTTGCTGTCCACGTCGTGATGTTTGCCGTCGTAGACTTCGACCCGCACGCCCGACATTGGATAACCGGCAACGGCGCCGTCGGCCAAGACTTGTCGGATTCCTTTTTCGATCGCCGGCATGAATTGACGTGGTATCGATCCACCAACGGTTGCATTGACAAATTCAAACCCGCTTTCATGATCGTCCGGCAACGGAGCGACACGCAGATAGACTTCGCCGAACTGGCCGGCACCACCGGTTTGTTTCTTGTGACGGTGATGACCTTCGGCCGGCATCGTGATGGTTTCCCGATACGCGATCTTGGGTTGCGACGTATCTAGTTCGATGTCGTACAAAGCTTTTAGTTTTTCCAGCACGACGCGCAAATGCAGTTCGCCCAATCCACGCATCACCGTTTGCTTGGTGGCGCCGATGCGTTCCAAGGTGAAGCAAGGGTCTTCGGCTTGCAGTTTTGCGATCGCGGATGAAAACTTTGTTTCGTCGGCGTGATTCTTCAGTTCGATGGCCAGTCCGAACATCGGTTTGGGCAACGGCAAAGACACCAAGTGCGGCGGGTTGTCGGGGGTTGCGCCGTCGTGCAGCACACCGTCAAAATGGATTTCGTCCAGCTTGGAAACGGCTCCGATTTCGCCGGGACCGATGGCTTCGGTTTCGACGTGTTCCTTGCCTTGCAGACGCATCACGTGGCCGACACGCAACGGTTTCTTGGAATCGTCCATGTACAGTTCGCTGCGGTTGCGAACGACACCCTGGTGCACGCGGAACACGCCTAACTTTCCAATGTGCTTGTCGGTGGAAACACGGAAGACGTGCGCGATCGTGGGTTTGGCGGCGTCAAATTCGGTGTGCAGTGGTTCGTCACCTTTGACGAACGGACGCGGGTTTCCTTCCAACGGACTGGGCAACAGCGACGCGGTGACGTGCAGCAGTTTGTCCACGCCGGCGCCAGACTTTGCGGACACATAGACGATGGGCACCAGATGGGCTTCGCGAAGCGCCTTTTCAAAGGCTTCATGCACGCGGCCGGGATCCAATTGGTTGGGTCCTGATTCCAAATAGTTTTCCGTCAATTCATCGTCGACTTCGATCACCTGTTCGACGATTCGCGTGTGGGCGTCTTCGGCGCTGCTGAATAGTGTGGGGTCATGAGAATCGGTTTCGAACACATCAATCACGCCTTGACGATCTGGCGTGGGCATGTTGATGGGCAGACAGATGTCGCCGAATTCTTCACGAATCTGGTTGGTCAATTCTTCCAGGTCGGCTTCGGCCAGATCCATTTTGTTGATCAGGATCATGCGTGGCAGATTGCGTTCGGTCGCGACTTGCATCAAACGCCGGGTTTCGCTTTCGATTCCACGAACCGCGTCGATGACGACGACGACCGTTTCCACCGCGGGAAAGCAGGCAATGGCATGCCCGACGAAGTCCGCCATGCCGGGCGTGTCGATGACGTTGACGTGGTGACCTTCGTGGTCAAAGTGGATGACGGCGGGTTGCAGCGAATGGTGGTGCTGTTGTTCTTCGTCGGTGAAGTCGCAAACCGTGTTACCGTGTTCAACGTCGCCCATCCGTTTGATCTCACCGGCGGCAAACAACAACCGCTCCGCGATCGTCGTCTTGCCGCCGCCGGTATGGCCGCACAGGCAAAGGTTTCGAATTGTATCAGGTTCAGGGAGGGAAAGATCTTCAGCAACCATCGACTCACGGCTCCATGGGCTCCGGGGACTCGAACAAGCGAACGCCTCATCATATCGCTTCGCTCGCAGCCCTGGTGCAGCTGACAGGGGATTCACCACGTCCTGCGAACGTTTGTCGCAGGCTGGTGTTCCGGTCATGGTGGATGCCTGAAAAACGGCTCGATGAATGCGACGATCAGTAGATCTCCGGTAGCCACGGCGCGGGCCCGGCAAAGGCCGCGTCGATCAGATCGATCTCTTGATCGTCGCCCCCATCGGCTTGGCCCAAGCGGATCAACTGTCGCAACGTGGTGTGACCGCTGTACAGCGTTGCTAAGTCGCGAATGTCCAGACGGACAACGTTCTGCGGCAGCTCCGGTGCATTGGATTGTCGGGCATGACACTGTCCGCGTGAAAACTCCAGTTCCCAGTAACCGCTGTTTGCCGGGAACAGCGAATCGGTGACTCGGATGGTGCATCGACCACTGACGTGTCGGGGATAACCGCGGGCCTGAATGGCTTGTGGGACATCCAGGATACGCAGCATCCACCGCAAGACTTCGTGGACCTCGAACCACAATTCATCGGTCATGAAAAGCAATGGATCGTCGGGGCCGCCGCTCCATCGGAATCGTCCAAAGATCGATCGATGATCATGCAGCAACGCCATCAAACGTCGGACCGCGGCACCCGTGTTGGCGGCATAGTCACTGGCGATCAAGTCCGCCGGCAGGCCATCGTCGCGTCCGGCTTGTTTCAGAATGACGTATCCATCGGGGCGATTGATATCGCCGAACAGGTACGTGAGGCATCGGCGACCGTCGTAGGGATGAATCAATCGATCCCATAAGCCTTCGGTCCGCAGGATGTTGCCATTTGTCGCGTGGGCTCGAACGCGATGGGCGTAGTCCAACGCGTCCAGTGGGGCTGATTCGAATCGCGTGCAAGTCAATGTTCGGTCCGGACGCGGTAACGAACGCAGCGGAAGGCTGTAATCGTAGCGCGTGCCGGCCTGTTCGAATCCCACCGAGCGATAAAGGTGCTGTGTCGACGCGTACAAGGATGCGATCGGAATTCCCTCGTTACGCAATTCCTTCAGCGTTTCAATCAGCAGCGTCGCGCACACACCGCCACCGCGATAGGCAGGGTCAATCGCAACCCCCGAGATGCCTGCGGCGGGAATCGGTTGTCCGCCATAGACGTGTTGCATGCGATAGAACGCCAAGCCCCCGACCAGGGATTGGCCGGCATGAATGACACGGACATTCTCGCGACCGATTCGGCCAAGGTATGTCTGCCACTGATCCAGCGAATTGCCAAGCAGCGATTCTTGAGCAATGTCAACGTATTCCGATTCGGTCCTCGCGGCATTGCATTGGTCAAATGTCCGTACGATCAAGTCACTGGCAGTCATGGGCGCGTTCGCGGCAATCGTGGGGCGGTCGGGGCAGGGCGTTCAGACCCGCTCAGGTCGAATCTTAGGCTGATGTGCGGAGTTTGGGGGGAAGCATGCTGTGGTCTGGGGATTGGGTGGTGTGTGTACCGGAAATGGGGTGCTGGCACAGACAGTTCAGCCCAGCCTTCGGTTCGCAGGAGTCTCTGATTGCCAGTTGGATGCGTTTCCGGCCACGGATCGCTTCTGCTAGGATGTGGCCACGATGGCGGCAATTGGCCAGGCGGTAATTCCGCCAAGCAACAACTTGGCGACGCATGACAACAAGGGAATCGATGGAAAGTATCCCCCAGCCGACCGATGGTGCCGTATCGGGACCGGCGCGTTCCGAAAGTTATCGTGAATTGACCGCTCGGGCGGTCGTGCTTGGCGTGATTCAGGGCGTGATATTGAACGTCGCGTTCGTGTACGCCGCACTGAAACTTGGGTTTTCAATTGGCGGGTCGACCGTTGCGTCGATCATGGGGTATGCGTTGTTGCGAGGCGTTTTTCGCAACGGCACGATGGTTGAAAACAACATCAACCAAACCATCGCTTCGGGAATCAACACGGCGGGCACGGGGGTCGTGTTCACGGTTCCCGCGTTGTTCATGCTGGACGCCGCTTGGCGTGCCGACGGCGGTGCGGGATTGGAGTTTCAGGTTTTGCCACTGGTCATCGCCGGTGTGGCCGGCGCCGTTCTTGGCGTCGTTGCCATCATTCCGCTGCGGAAACAGATGGTCGAATTGGACCGGTTGCGGTTTCCATCCGGTGTGGCCACGGCCACGATCATCCGGGCCGGTTCAACCGGAATGGAAAAGGCCAAGCTGTTGGCGGCGGGTTTCGCGATCAGCGCCCTTTGGAAACTGGTCATGGTATCGGGCTGGTTGGAAACGCCCGGCTTGATTGAGAAGTATGGCGCGGGCATTGCCGAGGAAGAATTGCTGTTTGGCTTTGGCATCATTCCGGCCTATTGGGCACCGGCGGTATACCTTTCGCTGATGAACATGGCGGCGGGGATGCTGGCCGGTCGCAGCGGGCTTCCTTTCTTGTTAGGCGGCTTGATTTCTTGGTGGCTGATTTCGCCCACCGCGGTGGCGTCGGGATGGATCCCCGCGGATCTGGCCGTGGACGAAACCGCCGGTTTTATCTATTCGAAAATGCTGCGTCCGTTGGGGATCGGCGTGTTAATCGGTGGCGCACTGATGGGCGTGGTGACCAGTTTTCCCGCCATCAAAGGCGCGATCGGATCGTTGGCGTCGGCGACCAAAACGGCGGGCAGTGGCAAAGTCGTCGGCAGCGATGAAATGAAATTGCCTGTACTGATCGGCGGCAGCGTGCTGGCAATGGTCCTGTTCTTTGTTGCTTCAATGATGACGCCGGGGGTGACGGTTGCCGGTGCGTCGCTTTCCGCAATCGTCGGGACACTTTGGCTGGGGCTTGCCGCATTGATTGTGGCCCAGGCGACCGGGCTGACAGACATTTCCCCGATGTCCGGCATGGCGCTGATCAGCGTCACCCTGATGATGTTTCTGTTGAACAAGAACATTGCCGCATCCATGGTGGTCGGCGTGGCCGTGTGCGTGGCAATCGGCCAAGGGGCCGACATGATGCAAGACTTGAAGACCGGTTTTTTGATCGGTGCCCGTCCGGTCAAGCAACAGTTGGTTCAATTCGCAACGACGTGGGCTGGTCCGATCATTTCGCTGGCCGTGATTTACATCCTGTGGCACGGGGGACCCAACGGCCAGAACGGTTTCGGTGAAGGCACCGCGTTGCCGGCGCCCCAGGGCGGTGCGTTGATGGGGATCATTGATGCCGTCAACACGGGCAATGTTCCGATCGACAAGTACGTGATGGGCGGCTTGGCGGGGGCGACGCTCGGTGCCGCACCGATGAGCGGGCTTGGGGTTTTGGTCGGTTTGGCGATGTACCTGCCGTTTTCAATCACGCTGGGTTACGGATTGGGATGTCTGTTGCAGATGGCGATTCAGCGGGTCAAAGGTGTTGCATTCTGTGAACACAAGCTGGTCCCTTTTGCGGCCGGATTGATCGTCGGCGAAGCCCTGATGGGAATCGCACACGCTGGATTTTCAATCCTTCGTGCAGCCTAGTTGATCGGGAGAAATTTCATGCGTCAGATCGGCTTGGCTCTGTTTGTGATCGGATTGTTGGTCGCGGTGATGTGTGGTGCAAAGTTGCCCGCCGATCCCGACCATGCTTTTCCTAATACCTGGCCCGTCTTTGTGGTTGCCTGGCTGGTGGCTGTGGCCGGTTTGGTGATGTGGCGACGTGATCTGGCCGAATCACACCAGCATCATGATGACACGACCAGTCACGGCCAGCCCGGCGTCCAGACCTTCGACGCTTTGCGATTGATGGACGCGATGACCAGCGAAATCGCGGTGGCATCAGCCGGCACCGATGCCAAGGATCCGGCGTTTCTGGACCGCTTGGATCGTCTGATGCAAGAACACATCGAACCCTTCGTCGATCAACGTCAGCGGCTGATTCGCCAATTAGGACTACAGAAGGCGTCCGAAGTCTTGGTGGCGGTGGCGGTGGGCGAACGACTGATCAATCGCAGTTGGTCCGCGGCGGCTGATGGTTACCCCGACGAAGCGAATGCATCCTTGGCCGAAGCCGCATCGGCAATGGGCGAAGCCCAAAGCGCGTTGACTCGCGCGATGCAATCGATCTAGCCGGCCCGCGAAAAATTGACGCGGCCGGGGCATGATGCTTTGCGATATCGGATCAGGCATGTGGGCGGTATGTTCGACAGGCCGACATGTCCCCCATTCGCGACCGCAAACCTTACCGATGAACTGCTTTTCAGGTTCGCCACCATCTGGCCTGTTGAATTCGGAATTGCTGCAATACCTGCGCGGCAATGACGATCACGCCGAACACCACATTACGTTGCTGCAGCAGGCGGAAACCTGCTTGAATGATCCGTCGGTGGAAGCGGCCGATCGTATGGACGTGGCTGGTCGAATCGAACGATGGCGGTACCAAACGCTTAACGAGTGGCGTGACGAACCGGTGCCGGGCCAAGAACAATTGATCGATTCATTGGATCGTTGGACCTGTTGGTTGCGTCAAATTGATCGTGAAACGCCTCGTTCGCTTCGTCATCATTTGACCTCGGCGTCATCCGATGACGACACCTGGCAGGCCGCAATCGATGGCCGGATGGCAATGCCCGAGCTTTGCGAAGCCGCCCAACAGAAGACACATCGGTTGTTTTCTGTCTCGGTATCCGATCAGCCGAATGCGACCAAGCGTCGAATGTTGCTGTATGCACCGTTGTACGTTTCCAGTCACTGCGTGAACCATTGTGTGTACTGTGGATTCAAGTACGACATGGACATCCAACGAACGCATTTGGACATCGACGATGTGATGGTCCAGGCGGATATTCTTTTGGATAATGGTTTTCAGCATCAGTTGTTGGTTGCCGGTGATTTTCCCCGTCTGACGACGACGTCGTATTTCTGTGATCTGATTCAATGCATGCGAGATCGTGGGCTGGAGATCAGTATCGAAATTGCTTCGCAGTCATCCGATTCCTATCAGGCAATGGCTGACGCGGGCGCGACGGGATTAACGCTGTACCAAGAAACCTACGATCCGGAGGTGTATCGATTGGTGCACCCTCGTGGCCCCAAGCAGTCGTACGATTGGCGACTGGAAGCACCCGAACGGGCCGCCGAGACGGGGTTCTCACGAATCGGGATCGGAGTGTTGCTGGGCCTGGCTGATCCGGTTTCAGATGTGCAGATGATGATCCGACATGCAAAGTACTTGAAACATCAATTTCCACACCTGCGATTGGCTCTCAGCCTGCCGCGTTTGCATCAGACGCCTGACGGTTACCAAGTCAAACATCCGATCGATGACGAACAATTGATCCGATTCTATGCGGCGTGTCGTTTGGCGATTCCGGACGTCGAGTTGGTCCTTTCGACCCGAGAACCGGCTGCTTTGCGGGATCGTTTGGCCAAGATCTGTATCACACAGATGAGTGCCGGCAGCAGCACGACACCCGGAGGCTATCAATCGGACGGCTGTAAACAGGATGACGCTGATCCGGATGGTCAGTTTCCGGTGACCGACCAGCGATCCGTTCACCAAGTTCGTGATTGGTTGTGCAAAGAAAACTTTGACGTCCGTTGGCGATTCGCTTAATCTTCCGGCCGGGATCCTCCGTTGGCGGGGGACATCAATGCTCACGCACGGGGAAACGGGTCGATGTCGGATACGCTTCATTCACCACAGCATGCGCCGATGACGTCGGGGGCAGCGGACAAACCCAAGTCTCGAACCGGTTGTCTGTTGATGGGTCTGGGCGGCGGCTGTTTGGGCGTCATTCTGTTGTGCGGTGGCGTCATGGGGTTTGGCGTTTTCAGCCTGTTCACCCTGATCAAATCCAGCGATCCCTATCAACAATCGTTGGCTAGGGCACAGGCGAATGAGACATTGATCGCAGAATTGGGCCAGCCGATCGAAGCGGGCTGGATGCTTCAGGGCAACATCAACCTGAACGACGACGACGGGGACGCCGACCTGACGTATCCCATTTCCGGTCCCAACGGATCGGCGACCGTCAAAGTCAAAGGATCCAAACAGGACGGCGTCTGGACTTACGAAATCATGCGAGCGACCGTCGACGGATCGGGAACCCAAGTCGACCTGGGCGATGCCGCCACCGGATCGCAAGAGGAATCTGTCGTGGAAGAAGTTTCGCTTTGACTTCAAGCAACGGTTTAATTTGACGTCAGGCAATCGCGTCAAGCGATGACTTCATTCACCACATTGCCATGGACGTCGGTCAGCCGAAAGTCGCGACCGGCGTAATTGAACGTCAGTTGTTTGTGGTCCAAACCCATCAAGTGCAGCACGGTCGCATGAAGATCGTGCAGGTGAACGCGGCCTTCGACTGCCTTGTAACCTAGTTCGTCGGTGCTTCCGTACTGGAATCCGCCACGCACACCGCCGCCGGCCATCCACATCGTGTAGCCATTGGGGTTGTGATCCCGGCCATCCAAGTTTTCTTTTGCGGTGTCGGGCGTGCGCCCAAATTCGCCGCCCCATAGAACCAGTGTTCGTTCCAGCAATCCCCGTTGCCGCAAATCCTTGATCAGGCCCGCGATGGGCTGGTCGGTCGCCGCGGCACGCGCGTTGTGGCCACTAACCAAGTTGTTGTGTTGGTCCCAGAATTCGTCGCATAGTTCGATGTGACGTACGCCGGCTTCGACCATACGTCGGGCCAGCAAGCATTGGCGGCCGAAATTGTCCGACGGCTTGCCGTTGCCGATGCCGTACAAGTCCAACGTTGCCTGGGATTCGTCAGCCAGGTTCATCACCGACGGCAATTCGGACTGCATGCGAAAACCAAGTTCATACGAATCGATCACCGCATCGACTTGTGATGTGTCGGCCGGATTCATTTGTTCGGCCAAATCTCGGTTCATCGATTGCAGCAACTCGATTTGCCGGCTTTGCTGGCGACGATTCAACAGGGGATTGGAAAGATTGCCGACCGACGCATTCTTCACAGGTGTCTTGATGTCGCCGATCGCGGTTCCCTGAAACACCGCAGGCAGAAAAGCGGTCCCGTAGTTTTTGGCACCCCCATTGATGACCGGCGGGCTGATGCTGACAAAGCCGGGCAGATTCTGGTTCTCCGTCCCCAGCCCATACAGTAACCAAGACCCCAAAGACGGACGGGTAAACGTGAATGATCCGGTGTGAAGCTGCAGCATCGCAGGGGTGTGATTTCCGATGTCGGTGTGCATGCCCGAAAGCACGCACAATTCATCAGCGACCTCTGCGGTGTGTTTCAATAGATCCGATACCCACAAACCGCTTTCGCCACGCTGTTTCCACTTCCAATGGCTGGGGGTCAGTTGACGCCTCGGCTTCTTTCCTTTGGCCGGTTTCGCATCATTGGCCGACGTCGAGGCATTGCGATTGGCTTGTTTGTCCAGTTCCGGTTTACGTTCGAACGTCTCCATCGCCGATGGTCCGCCCCGCATGTGCAGGAAGATAAAGTGATCGGCTTTGGGCATGTGGTGGGGCGTTTTCGGAGCCAATGGTCCGGGCATGGCATTGCCGTTTGCCGGACCGGCGGCCGACCCACCGGCCAAATCGCGCGCTCTGCACAGCAGGTCGGACAACGCGATTGATCCGAAACCGCATGTGGCGGCCGATAACATTTGTCGTCGTGTGGGTTGCACAGAAACCTCAGCAGGGCGGGGGACTTCGTTGTGGCCAAAAAATGGTTTTCGAGAATCGCGGTCTTAATTCAACAATCGAAATTCGGCGCTGGCCAACAACGTTTGGCAATAGACCGTCCAAACGTCGAGTCGGGCGTCGATTGGTTTTGATGAATCGTTGGATCTGGAAGCGTCGTCGGGAATGCACGCTGGCTGTTTGATGAACCCTCTGGCACGCTGAATTTCATCTTCGCCGGGCGATCGAGCAAAACACAGGTGATACGCGTGGGTGATTCGTGCCTGATCGTCGGCCAGCGAAGGGTCGTTCAGTAGATTGGATGCGAATGATCGAGCCATGCGAATCACGTCGGGGCTGTTCATCAGATACAGCGATTGTGTCGGCGTCGTGTTGGCGCTACGCATTCCCTGGATGTTCGATGGCTCTGGGAAGTCGAAAATCTTCAGGCTTTCGGGAACCAGCCCTCGGATGATCGGCAGGTAGATGCTGCGGCGATTGAACGGTTCCTCCAAAACGCGAGTGTTCAAGTTTCGGCCCACCTCTCCTTCGCCAATTCGCGCGACCAGGGATTGATCCAAAGGCGATACATCGATCAGGCCGCTGACGGTCAGCATCGCATCGCGAAAGGGTTCGGCTTCCAGTTGCCGTCGTGACATTCGCCAGCGTAGGCGATTGTCGGGGTCAGCCTGGTAATCGGTCGGATCAAACTCCGACGACTGGCGATAGGTGCTGGTATGCACCAGTTCTCGCACCATCGATTTCAAAGACCAGTGATGCTGGTTCACCATCGTGTGGGCAAGGTGATCCAACAATGTGGGATGACTGGGCGGTGAACCGGAAACACCAAAGTTGTCGACGGTTTCGACGATGCCCCGTCCCATCAGGTGCTGCCAAATTCGATTGACGATGACTCGAGAGGTCAAAGGATTTTCGGACGCAACGATCCATTGGGCCAATTCGCGTCGCCCGCTTTCTGTCTTGCCGATCTGCGCATCGAACTTGTCCAAGTCGGCATTGCACTGATTCACGGCGGAAAGGAAAGATCGCGGGACGACTTCGCCACGTTGGTTCTTTTCGCCTCGAATCAAAATCGCCGCGTCGTTGGCTTTGCCTTTCTCGCGGACGCCGATGAAAAATCGTGGTGATTCGAGGATCGATGCATCGATCGACGCCAGTTCATCTTGCCGCTGTTTCAAAATCTTGCGGGCGGCACTTAGCTGCCGAACCGCAGTCGCCGTTTTTCGATCCACGGTGTCGGGCAAAGATTTCGGATCCGCATTGCGGTATTCCTCGGGCACCGCCCGAATCCGATTCGGCAACTGTCGCTTGGATGCTGCAATCTGTCGTTGCAGTTGGGTCGCCTTTTTCTGCAACTGGTCCAAGTCCTTTCGTGTTTTGGCGTCCGGCAGCGGATCCAGCGACAGGTACACCTTTAGTTGATCAGCCAAACCTGCGGGGCGATTGGTTCCCCCGCCATACAGTGTTTCGGTGCTCTGGAAAATTCCCGACAGCGCGTAATAGTCGGCGGTTGGAATCGGATCAAACTTGTGGTCGTGGCAGCGTGCGCATGAAACCGTCAAACCCAAAAAAGCTTTGGACACGACATCGATCTGGTCATCGACGATGTCGTGGGTCAAGTTGCCGCCGTTCAGCGACTTGCTGCCGATCGCCAGCATGCCCGTCGCAATCCGTTGACGCTCGCGTTCTTGGGCATCGGTCGAATCCAACAAGTCACCAGCGATCTGGTCGGTGACGAATTGATCGTAGGGCAGGTCGCGGTTCAGTGCGTCGATCACATAGTCGCGGTAACGCCAAGCATGGATCATCAACACGTCGCGACTGCTGCCGGCGGATTCGCCATAGCGAACGACATCCAGCCAGTGTCGTGCCCAACGACGCCCGAACTCTTTAGAACCCAACATTGCATCGACGATCTTTGCGTAGTGCGTCTCCGATGGGTCGGCGGTGAAAGAGGCAACCAATTCAGGCGACGGCGGCAGACCCAACAGGTCAAAGCTAAGCCGACGGATCAACACCTCGGGCGCCGCGTCGCGATTGGGGGACATGGCCCGTTCACGCAGACCGGCCAAGATGAAACGGTCCACGTCGCTGCGGGACCACTGATCATCCTGGATGACGGGAACTTCGGGCGCGACGACGGGTTGAATCGACCAAAGTTCTGATGCCGCGGGGGATGCGGATTTGGTGTCTGGTACTGCCGGCGTCTTGCCTTTCGATTTTCGTGGGTCCGGTGCGCCGCGAGCGATCCACTTGCGAAAGGATGCGATGGTTTCCGGCGGCAATTGACCGTCCGGTGGCATTTCCGTATCGCGATATTCCAAAGCGCTCAGCAAGGTGCTGGCACCGGGCCGTCCCGGAATGATGGCCGGACCGCTGATTCCGCCGCTTCGCATCGCGTCAGCGGAATCCAGCCACAAATCGCCGCCGACATCATCGGTGGCGTCGCTGTGGCATTCGTAGCAATGCTTCACCAGAGTGGGACGGACTACCTTTTCAAAGATTTCCAATCCAATCGGATCTGGCGTATTCGAATCGGCCGGGGCATCGGCCGGGGCATCGGCCGCACCAGATTCGTTTTGTTGGCTGATGACCAGGCAGGCCAAGACAACCACATGCCGAAGCACACAGCGATGCATGGGGCAATCCATTCAAGCACGCCAGGGTCGGGTCGATCCCCGATGGGCAGAATCGGGTGACCGCGACGGTCGCGCAACGAGGTGGGACGGGTGGGGGAGGGCAACTGACTTGTGGCCCGTCGCGACCTAGGTGCGGCGGGCGTGAAGACAGCGACGCGTCGGATCGTCGCGAACGATTCGACGCGTCGGACGATTCAGGCTAACCCACCAAGCGGTGTGGATGCAAACTTTTGGTGGCAAAATCCAACACCGCTTCATGCCGCGTGTTCACCCGTGGGGTGATGATTCGGCTTCAATTACCCACCGGCGATGCCAGGTAGGGTGCGCCGCCGGATGATCGTCCGGAATCCCCCAGTTGGATCAACAAATTGCTAGACGTCGGCAAAATGTCGACACTGGCTTGCGATTCCAACAGAGCATCGATTTCCATCACTTCCAGCAGGGTGTTCAGGATTTCTTGGTCTTCCTTGGCGATCTCATTCAGCTTGTTGCCCACGATATTCGGTCGGGCTGCAGAAGCTTCGGCAAGTTTCTGAGAAACCTTGAAGGCAGTTTCACTGCGAATCAGGCCGACGCGGTTTTCACCATCTTGCTTCATGGCGCTGGTGACCTGAACCAAGCGTTTGACCACTTTGTCAGTGATGTTGTCGACCATTTGGGCGTCGGTAAATTCAACCTTTCGGATGTAGACCGAACCCAATCGGTAGCCCCATTTTTCGCTAAGCGGCGATACGGTTTGGCGTACGGTACGCGAAAGGCTGTGTCGATCCTCCAACATTTTTTCCATTTCCAAATTGCTCAGCGTGGAAATGGTCGAACTGGTCACGTTGGCTTGCAACGATCCATCCGGGTTGGCGTTGGTGAACAGGAACGCGACCGGATCCTTGACCTGCATCTCGTACCAAATGCCGACACCCATCGGCGTGCCTTCTTCGCTGTTGACCATCTGGCTGCGCAGATAGTGTTGTCGCAGCGCCGTGCTGACGACGTACTTCTTTCCGAAAAACGGAATCAACAATGCTTTGGGGCCGAAATAGGCAATGGGAAAATGCAATCCGGCGATATCGATGGTTCCCACCACCTTTCCGAACAACGTGAAGACTTGTGCTTCGCACTCGTTCACGCAGGTGTAGATGCCGAACGTTCGGGCCAGCCCCAATAGGAACGGGACGAAGACCAGTCCGACGACGAAAGCAAACATGTATGTCATGGCTGAAGGTCCTGGTTATGAACGTTGGTTGGCGGATTGAACGATGCGTCCGGCGCGTTTGTAAAGCGGGATCTTGGCGTTGCGGACGTACGCCGATAGGCAATCCGATCCACCTTCGTTTTTGATCGTCGACAGGGTGCTAGCCAATTCCTGAAGCGGTGCGACTTCGGCCTGGGCGTTGTTGGTCGCAATTTCGACCGCCCGTGCACTCATCGTGATCTGCTGTTCTGAATCGGCTCGGGCCGTGCTGATGTCTGCGGCCACTTGGTTACGCGTGCTGTTGATGGCCGACAGTGCCCGGTCGACTTGGGCGGGCGGATCGATCTCGGTGATCAACGCGGCGTCCAGTTCGATTCCGTAACGACCCGTGGTCGATTGGCATTGCTGTTCCATGTACTGATTCAGCAAAGGCAGGTTTTTGCGCAGATCGTTGATCGAGACGCCTTCGGAAAGGTCCAGCGAACTGGCGGCGGTTGAATTTCCGTCGGCTTGATCCAGTTCGTCATTGGAAAGCAGCGTTTGGCCTTTGGGATCGGTAAAGTTAGCGATCCGTTCTCGCAGCACCGAAACGAAATAGCCCATCACGTGTTCCAACGGGCTGGCCACACCGAACAAGTAGGCGTACAGATTCTGTTCGCTGATTCGATAGCGAATTTGCCCGTTCACGCCGGTCGTCAAATTGTCCTTGGTGACCGCTTCGATTGTGTCTTGGGCTTTGGTCGGGTCCCAAGACAGGTCGACCGCTTGCGTGGCAACACTAACCTTGTGAACTCTTTGCCAAGGGAATTTGAAATACGGACCCCCGGGGCCAATCACTTGCACCTGAGGATACCGATAACGTTCCTGTTCCTCGGTGCTCATCGACGACTCATCGGTCATTCCCGGCGCCTGGCTGCCGGGCATCACCGTCGCGGCACCAAAGCTTGTGATGACGGCGCGTTGGTCAGGCGATACCGTATACAGACAGCCAGTCAGGATACGAATGGCGGCGTAGACGAATACACCAAACCCGAAGACGAACAAATGGATCATGGTTGATCTCGCTGCGGTTTATGCATCGATTGGAAAGGTTCACCAAGTCAGATCGCGACGCCGATCCATTGGGTGACTTGAAAAGCAGCATACCGGCGCCGTTATTGACGTGCATGACGTCGTCGCTGGATCCCGGAGTGATTTGTCGTCATGACTGGACGGCGTTTTTGGCAGGCGGGGCAACCGTCGAAGTGCCCGTCTGCCGATCGGCGAGCGGTCGAAAGAATCTTCGACCCAAGCGGACACATTGCGTGAATACGACCGTTGTGCGATCAAACTTAGCCCACGGTTTGGCGTTTGGTTCGTCCCACGCCAAATTGTTTGTGAATTCGATCTCCGAAGACTTTTTATAAGACCGCATCATGGGACTTCCATCGTTCGACACACTGTTGCAGCAAATGGACCACGAGCGTCCCGAACACCGTGTCGTCGCGGTCGGTGCCGATGATGCGACCGTGCTGCAGGCTTTGCACACCGCGAAACACCGTCGATGGGTTCGTCCGGTGGTGGTCGGTGACCAGCCCGAAATCCAGCGGCTTTCTGAATCGCTGGACATCAATTTGGCCGACTGGGATGTGATTCACTCGGATAATCCGGCGGTCGACGCGGTTCGGGCAATCGTCGACGGCCGCGGCGACTTCTTGATGAAGGGACGCGTTTCGACACCCGATTTGCTGAAAGCGGTTTTGGATCGTCACGCGGGACTGAGAACCGGTGAAACCGTATGCCAAATCGTTCTGATGGAGATTCCTCGTGACGATCGACGCTTTCTGTTGACCGATACGGGAATCACCATCCAGCCTGATCCACAACAGGCCGAAAGTATTTTTAGGCAAGTCGTTCGCGTTGCCCACGGCCTGGGAGCGCAGCAACCGGTTGTTGCGACCATGGCGGCGACCGAAAAGAGCAACGCCGCAATGCCTGAAACAGCGTTGGCGACCACACTGGCGGGTCGTCTCAGCAACACCGCTGCCGCAGATATCGTCGGACCATGTTCGTTCGACTTGGCCTATTCGCAGGAATCCGCCAAAAGAAAGAGTGTTGACGACGGGGCTATGGGATCCGCCGATGTCATGCTGTTTCCTAACCTGTTGTCGGCAAACTTGACGGTGAAGGCCATCATGTACACCAGCGATTGCCGGTTCGGGGGCATGCTTTCCGGCGTGGCTTGTCCGGTCGTGTTCATGTCACGATCGGATGATGTGCCGACACGCATCCGATCCCTGGCACTCGCATCGTATGCACATCGCTGTGCCGACGAATAAATGCTGTTGATCGGCGATCAGATCTCGGACGTTTGATCCCACCGAGGAGGACGCTTTTCAAGGAAGGCCCGGATCCCTTCGTCGGCCTCCGGGTCACACGCGTTGCGTGTCATGACGTCGACCGCGTCGGCGTACGCATCTGTTTCGCTCAGATGCAGTTGTCGGTAGAAAGCAGCTTTGCCGATCGTCGCCGCGTGTCCGCTAGATTCGACAATGTTTTGGGCAAGACTAAGCGTGGTTTCAGGCAATTCGTCGTCGTCGCAAACCGCGTTGACGAATCCGACATCGTAAGCACGTTGTGCCGTGATAGGGCGCCCGGTCAACAACATTTCCATCGCCAATTTTGGCGGTAACCCGCGAACCATCGGGACCATCGGTGTGGTGCAGAACAGACCGATCTTGACACCGGGCGTTGCGAAGGCGGCTGATCGGCCCGCCACGATCAGATCGCAGGATGCGACAAGCTGGCATCCCGCTGCGGTGGCAAGTCCTTGCACCTGAGCGATGACGGGTTGTGGGATCTGACGAATCCGCTGCATCGTCGTCGTGCACTGGCGAAAAAGTCGCTCGTAGTCTTCGGCCGATCGATCGACCATTTCTTTCAAGTCGTGGCCAGACGAGAACACCTTTCCGCTTGCCGCGATGATAACGACACGCACTGTCGTATCGCCGCCCAGTGCCGACAAGGCGCGTTCCAGGTCGGCCAAAACCCGAAGTGACAGGGCGTTACGTTTCTGTGGTCGATCCAGAGTGACGTGGGCAATCGAGTCGGTGATCTGGACACGGACTTCGGACGAAATCGATGGGGGCATGGAACGGCGATACGTTGGTCGGGCGAAAAGGCAGGAATCCGACTGAATTTGACCGAAAGATACGTTGGGCGTTGCCCATCGCCCAGCCGGTTGCCCATCGCCCAGCCGCTGGATTCTCTATCAGCGGATTCATCGCGCACGCCGCGTCGATCCGTTTCTCTAGGGTCGTGCCCGCGGGTCGGTGGTGGGAACGCCAAAATTGATCCCTGGGATGAAGTGACGGTGGGATGACGGTACGCCGTAATTGATGCCGGGCACGATGTTGCGATAAGGCGACCGCAAACCGTTGGCCGGCAACAAGGCTCGGTCGATACGATGTCGAAGTTCCGCTTCGCTATGACGTCGGTGGTCGGTGACGATCAAGGATGGTTGTCTGGCTTGTTTGAACGACCCGGCACGCCTGCCGAGGCTTCGATAGTCTGTGATGGCAACCCATCCCCAAGAGACCTTCGCGTCAGAGGCATCTTTGGGTTGTCCGAATGATGCCGATTTTGCTTGCCGCCACTTTCGGTACAGTTCGTCGACCCGTCGGCTGTAGTCATCACCGTTCGACACGGACCGTGGAAAGCAGGCCCCGAACGAAAGGGCAGACCACACAGCAACAGCGACACACACTCGTGATCGCAGGCCAATCGTGGGCGTCGGGGAAACTGGTGTCGGTTTGCCTAGCCACAGCAAATTCATCAGTGGGGCTTTGTACGAAACAGGGTTGGGGTGGTCAGGGCGGTGGGCCGGGACCGGGTGGCACCGAAAAGCGGGCAACCAGTGAAATCCTTCGTCTTGACCCGTTGATCGGGCAAGCCGGTATCGCCAAACTTGGCACTGGACATTTGTGACGCACTCGAGGGTTTGGGGCGACGATGCTGGCGCGACTGAAGACTTTGACGCTGTTGGGAATCGAGGCCAAACCGGTCGATGTGGAAGTCGACATTTCGCCTGCCGCGATGCCCAAGACGATCTTGGTCGGTCTGCCCGACACGGCGGTGAAAGAATCGACGCACCGTGTTGAACGTGCGATCGTCAACAGCGGGTTCACCCGCCCGCACGATCGAATCGTGATCAATCTGGCACCGGGTGATCTGCCCAAACAGGCCGCGTCGTTCGATTTGCCCGTGGCTTTGGGGGTGCTTTCCGGCAGCGGTCAACTGGCGCCCGACCGTTTGGAACAGTACGCGATCGTCGGTGAACTTGCTTTAGAAGGTCACACTCGGCGGATCAAAGGTGCCCTGTCCATCGCGATCGAAGCAGTCAAGTGTGGAATCACCGGCTTGGTCGTGCCCCGCGAAAACGCCGAGGAGGCGGCGGTGGTCGATGACCTGGAAGTGATTCCGGTCGACAGCTTGGCACAGGCCGTCGCATTTTTTGCGAGCGAGATCGACATTGCACCTCAGCCCAGTCGCGTGGACGAGCTATTCGATGAATTCAGCGTCTACGATCTGGATTTCGCCGACGTCCGCGGCCAAGAAATGGCCAAACGCGCGATGACGCTGGCCGCCGCCGGCGCGCACAACCTGTTGATGATCGGTCCGCCGGGGTCGGGAAAGACAATGTTGGCCAAGCGAATGCCGACGATCTTGCCGCAACTGACCGCCGCGGAATCGATCGAAACGACACGCATTTATAGTGCTTTAGGCCAGCTTCCAAGTGGCCAACCGCTGCTTGCAAAAAGGCCTTTTCGAAGTCCCCACCATACGATCAGCGACGCCGGTTTGGTCGGCGGCGGAAGCCCACCGGCACCCGGCGAGATCAGCAAAGCGCACAACGGCATTTTGTTTTTGGACGAATTGCCGGAATTCAATCGCAAGACGCTGGAAGTCATGCGACAACCGTTGGAAGACGGCGTCGTGACGATCAGCCGGGCGCTGTCCAGCAGCCAATTTCCGTCCGACTTTATGTTGATCGCCGCAGCAAACCCTTGCCCATGCGGTTACCGCAGTGATCCACGCCGCAGTTGCAATTGCACGCCGCCACAAATCGAACGCTATGTCGGGAAGATTAGCGGTCCGTTGCTTGATCGCGTCGACATGCATATCGAAGTCCCCGCGGTCCCCTTCGATGAATTGTCATCCCAATCCGCGGACGGCACATCCAGTCAACAAATGCGACAGGATGTCGAACGTGCGCGTCAGGTCCAAGCCGTTCGCTTTGACGCCAAGGCGTCTCGGTACAACGCACAGATGACCAGCCCCGAAGTCCGCAAACACTGCGCGTTGACCAGTGCGTGCCAAACCATGTTGCGGTCCAGCGTGGAGGAGATGGGGCTGTCGGCCCGGGCACACGACAAAATCTTGCGTGTGGCCCGAACGATCGCCGATGTCGACGGCAGCGATTGCATCCGCGAAGAACACTTGGCCGAAGCGATCGGCTATCGCAGTTTAGACCGTGATTTTTGGGTCTGATTCGTCCGTCGATCGCGACTTGGTTCGACGTCCGCGGTGGGAAGTGACCAAAAGCTGCTGCGTTGCTTTTTGCAGCGGATTGCCGGGGCCAATCTCGGTAAGGGTCCCGAAGACGGCATCGGAGGCGGGTTTAGGCGACGGTGGTGTTCGCTGGATTCATGCGACGTTGTCGCTGTCGCATGTCGCGCCAGAATGCGTGGGTCTTCTTTTGCCCTGATCCGCCATTCGTTGTTCATTCGCATGAATTCAGCCCATCGCCCCTACCGGCATACCAAGATCGTTGCGACCGTTGGCCCCGCCACCGAGTCGCCCGAAATGTTGCGTGAATTGATTCGTGCCGGCGTCGATTTGGTGCGGCTGAACATGGCGCACGGTTCGGTCGAGTGGGTTGGGGAAGTCATCGCGAGGATTCGTGAGGCTTCCGATGCTGTGAACCGCCAAGTCGCCGTGATGATGGATGTGAAGGGCCCCGAGATTCGTACCGGCCCGGTGGAACAACCCGTTGAATTGAAATGCGGCGACCGTTTGGAGTTGCACGTGGATCCGCCGCAACCGTGCGATGACGGCGTGCATCGTGTGAGTGTCAACTATCGCGATTTGCCCGCCGATGTTTCCGTCGGTGCGACAGTCTTGGTCGACAGTGGTTTGCTGCGGTTTCGCGTCTTGGAAACCGATGACACCAAAGTCGTGATGGAGGTGCTGACCGCGGGAACGCTGGGGTCACGACGGCACATCAATCTGCCGGGGATTCAAGTCAAATTGCCCGCCTTGACGGAAAAAGATAAACGGGATTTGCAAGCCGGCGTCGAAGCAGGAATTGACTTCGTGGCATTGTCGTTCGTACGACAGGCCGAGGATATCCGAACCCTGCAAACCTATCTGGACGAACTGGGAAGCAAGGCCCGGATCGTCGCCAAGATCGAAGACCAGGCGGGCGTGCGTAACATGCACGAAATCATCTGTGCCGCTGATGGCGTGATGGTGGCTCGTGGTGACTTGGGCATTGAAATTGAATACCACCGGTTGCCGCTGGTGCAAACGCAACTGGTTCGTGCCTGCCAGATGGAAGGTAAACCGGTCATCATTGCCACCCACTTGTTGGAATCAATGATTCATGCGCCGATTCCCACGCGTGCCGAAATCAGCGATGTGTCCAACGCGATTCGCGAACAAGCCGACGCAATCATGCTGTCGGGCGAAACGACCACGGGATCGTATCCGCTGGAGTCCGTGGAAGCACTGAAAAGCATTGTCGGCAGTATCGAACCATCGATTTCGACGCCGATCAATAAACGGATCGTCTTGCACGAACCGAAATCGAAAATGCTGCGTGCATCGGTTTCGTTGGCCACTGAACTGGGCAATTCGGGAATCGTGGTCTTCACCAGAAGCGGATTTCTGGCCTACGTGTTGGGGGCGTTGAAAGCCCGTGACGTTCCGATCTACGCATTCACCGATCTGCCGATTACCTTCCACCAGTTGTTGCTGCCCTGGGGCGTCGAGCCATTTTTGATTGATTTCGACGAGGATCCAGAAAAGACGATTCAAAATGCGCTACAGATCCTCAGCAAAAATAAATGGTGCGTGCCCGACCAGTGGTTGGTCGTGATCACCAACGCGCTGGCCGAAGGCAAGATCATCGATACGTTGCAGTTGCGACAGGTGCCACCAGCTTCCGGGACCTGATTCCGACACCGGTGACCGGACGCGATCGTGGTGGCCCGGCAAAGCCGGATGGTCAGTCGATGCGGTGGGGGGATTCACACCGAATTCATTTTCCGTTGAACGGTACACGCCGCTGAAGACCACACTGAAAACGCTTAGAATGCGACCCGATCGAGTCGTGGGAGTGTCGAATGACCGGAGCGCAGACGGTTGCTAAGTGATGAAGAAATGGCCACCTATGAGTGGCAGATGTGGGTGCCGGACTTTGGTGAACATGGCCAACAAAAACTGAAGGATGCCAGTGTGATGGTGTCACGCGTCGGCGGCGTGGGCAGCGTTGTGGCCTATGAACTTGCCGCCGCCGGTGTCGGCAAGTTGGTGCTGGCACACGCCGGTAATGTGAAGCCCAGCGATTTGAATCGCCAGTTGCTGATGACGCACGATTGGATTGGAAAGCCACGCATCGAATCGGTTCGCCGACGTTTGTTGGAATTGAATCCTCGGCTGGAAATCGTCGCCGTCGGGGAAAACGTCAATACCGATAACGCCGCGGACTTGGTCGCTCAAGCTGATGTCGTGGTCGACTGTGCACCGCTATTCGAAGAACGGTTTGCAATGAATCAGCAGGCTGTCCAACAGGGCAAACCGTTGGTCGAAGGTGCGATGTATGAAATGGAAGCTCATTTGACCACGATCATTCCCGGTGCAACGCCGTGTTTGCGTTGTTTGTATCCGGAATTGCCGCAGCCGTGGAAACGACAGTTTCCCGTATTTGGCGCCGTTTCCGGTTCGGTCGCCTGCATGGCAGCAATGGAAGCGATCAAGCTGGTTTCTGGACTCGGAGATCCACTTGCCAACCGAATGCTGCAGATGGATCTGCGAGACATGTCGTTTCGAATGTTAAAGATTGACCGGCGTCAGTCGTGTTCGACCTGCCGACACTTGTTCACGGCCGATTCCCAACCAACGGTGACCGAAAGCATCCAATGAATCTGGTGATACCCACGGCACTGCGCAAGCATTGCGACGGACGAAAGCAAATCGAATCGACCGCGTCCACCGTCGGCGATGCACTGGAGGGCATCGCGAAAGATTACCCGGAACTGCACGCAGCGTTGATCGGGCCCGACGGTGATGTCGCGTCCCATATCAATCTGTTCGTCAATGATCAGAACGTTCGTGATTTGTCAGGGCTACAAACGGTTGCTGGTGAACGCGATGAGTTGTTGATTGTGTCGGCACTGGCCGGAGGCTGAATGTGGAATCGGTGGATTTGTTTTCCGCGGAAGAGCGCGTTCGATATTCTCGGCACTTTACCTTGCCCGAGGTCGGTGTCGGTGGCCAAGTAAAACTGAAACGGGCGTCCGTGCTGTTGATCGGTGCGGGCGGTTTGGGAGCGCCGGTGGCCATGTACTTGGCGGCTGCCGGGGTGGGCCGTTTGGGGCTGGTGGATTTCGATCGCGTCGACCAATCCAACCTGCAACGACAAATCATTCATGGCACCAACGATGTGGGGAAGCCAAAGGTCGAGTCGGCTGGACAAGCCCTGGCGGACATCAACCCACATGTGAGGTTGCAGCTTTTTGATGAACCACTGACATCCGAAAACGCAATGCAGCGGGTGGCAGACTATGACATCGTGATCGACGGCACCGACAACTTTGCGACCCGCTATTTGGTCAATGATGTTTGTGTGTTATCGGGTAAACCCAATTGCTATGGTTCGATTTTTCAGTTCGAAGGGCAAGCGTCGGTGTTCGCCCTCGGGGATGGTCCGTGTTATCGATGTCTTTATCCCAAGCCACCCGCGCCGGGAACCGTTCCCTCGTGTGCCGAAGGCGGCGTCTTGGGCGTGCTGCCCGGCATCATCGGAATGATTCAGGCGACCGAGGCGGTGAAGCTGATCTTGGGCGAGGGCAGATCGCTGTCAGGTCGACTGGTGTTGTACGACGCCTTGCAAATGCGGTTTCGCGAAGTGAAAGTGCGTCGTGATCTCCAGTGTCCCGTCTGTGGCGATCGTCCCAGTATCACCCGACCCATCGACTACCAAGAATTTTGCGGAGCCCCAAAAATGTCTTCAGCCGACGCCAGCGAACAAAGCCCATGGGACGTCCAGCCCAGCGATGTTCAGAAACGATTGCAGTCGGGAGCGGACTTCATTCTGCTGGATGTTCGCGAACCTCACGAATACGAGATCTGTCACCTGGGCGGGACGCTGATTCCGTTAGGTGAACTGCACCAGCGCGCCGGCGAACTGGATGCATCATGCGAAATCATTGTCCACTGCAAGATGGGCGGACGCAGCGCCAAAGCGGTCCAACAGCTTCGTCAATTGGGATTTGAAAACGTGCACAACATGCGTGGCGGCATTCACGCGTGGTCGGATGAAATCGATTCGTCCGTTCCAAAGTATTGATGCCATTGGCGGATCAATGACGGGAATCCACGTCAGTGGTCCCAGTCAGCTTGCCATCATTCAGTTGAAAGATGGTGTCGGCCAGTGTGTCGGCTTCGCTTCGGTTATGAGTCACGTGCAAAGTGGTCACACCGGTTTGACGTTTGATCTCCAGCAATAGTGACAGGATTTCTTCACGCGTTGTTTCGTCCAGTGCACTCAGGGGTTCGTCCAGCAACAGCACCGCCGGCTGAAACGAGAGCGCGCGGCCCAGTGCCACACGTTGGCGTTCGCCTCCGCTAAGTCCCTGGATCCGACGCTCCGTCAAATGACTGATTCCCAACAGACCGGCTAAGTCACTGGTGCGGCTGGCGATGTCGGTGGTGGCCACGCGTCGCAAACGCAATGCGAATTCCAAGTGTTCTTGGACCGTCAGCGTCGGAAACAAGGCTAGGTCTTGGGGAACGTAGCCGACCTGACGGTCACCCGGTGGCCAATGGGTGACGTCGGTCGAACCAATCGTGATCGACCCCGATGTCACCGCGCGAAGGCCGCAAATTGCTTCCAAAATGGTCGTTTTGCCTCGACCTGTTCGTCCCATCAATGCCGCATAGGTACCCGTGGGAATTGTCGCCGATACATCGGACAACTCAAAAGTCCCGGCTCGGATAGTGACGCGATCCAGGGCAATCATGATCCCAATTCCGTACCCAAAAGTCTTAGGATCAACAGCACGACGATCGCCATCAGGACCATCAGCAACGAAACCGCGACTGCAGCGTTCAGTTGGCCGATACTGAGTTCCAAGAAAACGGTGGTCGACAGGACCTCGGTCCTCATCCGTGTCGCACCAGCGAAAACCAAAATCGGTCCGAATTCGCCCAACGCTCGTGCCCATGCGATGGTCGTCGCCGCAATCATCCCACGCCAAGCCTGCGGCAAGACGATTTGCAGGAATGCCTGTCCTCGGGTGCAACCAAGTGTGCGGGCGACGTTTTCGGGACGTGGGTCGATCTGGTCAAAGGTGACCCGCATCGTCCGAACTGAAAATGCACAGGCAACGGTGAATTGGGCCAGGACGACTGCCGGCCACTGATAAGTCACAGGAAAGCCAACTCGATCACGCAGCCAAGATTCCAGTTCCCAGCCGCCGACGGGCAAGTGAAACAAAATCAACAGGCTAAGCCCAAGGACCAACGGCGGCAGCACAATTGGGATGTCGACCAACGTGTCGATTGCCATGCGGCCGGGAAACTGGAATCGCGATAGCAGATAGCCCAGCGGTGTGGCGACCCACACCGACAATAGCGCGGCGGCCGTGCAGGAAAGCAGTGTTAAGCGAAAAGCATATTGAATTTCCGGCTTCTTCAGTGCCGCGACAAAATCGTCGAAACTGACAAACAAGATGTCGGCGGCCAACAGCAGCACGATCAGGAGAATGAAGCCGGATGAGATGCCACCCATCACCAGAAAGAACGGCGCATCGGACCTGCGGCGAAGCGGAGGTGCGATGGACGTCGGCGGATGGGGCGGTCGATCGGCAACGCTGTTCATTCAGCGAATTTCATCCGATTCCAACCGCCAGCGGAACCCTTCTGCTGCAAAGATTTCTTGTGATTCTGTCGAACATATCTTTTGGAACAAACGCGAGGCGGTTTCCGGATGTGAAGATTCCTTGTTGACGGCCCAGGGTTGGACGGCTGTGCTGCATTCGATTCCGGTGATTTGAATGGCATCCAAAAACTCACCCGCCCCCGCTGCGTTACTCAAGTAAGCCACCGCTGCGTCCAAGGATCCGGTTTGCAATTGGTTGACCAGCATATCGCCGGTTGGAGTTTGGACAGTCACGTTGGGCATGATTTCTTCCTGTACGCCCCCTTCACGGAAAGTATTCTGCGTAATCCACCCCATGGCACATTGTTTCTCGTGCCCGATGCCGACTCGCAGGCCTTCGCGGGCCAGGTTCTTCAGTGATGCGATATTGTGCGGGTTGCCTTTCTGAACCAGGATGACCAGTTCGTTTTGTGAGACCTGGACCGGCTGTGGAAAAAGGTCGTGCACTTGGTTCATGAATTCCTGGTCGCACGCAAAGTAGGCGTCGGGATGTTGGCCGGCTTGCATCTGGGCGACCAAAATGCCGCACCCGTTATAAACGCGATTCACGGTGACGCCTTCGCGTTCTTCAAATGCGGCAATCGTGTCTTCGATGGCGGGACGCAACATCGAACCGGCAAAGACGGACAATTCGGGGACGTCCGCCCAGACATCATGTCCGGCGGTTTGAAAACCCTGTTGATCGTACTGGATCAGCCCACGATCTTTCGCTGACACGTACCGGGCGAAGTGCAACGCGGCGGTGGGTTGTTTGCTTTGGTCGATCACCCCCACGGCTACGCGGCTGACAGCCGGTTTCAATTCGGGTAATTCGACGGCAACCAAATCGGGATAGGTGTGCAAGACGGCGTCATAAACAAAACCGACGTCGGCGGCGCCCACGACAATGTCGCTTGCCACTTCGGTCACCGTCGCACGGTAGGCGACCGTGGCGGCGGACACATCGTCCCACTGGCCGGACTGTTGCAGCGTTTGTTGAACCAGTTTCCCGACCGCGGCGGTTTCTGGGCTAGCCTGGACCAATTTTACCGAATCGGAAAGTATGTCGTCTAAGGATTGAATGTTTTCGGCGTCCTGGCGACGTACAGCGACCACCACCTGCATGTCGGCGATGGGCAAGATTTCTCGGATCAAACCTTTTTGTTGCGCCAGCTTCAAATAACTATCATCGGCGGGCAGAAAAAGATCGCCGGCACCACTGACATCAACGGATGACAATAGTGTCTGGCTGGGGCCGTACTGAATTTGAATTTCGCGGGCGTATTCGTCTTCGTAGCGTTCCCGTATCGCTTCCATGACGGCTCGATTGCTGGCGGCGCAGTACAAAACGATCGGCGGTTGGCCGTCGGTGGAAGTCGTTTGGGACGAAAAATTGACACCTGCCATCGTCGTGATCAGCAAACCGAGCACGACGATCGAACCCAACATCCATAGCAAAGGGCGGTTCATCGAACGGACCCATGATCGAAGGAAAGAAAATTGCGGGTGGCGATAGACGTTTATCGCCCGGACGGAATTTCAAGCAGGACGGGCGGGCGATTTTTGCCTTCTTCTCGGCTGCGATCCGGCGGGCTGTTTTCGATGCCACCGAACAGGTCGTTTTCCCATTGCGCCGCGATCATCAAATCGAATCCCGGATTGCGTTCTTTGACCAAGCATGAGCAGGCCGAGCACAGGAAACGGCTGATGTTTTCAATCAAATGTTCCTGCACCATTTCGCCTGGAAGTACCTCCAAGGCTCGCCCACGGCCAAACACCGGAATGAAAAGCGGTTGCCCTTCATCAAACGCCTCTTGCTGAAATCCGATCAGCAGCTTTTCCAAGTACGGGTCCGCAACACCGTCGTCGCCCATTTCCAGCACACTGAATCGCAGCAGCAGCGGAAGGTCCGAGTATAGTTCCGATCCGGGAAGCCCGACGCCGTCGGGAAGTTCCAGTTGTTCGGGCAAGCTTTCGAGCGATCGTTCGAGACGCTCGCGAGATTCGCGGTTCAACGTTTCATTGGTGCCGGGAATCATCAGCCATACCACCGAGTCGCCCGCCATCAGCCGACGTCGCAGTTCCGTGCGGATTGGCGAAGCGACCAGCTGTTCGCAAAGCTGTTCATTCAAGCTGCCAGCGATCTGTTGTGTCCAACGACCTCGGCTGAGCTTGGTTCGGACGACGACCAACGGCAATGCGGCATCGCCGGTCGCCGCCTTGCGTCCGATTGCGACCAATTCGGCGGGCTGTGATTGTGTGATGTCCACCGTTTGAACATCCACGTTGCACTTTGATTGATCATCGCCGATCGGTCCGGTCAAACGATCAATCCATTGACGTTGATCTTCACTGATGGGGGAATCGTGAATGACCAAGACCTGGCAATCATCGGGGGCCCAACGTTCCAGTGCGTAGCGAAACACTGGGATGTTGCAGGCCGATGCCGTGATCGACATGGCGATCAGCCCGACAGCCATCCCGAGGCATCGCAGGCCCGTTGTTTGAACCATGCGTTTTGATCGCGTTAAGGTTTGGAGAAACAAATGACTTCGCCGTTCAGGGTGGTAAGAAACAGACTTCCGTTGGCACCCGCCATTCCGTCCCAAGTCGGCAGTGAATCCAATTGGATTTCTCGTTTAACTTCACCGGTATCGATATTGATTGCCAACAACGCGGCGCCTTCTGCACCCAATAATGCTTTGTCTTGACGATTCAGTAAAGCGTGTGTTTCGGGGTTGTCGTTGGACAATCCTTCGAACGTTTTTTGTTCGTCAATGATGTCCGGCGGGCCGATGATAAAGAGGTTTTCGCCAGCCAACACCATGCCACGAACGTACACCGGTACATCTTGGGTCCACTTGGGTTCCACCAAGCTATTGCCTTGACGTGATGCGTTATTGTTCTTCTTGCGACTGGGGGTGAACTGGACGGCGCGTCCGAATTGGCCGTCGACCGACTTGGCACCCATGACCGTACCTGAATTACGGTGCAGCGAGTGATCACGCGCGGATCCATCGTCAAAGCTGTAGGCCAGTACGGCATCGCCGGAGATTTCGGATCCGCTTGAAAAACGCTCCGCGATTTGCTGCGATGTTGCCGCGGCAAAATAGATGCGAACTTCGTCGATGATGCCGGTGAATGTTCCGGGCGATGTGTACTCGCCGACCGCGGTTTGTTGGTCCGATCCGATGTCCAATCCTTGCGCGGGTTTTTTGCTGATCAATCCATTGGCGACCCCTTCGCCCGCGAGTCGGCCGTCCAGATAGATTCGCATCGAGAGATCGGTATCCAAAACGCCCACCACGTGGTGCCAGCCACCGACGGCACGTTTGTCCGCGGAAACTTGGTTCAGTTTGTTGTTGCTTCGAATCAAGAACTCAGGGCGACCATTGCGGACCGTCAATGCGTAACCTTCGCTCGGGCCACCATGCGCGACGATGACACCATTGGGCTTGGTCGTCGTGAACCAAGCTTCGACCGTGATCGGTTTTTGCTGCGGCTGGATGCTGGGCGACATCGGAACTGACACGGTCGGGCCATTGGGCCCTGATGGCTTTCCTAAGTTTTCCGGGATCTTGGGTGGGTTCGGCTCGGCAGCGAACAATTGGTGTTCCAGAACCGTGGTCCAACGAAGGTATTCCGGTTTTCGGCCATAGCCATAAACGTACCCGTTGCCGTTGACCATGATGCGTCCCGATGGTGCGAAACGTCCTGCTTGGTAATAGCCACCGTGGCCGCCGGCGAAGCTTTGTCCGTGCACCCAGTACGATCGGTGGAACCAGGTGTCATCCAAGAAGCCCATGGGGGCAAAGATGTGTGCATCGGGGCCACGTTGCTTGCTAACTTGCCCCACAAAGTCACCACTGTTGGGTCCGATTTCCAAACGATTGCCGTCCAAGTCAAACTTTTGTGACTTCATGAAGATATGATCACCGTCACAGGACAGGATGTCGGGCAGACCCACGGGCATTTGAAGGATTTGCAGTTTTTCTTGGATGTTGTTTCCCGTGTCGGGATTCTTTTCATCCATGATCTTTTCGGCCAGTTTTTGCCCCGTGGCCAAGTCCAGTTTTAATAGACGTAGGCCGCCGTCCAGGAAGATCGAACGACCGGCGACGCAATACAGTTGGTCATTGTGGACGAGCACACTGCCGTGAACCGGCCACAGGGATTCCAGTTGCTCGAACGCCATCGTGCGACGATCGATCGGGGCGGCGCGGAACCGCCAGACCAGTTCGCCGTTGGTCGTTAGGCAATAGACCCAGCCGTCGGTGCTGCCGAAGACAACGCGGCCGCGATGCACCGTGGGTGGCGAATCGATTCGTCCGCCCGCCTTGAACGTCCAACGGGTATCACCGGTCGTTTCGTCCATGGCGAACAACGTGTGCGTATCGACTTGTGCCACGTACACCGTTTCGTCTGCGATCACCGGTGACGTCAAACGGCCACCCAGATCCACCGACCAACTCGTTTGAACATCGTCATCGATGGGCAAATCGGTGGTGCCGCTGCGACGGGCGTCGTGGCGATAGGTCGGCCAATCATCACGTTGGGTGTTGTCGGCGCTTGTCAAAGCAGTCCCAAAGGCAGGCCCCTGTTCCAGTCGGCCTTCATCGGAAACTTCACCCGGTGTCGGTCGCGTGGGTGATGCAGCCGACAACGCGTTGAAGCCGAACAATTTGGCTTCCGGATAACAGGCACAGTTGTGCGGCGGTGCGTAAGTCAATCCGTTGCACGGCATGACGCCGTAAAGACAGCCGCCACGAACCCAGTGGTGAATGTCCCAATGCTCTTGGTCCGGGTCGACAAATTCAATGCCGGTGCGCGATGGCATCAGGAAATTGTCGGTCGCTTTGGCGATGTAGCAGCGGTGATGGAACCAATAGGTATCGACGTCCGGGGCGAATTCCTTTTTCACTTCGCCCGTTCGCGGATCGCGGCCGGTATAAACCCCGCTGTCCTTGCCGGACGTTAGGGGAGCTAACCAGACCAGGCCGTCGACCACCATCAAGTCTTGGGGTGATTGATAGCCGCTGTTGGGGAACTGGGAATCCCACAACGCTTCGCCACTTTTGGCGTCCATGCTGACCAGTTTTCCGTCGCCGCCGGCATACAGCACCACGTCTTGATAAACGACCAGTCGCGGTCCGAAATTGAACGTGAACGACTGGCGACGCGTTACCGGAGTGCTGGCCCAAACCGTATCACCGGATCGCCCGTCCAAGCTGACCACGCGTTGTCCGTCATGGAAATAGATCTGCGAATCTTGCGCGGCCAAACTGAGTGGTGAAATCACCGTTTGTTTGGCCCACAACTGTTTCCCGCTGTCGGCATCAAAGGCCATCAAGACGCGGGGTTGTTCGTCCCAGAAGAATTCTTCCCGTGATCGTGCTTGGTCACCCACGGTTCCAAACAGCGGTGTGTAATTTTGGAGCTCCGCTTTCCCCTTGCGGACAACCAAATACAGCGTGTCTCCGGTGCAAATGATCTCTTCGGTGGCATCGGTTCCTTCATAGACCCGCAAGGTTTTTCCCGTCTTGGCATCCAACGCCGAAAGAGGTTCGTTGAAGCCCAACGGGGCATAAACGACGTCTTCGGTTGAAACGAGCCTGCGGGAAAGTTGACTGGGCCCACTTTTCAGAGGCCAAAGGTGCGATTGCCATTCGTCAATGTCTCGTTTCCAAAGCACCGTGCCGTTGAACGCATCGCGGGCAATCAGTTTCCATTTCGGAGGCATTTGAATGGAGATCCGGCTGCCTTCGTCCATGATGTAAAACATGCGGCCACCGGTGGAAACCAAAGCGCTCATGCTGGCCATTCGATCGTGGTGGCGCGACCACCGCGGGCTGCCCACCCATTGCAGGTGGCGGGGCGGTCCCACGACGTCGTCGTGAGCGACGGAGTTGCCCGATGGGTCATGCAGATAGTGTGACCACTGGTCGATGTTGTCCGGCCAAGCCTTGACGTTTTTGGTCCACCCGTTGTCGTCACGGATCAAGGCGACACCGCCGGGCACCAAGACGCGATCGATTTCAGATGCATCAATGTCGATATCGTCTTCGATGATCAACAAGTTGACCAAGTTGTCGACGTAGGGCAGATGGCGATCGCGAAGTTGATCGAAGGAAACGTTGCCATAGCGTTCCGCTTCGGTCGCATGGTCTCGAGCTTGTTTCAATTGCCGGGCTGTTTGCACCAAGCCTTGGACTTGTGTCGCATCGGTCTGTTGAAGAGCCGTTGTCAGTTCGCCATCGGTCGCACCGACGTGGACGATGAAGCCGCCACTGAACTGGCCGCGTTCCAACAAGCCTGTCGCCTCGGAAACGGCATCCGCGGATGCGACGCCGAGGTTTCCAGCGGCCAGGACACAAATACCAACAAAGGCCTGGAGGGCCAGTCGGGCCAAATTCATCGACGCGATCTCCGACACGGTCAGAAACAAGAGCAGCGACACAGCGGACGTTCACGCCGTTTCACGATCACAACGTCGTTGTCCGGTCTGGGCTGGCGAGTCGATTGTACCGATGGCTTCACAGCCGATGTGGATTCTTTTTTTCCAGGACGGCGTCGTGCCGATTCGGTACGGCGGCAGTCCGCCGGTGGATACGGACACGAAGGTGCGGAAGCCATCGGTGGCGGATACATCTACAATACGCACCGTTCGCCGCTGGTCTCGATTGACGGGTTTCGGTCCGATCTCTCGAGCAAGACCCGAGCGAGATGACGGGACCCCGCGTCGCCGATCCCGGCGTGACGTTTGAGCTCGCTTGGGTGACTGCTGGCTTGCCCGACGATGTCCTCCGTATCCGAATTCTGACCCCAAGAAGATATTTTCGTGATAGACAATGACGCCGTGATCTTGGGCCTTCTACTGGTCATCTTGGCGGTGATCTTCCGGACCAACGACAGCCCGCATCCATTTTTTCGACGGTTCTATCGGTTCGTTCCGATGCTGTTGCTTTGCTATTTTCTGCCTTCGTTGTTGACGCTCAGCGGGTTGGTCGACATCGAAAACTCGATGTTGTATTTCGTCGCGACTCGATATTTGTTGCCCGCCAGTTTGGTGTTGTTAACGCTTAGCATTGACCTCAGCGAGATCGTCAAACTGGGCCCCAAAGCCATCATCATGTTCTTGACCGGCACGGTGGGTGTCGTCATTGGCGGCCCCTTGGCATTGTTGATCGTCGGCTTGGTATCGCCCGAATCGGTGGGGGGACAAGACGGCGAAGCAATTTGGCGAGGTTTGGCGACCGTGGCGGGCAGCTGGATCGGCGGTGGTGCCAACCAAGCGGCGATGAAAGAGATCTTTGAACCGTCCGAACGACTTTACAGCCTGATGGTGGCGGTCGACGTCGTGGTGGCCGAAGTTTGGATGGCAATCTTGTTGTTGGGCGTCGGTAAGCACCGCTGGATCGACGCGCGGTTGAAGGCAGATTCTTCCAGCGTTGATCAGTTGACCGAAAAGATGGAGTTGTTTTCCAAACAAAGTCGTCGGATTCCCAGTTCCACCGACTTGTTCATGGTGTTGGGCGTAGCGTTTGGTGTGACCGCGCTTTGTCATTTGGCCGCCGACGCGATCGCCCCCTGGATCGAACAGAACTATCCAACACTGAATCGCTTCAGTCTAAATTCTGCGTTCTTTTGGCTTATCGTCTTGGCGACGACTGGCGGTGTGCTGTTGTCGTTCACTTCGGCACGCGGCCTGCATGGTGCGGGCGCGTCGCAATTGGGGACGGTGTTTATCTTCATGCTGGTCGCAACGATCGGGCTGCGAATGGATGTGACCGCGGTGGCGGAACGTCCGATGGCGTTTGTGATCGGAGGCCTGTGGATGATGATCCATGTCGGATTGTTGCTGGTGGTTGCCGTGCTGATTCGTGCGCCGTATTTCTTTCTGGCGGTCGGCAGCAAAGCGAACATCGGTGGAGCCGCTAGTGCTCCCGTCGTCGCCGCGGCATTTCATCCCGCATTGGCACCGGTCGGCGTGTTGTTGGCGGTCGTCGGTTATGCGCTGGGGACGTACGCAGCGTACTTGTGTGCGTTGATGATGGAAGCGATTTCCGCCGCCTAGGAGGTCGTTGCCGCGGCGGGATTGCCGGAATGCGACATACGCAAGTCGGAATCCACGGCGGTATCGGCGACATCGCCGGCCAAATCGAACCGGTAGCGGATTGCGATGATCAACAAGCACACGGCGGAAACGCAGACGGTGGCTAGACCGAATCGGTTGAAGAACACGACGGCATCACCACTCGCCAGAATCTGATCCTTTACCGCGAGTGTCACCACGTAACCCAGGTATCCCGCCGCATCGACCACGTACATCAAGTAGCCAATATTTCCCTGAGCCCGTGTCATCGCCAAGAATCGTTCGAACACGGTGGTGTGGATGGCGACATACGGCAGGTACAGTCCCAACCCCATCAGCACCATGAATGGAAAAGCGGGTAACATTTTGCCCGACGCTTGATCCACCAGCACGGCGGCAATCAATGCCAAGCCCAACCCGCAAGTGACCAGCGATGTCAAAAACGCTCGGACGTTGTTGGAAACCAAGACAGCGGCGCCGTTGATGACCAGCACGCCGAAGGCAACCCACATTTCCGAACGACTGAACGTGGACGGGACCACGTCGGCCCCCAACGCCTGCCATAGTTCCGGGGCAAAGTCCGCGCGAAAACTTCGCAGGATGGTGACCATCAAGTAGATCGTGGTCACCGACCCCAAGGTGACCCAGTATCGTCGTAGAACGCTGCGCCGCTGGCGTGAATTCATGGGGGTGCGCTCATGTCGCGCCTTCTGATCGTCCAGCGATGGCGGTGGGACTCGTGACAGAACCCCGACGCAAACCAACAACGGTGGCAAAAACAGGCCGCCGGCAACTGCGGGCATCCAAGCTTCGGCGACACCCGCTTGTAGCACCCACGCCCCGACGGACTTGGTCACACCGTCGGCCAGGATAAAGCTTGCGCACAGACCGGCGACCAATGCTTCGGTCAAGCGCCGACCTTCCAGGAATCCCAGCACCAGGCCGAAAACCATTCCCAGCATCAGGCCGTTGACGAACAGAAACACAAACGACCAAGTGGTGGGGGTGACGGCAAACAAAATCAACGCCGCTTCGGCCGCTGCGATCATCCCGCACAAAACCAACGCACGCCGACCGCGGCGCATTTCAGCAATCACTTTGATGCCGATGATTTTCGACAGCGTGTATCCGGCGACCTGCGTTAACACCAAAACAGACTTCAAAGCCCAGGGACCCAGGAATTGGTTCTCGTAGGCAGCCACTGTGAAGGGTTTGCGAAGCCCGTAAGTGCAAAAATAGGTGCCGAATGCTGCAACGACCGCGATGATCCCCCAAGCAAGGTCTTGGCTGCGAAGTTTTGATGTGGACGGCTTGATCAATGCATGCCTCCTGGGCACGATGCGATTGGTGTTTTTTTCGATTCGCTCTTCACGCCGGCAGATTCGGGGCAGGGCCGAATGCAAACGCGATATCGGTGAATCGTGTGGCGTTCTTTTCGGCAGCGGTGTGGTAACAAAACACGCTGGAAACTGGATGCGAATTCGATGAAGGAACGGCTAGGATTCCAAGAGATTGCTCGGCCGGCCAAAAGCGGAAGCGTTTCTCGTCGGCTTGTCCGGGCGTTGTGTTCGAAACATGACCGACGTTGCTTTTTAGACCGTCGCAGATTTTTTGATCCGTTCTTGAAAATTCATGGCCCCATCAACCACAAGGAATGAGTGGATGGAAGATCGTCAACATGTCGGAATCGTTGGTGCCGGAATCGTCGGGCTCGCTCACGCATTGGCGGCCGCCAAACAGGGGCACAGCGTTACCGTTTTTGAAAGAAATGCGGCATGCCAGGGCGCATCGATTCGTAACTTCGGGATGGTGTGGCCGGTCGGCCAGGAAGCGGGGCCGGCATTGGATGCGGCGCTGCGAAGTCGAGAGATTTGGTTGGACTTGGCAGGACAAGCCAACTTCTTTTGCCGTCCCACCGGAGCGATCTACTTGGCCCACCGGGACGACGAATGGCAAGTCCTGAACGAGTTCGCTGACCAGGCAGTCGACCTGGGGTATCAAGTCGAACTTCTTTCGCCGGATCAAGTTCGTCGAAAAACGCCCGCGGCCAATCCCAACGGATTGTTGGGTGGTCTGTTTAGCCGAACCGAGTTGGCGGTCGATCCGGTCCAGGCAATCGCCGCGCTGCCCGGCTTTCTGAACGCACGTTACGGAGTCCAATTCCATTTCGAATGCCCTGTGGTGTCGGTTCGATCCGGTGGTCTGACCACATCCGACCGACGCGAATGGAAGCTGGACCAAATCATGGTTTGCAGCGGTGCGGATTTTCATTCGCTGTTGCCCACGGTCTTTCAACGTTCCGGTCTGCGGGCTTGCAAGCTTCAGATGATGCGTACCATTCCACAGCCCAGCGACTGGAACTTGGGGACCCACATCGCCAGCGGTTTGACGCTGCGTCATTACAACAGCTTTCGTATTTGTCCCAGCCTGGACGGACTGATCGATCGTGTTGCCGAAGAGACACCGGAACTGGATCGCTATGGCATCCACGTCATGGCTTCACAGAACGCGGCGGGCGAAATCATCTTGGGCGATTCACACGAATACGATGCCGATATCGGACCGTTTGATCGTCCTGAGATCGATGCGTTGATCCTGCGTGAACTACACAAGATCATCGAACTGCCAAGTTGGGAAGTTTCACGGCGATGGAGCGGAATCTATGCCAAGCATTCGACGCAAGTGATTTACCGTTCCGAGCCGATTCAGGGCGTTCATGTCGCGACGGGAACCGGTGGTGGCGGAATGACGCTGGCATTCGGCCTGGCGGACGCCTTTGTCGCCGGCGGACCGCTTTGTTCAGTGGCTTCGTGACCTGTCAGACCACATGATTCGGCGTCGCTTTGCGGCGATGCGGACCGATCGGCGTGACATTTTTCATGGACCGGTCCACACCATCCACCGAGGTCGATCCGAAATTCTTTCCCGCCACGCGCAGCGTTCCTTTCGGGGCAGGCTCTAGCGTTGGGAAGGCCGGCATGTTCACCGCCGGTCGCACGCTTCGGCCCCAGGGTTACTGTGAAGGTTTGCAAGTCAACCAATCGGTCGTGCTTGTCCACTTTCAGCATGCGAAATGTTTGAACGTGAATCAGGTGCAATGCACCTGTCGGCAAGCCTTTGTTTGTGATTCTGGTGGCGGTTATGGTGAAGAGACGATGAAATGAAGTCCCGTATCAACGATGACGGTAGATACCCGCCCGCCCAGTCCGCCATACTCGGCCCGCAGGTCCATCGCAGTTCTACACATACGTTCCGTTTTGATCGGTCGCGTTCTTCAATGTCACCGTCGAACCAGCGCCTGTCGGTCATCACACGTAATGTCTTTGGGGCGGTCATGCGCGGTGTCGTCTGGGCGACCGTGATTCCTTTGGGACTCGTTCATCGTGTGGCAATGAAGTTGGACGATTGGATGGACCCGTCGTTGGATCAAGTTGCGGTCCAGCGTCCCTTGTTCGTCGTCGGTCTTCCACGCAGCGGAACAACCTTCGCTCACCGTTTGTTGGCATCCGATCGTCAGACGTTCACGACGATGCCACTGTGGGAAGTTTTGTTTGCACCGGCGTTGTGCCAGAAACGATGCATCGGATTCTTGATGCGTATCGATCGACGGTTTGGTGGTCCGCTGGCCCGCTGTCTGCGATGGGCTGAAGACTGCTGTTTTCGTTCGCTGAACGAGATTCATGCCACGCGTCTGACAGATCCGGAGGAAGACTATCTGGGGCTGATCGCTTTCGACGGATGTTTTCTGCGAGTACTACTGCAACCCCACAGTCAGCATGTCTGGGACCTGGGCCATTTCAGCGACCGCTTGTCCCCGCAGCGCAAGCAGCGATTGATCGATGCGTATCGCCGGCTGGTGATCCGCCACTTGAAGTATCGAGGCGGCAATCGGCGTTTGCTATCCAAGAATCCGTGCTTTACGGCATGGTTGCCTGAACTAGCGGATGCCTTTCCGGATGCAAGCTTTATTGGACTTCGTCGATGTCCCGAGCAGGCCGTCCCGTCCCAACTGAGTTCGATTGATGGCGGACTTCGCGTGTTCGGACATCGCGCCAGCGAACCCGAAATCGTTGACCGGTTTGTCGACTTGTTGGCATCGTATTGGGATCGTCTGCGATGGGCTGATCATTCGATGCCACAAAATCGATTTGTGTTGATCGAGTATGCGGAATTGACGTCCCAGCCGTTTAAATCCGTCACGGGAGCCTTGGACATACTGTCTGTTCGAATTAGCGAATCGGGGATGACCGAATTGCGGACGAAGGCTGACGCCGCGGCGGGCTATCAAAGCCGGCATCACTATGACTTAGGTCAATTCGGGCTGGATGCGAAACAACTTTCACAGCGATTTCAATTTGATGAGTCTTCGGTGATGGATCCCAAGTCGGTTCATTGTGATGACCTGCGACCTGTTTCCGATTTTGTGATGACGGGAGATCAAAAATGACCACCAAAACCAGCCGCGGCCGGGTCGTTCAGAGCCAAATGAACGACGGTACGATGGTGCCGCCGTCCGCCGGTCGACTGCGGATCGCAATCGTCTCTGATGCAATCGTTGGTCGCAACGGTGTGGGGACTTTTTATCTGGACCTGATCGAACACCTCACGCCGTTTGTCGACTCAATCGACTTGATTGCACCGCAGCAGGAACGCTGTCGCGAAATGGAGCGTTTTTCAATTCCCATGCCGGGGGATTCAACACAGCGATTGGCGTTGCCACATGGGCGTCATGTGACGGAACGTTTGGACCGAATGGCACCGAACCTAATCATCGTGCCCACGTTGGGCGCGTTCTCGTATCTGGGGTTGCGGTACGCGAAACGAAACGGAATTCCGCTGGTGATCGTCAATCACACCAGTTTTGGGCAACTGTTTCGTTTGTATTGGTCCAAGCTTGTGGCCGGGCCGATGACTTGGGCGTTGAATCGTCTGAATCGTTGGTTGATGCGTCAGGCGGATGCCGTGGTTGCGTTGAACGCCGAGGCGTACCAGGAAGCCAGTCAATGGGATGCCAAGCTGGTCCGCGTGATGGGCACACCGGTCGCCGCTGATTTTTTGCGCCGTCCGTCGGTTCGGCGACCAGGTTTGGTACAGAACGACGGGGCGACGGGAATTCGGCGGACGGTTTTTGTCGGGCGATTGGCGGCCGAAAAACGTGTCGGCGATTTGATCGAGGCTGCCGAGAGGTTTCCCGATTGTCAGTTTGCGATTGCGGGTGACGGTCCGATGCGCGATCAAGTCGAATCGGCGGCCCAGCGATTGCCCAATCTGCAGTACCTTGGTTGGCTGTCACGCGATCAGGTGCTAGGAGCACTCGATGAAGCGGATGCCCTGGTGTTGCCATCGATGATCGAGTCGTTTGGTACCGTGGCATTGGAAGCCATGGCGCGTCGCCGTTATGTCATCGTCCGGCGCGATTGTGGGATCGCAAAATGGCCGTCAATTTCCGCCGGATTGTTCTACATCGAAGATGATCAGTCCTTTGCCGATCGTTTCGAATCACTGCGAATGATGGACGATGAATCTTTGAACCAAGTTGCGGGGAAAAGCTGGAACGCGGTGACCGATTTCAATCAACACACCGTTCGTGTTTGGTTGCAGTTTTTGATCGATGCGGCACGATTGGATGAACACCGTGTGGTTGGTCAACGCCGTGTTCCCGTGGATCAAAGCGTTTGATGCTTTCGATGTTGGCGGTTTCCAAACCTTCGCAAGCGAAGCAACCCGAGGCGGTCGTTTCGATCCATGATGTGATGCCATCGACGATGGCACAAACGCAGCAACTGATCGACTTGTGTCGTCGCCATCAGATTAGGCAAATCGCGTTGCTGGTTGTCCCCGGGCTGGATTGGTCCGACCGCGATGTGGACCAGTTGCGTCGTTGGTCGGATGAATCGCTGACGCTATGTGGACACGGGTGGGTTCATCGATGCGAACGGATCGCCGGATGGAAGCATCGACTTCATTCGATGTTGATTTCGCGGCAAGTGGCCGAACATCTTTGCTGGTCCACTGATCAAATCGTCGGCACGATGTGTCGCTGTGCCGAATGGTTCGACAAGGTCAGCTTGCCACATCCGCGTTTGTACGTTCCGCCGGCCTGGGCGTTGGGCGATCTGCCGAAAGACCGTTGGTGCGAAGTCCCGTTTGACTGGATCGAAACCTTGGCGGGTTTGGCGTCGATGCGAGACCGCAGGGTCGCTGAATTACCGCTGGTCGGTTTCGAAGCCGACACGATTTTGCGGAAATGGTCTGTGCGTGCCTTCAACGCATTTGGATTGGCCGTTCGACGTTGGGGATGCCGTCCGCTGCGGATTTCCATCCACCCACAGGATCATCAGCTAAGGCTGGCTGATCACTTGGAATCGGTGCTGGCGAAGGGTTGGAATGATTTGTCCTATTCGCAGGTCGCCGAAGACGTGTTTGCGACCACTTGAATCAATGGGCTTTTCGTTGGCCGGCCGGCTTTTTGGGGTTTAGGGGTAAAACGTTGGCACGCTGGGCGTATTGCTGCCAACGGTCGGCCATTTCTTTCGCGCGTTCGGGCATCTGAACTGCCAGGTCGTTTTGTTCGCTGCGGTCTTTGGCAATGTTGTACAACTCCCAAGGACCGTTGGCTTTTTTGGCGACCAGTTTCCAGTCGCCCATACGAATCGCGCGATTGCCTTCATGTTCCCAATAAATCGCGTCCCGCTGGATGGATTCTCCGCGCAGCAGTGGCTGCAGGCTGACGCCTTCGGCCGGTTTGATTGGTTGTCCTTCGTGATACGTTTCAGGGTAAGACGTTTGGGCGACGTCCACGGCGGTGGCCATCAAATCGATCAGGTGTGCCGGGGTGTGTTCGTATTCTCCCGCACGCGACGACATTCCACCTGGCCAGTGCATGATCAGCGGGGACGATATGCCGCCTTCGTGACAAAAGTGCTTGTATTCACGAAACGGCGTGTTGGATACCGTCGCCCACACACGACCATACGCGATGTAAGTGTCCGATGGCCCGGGCATGACCATGGCACCGGTCCGCACCGGATATCCGTCCCGGGTTTGTTTCGGTTGCATGTGAACTTGGAGGTGTTCTTTGGGAAGCGGTGCCAGCGTTGGAGCGTCTTGTCGCAGTGTCGTCGACTTTGATTGGCGACCGTAGTTCTCGGCACATCCGCCATTGTCTTGAAAGAAGCAAATCAAGGTGTTTTCGAATTGCCCGGTGTCTTTCAATGCGGTGACAATACGCCCGATGCCTTGGTCCATGTTGTCGATCATCGCCGCATAGACTTCCATACAGCGTTTGTCCCATTCCCAGTGATCGTCGTTGATCCATTCTTGCGGAATTGGCCAAGGGGTAACGCTGTCACGATCCAACAGTCCCAGACGAATCATTTTTTCGAAACGAGCTTTGCGTATCGCCTCGTATCCCGCGTCGTATCGGCCAATGTATTTGGCGATGTCGGCCTTTCGGGCATGCATCGGCCAATGGGCGGCGGTGTAGCTGACGTACAAGAAGAACGGTTGATCCCCGACGTCTTGGTGATGGTCGTGGATGAACCCGACCGCGTGGTCGCTGATCGCGTCGGTGTAGTAAAAGTCGTCGCTGTCGTCCTGGTCATCGCCAGGGTCTGAATCGCGCGGATACAACGGGTCCGAAAACGGGGACACGAATTCGTTGTCTCGGGTCAGTGAATTGGGATCCCAAAAACTGCCTGCACCGTGAATGGTTCCGTAGAAGCGATCGAAGCCACGTTGAAGCGGCCAGTTGAACTTGTCCGCGGAAGATTTCGGCTGGACCTTGGACGTCACATGCCATTTTCCAGACAGATAGGAACGATAGCCGGCGGACTTTAAAGCCTCGGCGATCGTCACGCAGTTGCGGTTCAATTCGCCGCGATAGCCGTCGTGCCCCCGGTCTTGCATCATATGCCCGATCCCGGCTTGGTGTGGATACAACCCGGTCAGCAAACTTGCTCGCGTCGGACAGCATCGTCCGGTGTTGTAGAACTGAGTGAACCGCAATCCACGTTCGGCAAGGCGGTTCAGGTTCGGCGTGTCGATTTCGCTGCCGTAGCATCCCAAATCAGAAAACCCCATGTCATCGCTCATGATGTACAGGATGTTGGGCTTCTGGTTTTCGTCCGCGCACAACGGATAGCCGACGCACGTGATCAATGCGATCAGAATGACACGGTGACAGTGAGATGCGATGTTCATGGTTCTGACGTGGGAGACTTGCGGAGCTGGGGCGGGGATTAGCGATGGCGTTTGACGACTATTCGATCGGCGCCGTTTCGAAGTCGTCTTTGTTGACCCATCCGGCGTTCATTTTTTCACCGTTCATGTAACGCTCGTAGAAATTCTTCGTTCCCGAGTTGACGTATTCCATCTGTTCAAAGGTCTCGCCTTTGCCAAACATTCGCGGATCATCTTGCAGTTTCAGTTCAGCGTTCATCTGGTTTCGCAGCGCCCGCATGATGCGTGCATAGTCGGAGTTTTTCGCCAGATTCACCAGACAATCTTGATCGGCCGATAGGTCGTACAGCTCTTCACTTTGACGTTTTCCAAAGCACTGGTCCCAGTGCACCGTATCGGTTCCGTCACGACGGCCCTCAAGGATGACCGACTTGGTCGGGCTGCCGTCGGTATTCAGGTAACCGGTTTCCGGATTGCCCGCGGGCCAGCGGTCGATTTCATAGTTTTGGATGAACAGCATGTCATCCTGGATGATGCCTCGGATCGGATATCCCCAGTCGTTCGGACGTCCGATGTCGTGTCGTTCTTTGCCGATCAACACGTGGTCGCGATTGGGATCGACTTGTCCTTCGAGGTCGCTTTCCAACAGTGCGACCAAGCTTTTGCCGGTCACCGGTTGCATGATGCTTTCCTGAATCTGCAAGCCGGTCGCGTCCAGGATGGTCGGCGCCAGGTCGATCAGGCTGACGTAGTCGTCGATCCGTCGGCCGGTGTGTTGCATCCGTTGCGGCCACATGATTGCCAATGGAACGTGGTTGCTTGACTCGTAAGCCTGTCCCTTGACTCGAGGGAAAGGCATTCCGTGATCCGAGGTGACGATGACCAACGTGTTGTCCAGTTCACCCAGCGACTTCAATTGGTCCAAAATGCGTTGGGTATGCTTGTCAAAGTGTTCGACTTCGACCGCGTAGTCCAGCATGTCGTTGCGAACGGTTTCATTGTCGGGCCAATAGCCGGGAACACGATCGATGTCTGAAAGCTTTTTGCCGGCGATCCGTTGGCCAACGCCATATTCGTAGGCTCGGTGTGGTTCAGTCGCGCCGTACCAAAAGCACCACGGTTGTGATGTGTCAACACTGCGGATGAAGTCATCGAAGTTTGTCGCGTAATCATTCGCACTGATGTGTTTGGCCGGTGGCTTGGCCGTGCGTTTGGTGAACGGGACGCCGGTCATCTGACGATTTTTTCCGTTGACGTCTTTGGCGATTCCAGGGCCCCAGCCTTTTCCGGTGGTTCCCACCTGATATCCGGCGACCTTCAACGCTTCGACGTACGTCTTGAACTTGGGCGGAAAATCACAGATGTGATTGCAAGCTTCTTCCAACTGCCACGAGTTTCGACCGGTCAAGATCGCCGCCCGTGATGGCGCACACTTGGCGTTCGGGGTGTACGCGTGGGTGAAGACGACGCCTTGCTTGGCGACTTGATCGAAACCAGGCGTTTGAACCCAATCACATCCGTAGGCTCCGGCATGTCCGTATGACCAATCGTCGGCGATACAAAGCAAGATATTCGGACGCTCGGTCTCGTCCGTTGTCGATTCGCCTTGCGCTGTGCAGCACAGCAACAGGCACGTGGCGATGACGATCAATGCCGACAACAGCCGATCGGTCGGGTGCTCGGCCGACGCAGTCGTTGCCGGATTGGCTGCGGGATACGTCACGACGCGGTGGGCAGCACGGTGTCGGCGACTGACAGTGGGAAACCGAAACGGGGCGGCCGAAAGCGAAAGGGGGGACTTCATGGTGATGAATTTTTGGGGAAGGTTCACGGACGGCGGCGGGACTGTGGGCTGGCCGGGAAGACAGATCTGGATATTCCGGTTTTGATCGTTGGCCAGCTGGTCAGTGTATCTGCGTTTTCGAAGGTTTGGTTTGCCAGCCCGCTGGTGGCGATTGAATGGGATCCTGGTCATCAAGCCTTGATTGACGTGATGAAGCCGTCATGCGGTGCACCGAAAAGGCGGCTGTTCCTACGGACTTTACGGGCGGCACCGCGCCGAAAACGACCAGGAACTGCGGCTTACCGCGAATTCCGGGGGAAATCGGCATGAACGAAGCCAAGCCCGACCTAGGGTCCAGCGGTTCAGGACGTCGGATCCACTGGCTGCTTGCGGGCGAAATGCCGCAGTCGGCAGCCTGGGGCGGGAATCTGCGTTTCTGAGTCGACAAAAATGACCTAGAAAATCCGATTGTGGGCTCTGTCTGAGCTCAGACTGATCTCACTTTGGATCAAGACGGTGGGTTTTTGCGGCCAAGAGTTAGACTCAGGGCGAAACCTGCAGAGACACCAACTTGATTGTCGAGTATATTGAACAGTCCCTCCGGGGTGCACATCGCGGCACACGTTGAATCGTTGTTGCGGTCGCTACGCTCCATCCTTCCCACCTCCGATTTTGTCGTGTTTGTTGTCACGCACGTGTCGATCGCCTGCCATGCCGGGTGTCGTTATGTGCGCTGCACGCTGACGAATGCCAGCCGCCTAACGCTGTGCCGACTAGGTTCCGCTTGGGCAGTGGCGACCGTTTTGCAAGCGATAACGAACCGATTCCCACCCACCTACAAAGATCACTCCGATGTCTCAAAAGAATCAGCGATCTGACGTCAGCCGACGGCTGAATTGGAAAGGTGCGATTTCCGTTCGATCGGATGCTCGTCTGCGTCGATCACGCCAGCGTCGTGGTGCGATCCCCGTGTTTCCCAGCCTGGCCGCGGCATCGTTGGTGCCCGTGTTTGGTCTGGTGTTAGCGTCCAGTTTCTGGGGCGGTGGCGAAACGCTGGACGATCGCGTGTTGTGGCACACGGTGGCGACCGAAGACTTGCAAATCAGCGTGATTGAACGCGGGAATTTGGAAAGCCAAACCAACCTGGAAATCAACTGCGAAGTCGAAGACGTCCAGCGAGACGGCATCAACGGCACCCCGATCGTTTGGATCATTCCCAACGGCAGTAGCGTCAAGAAAGGCGACTTGCTGGTGGAGATCGATTCGACGCCGATGCGCGAAGAATTGGACGAACAGATCCTGGATACCGAAACCGCGCGATCGAATAAGATCCAGTCGGAAGCGGATTACAGCAACCAGTTGGTACAAAACGAAACCGCCAAGGCGGAAGCCGAACTGAAGGTGCAATTGGCCAAGCTGGAATTGGAAATGTTTGTCGATGAAGAAAGCGGCACTTACAAGTTGGCCGTGGACGAAATTCGACGAAACATCCACAACGTCAACAACGACATTTTGGAAGCCCAGGCTTCGCTGGAACTTCGACGCGACGATCGTCAGGGCATCGAATCGCTGTACAAGTTGGGCTATGCCAATCGCAACGAACTGCGCAAAAGCGAATTGGCGTTCTTGCAGGCCGAAGGCAGCTACGCCGCTCAGTTGAACAAGTTGCAAACCACCTTGGCCACGCTGAAGCGGAAGGAAAACTACGAGCGAGAAATGCAGTTGTTGACCTTGGATGGCAAAGTCAAAACAGCCGAACGTCTGCTGTCACAGACCGAACGTAATAACGAAGCACGTTTGGCCAAGGTGGAAGCGATTCTGCGGGCACGCACCGAATCGCTGAAGAAGGAAGAGGAGCGTTTGGAACGCTATCAGACCCAGCTGAAGGCCTGCAAGATTTACGCTCCCGAGGACGGGATGGTCGCTTACGCGTCGGATCGCAACACCGAGATCCGCGAGGGCGTGCCGGTCCGTTATCGTCAGCATCTGATGTCCCTGCCATCGCTTAGTGCGATGCAGGTCCAAACGACCGTTCATGAATCCGACTTGGATCAGATTCAGCAGGGCATGAAGGCTCGCATCACTGTCGACGCATTCCCCGAACGTGAATACTCAGGGACGGTTCAGTCGATCGCCGTTTTGCCCGCACAAAACTCTTGGCGTGGCAGCACCACCAAGGTGTACGAAACGGTCGTGACGATCGATGACGAAGTGGCACACTTGAAGCCCGGTATGACCGCCGTGACCGAAATCATGGTGGACTTCTTGGAGCAAATCGTGACGGTGCCCATGCAGTCGATCGTCGAACGCAACGGCGTGACTTGGGTGTTGACCCAACAAGACGGTCGCTTGATTCCACGCCAGGTTGAAACCGGTCGCGACAATGATTCGATGGTGCAAATCGTCGAAGGTCTGCAAGCGGGTGAATCCATCGCTTTGAACCCTCGCGAGTTCATCGACGATTTGCTGGAGACCGATGCCTGATGTGGTGGTCGACGTTCCGCTTGTCCGTCCGCAATTTGCTGTTGCACAAGATGCGAAGCACGCTGACGTTGCTCGGGACGATTCTGGGCGTCGCGTCGGTCATCGCAATGCTTTCGATCGGCGAAGGCAGCAAGCAGGAGGCCTTGGAACGCATCCGTTCGTTGGGGGCCAATAATGTTATTATCCGCACGCTTTCACCGGGCGAGGCGGAAGACGGCGGTGACAACAACAATTCGTCAACTTCCGCAGTGACGTCACGCAGTCTGTATCAAGTCAATGCATTTGGGCTGACCTATGAAGATCTGCGTGTGCTGGAAGATCTGCCCACCAAACGGTCCGTCGTCCCGGTGATGATGCAGCGTCGTGATGTCAGCCAGGGCGGGAACCGTTTGGGCGAAGCACGTGTTGTCGCGACGACTCCCGAATTGTCTGCCGTTCGCAACATCCAGGTCCAACGTGGGCGTTTTTTGCAACGTCGCGATCGCGAAAGCATGGCCAACGTGGCCGTGTTGACTCAGGGCGCGGCGACGGAACTGTTCGGATACAACGATCCATTGGATCAACCGATTCTGGTCGGCGGCACCGCGTTCCGGGTGGTCGGCGTTTTGTCGGCTCGTGACAGCGGGATCGCTCGCGCCGGTGAATCGGGCGGGGACGATGCCAATCGCGACATCTTCGTGCCATTGGAGACGGGCCGAGCACGTTTCGGATTCTTGACGCGTGAAGCCGCCAGCAGTCGCGAATTCGACCGCGTCGAACTAAGTGAGATCACGATTGCGGTGGCCGATGGCGACCAAGTTGCACCGACGGCGACGATGGTCCGTGACCTGTTGGAAAAGCGACACACCGACACCACCGATTACCAGGTACTCGTGCCGCTGGAGTTGATGGCCCAGGCGGAACATGAAAAGCGGATTTGGAATTTGGTCTTGGGGGCAATCGCGGGGATTTCACTGTTAGTCGGCGGAATCGGCATCATGAACATCATGCTTGCGACGGTGACCGAACGGACTCGCGAAATTGGGATCCGGCGTGCGATCGGTGCCAAACGCCGTGACATCATTCGCCAGTTCTTGGTCGAAACCACGGTCTTGTCGGCGACCGGCGGCCTGTTGGGGATCTTTCTGGGAATCAGTATTCCAATGGTGGTCACCGCGGTTGCCGGGATGCAAACGGTCACCAGTGCAGCTTCCATAGCGTTGGCGTTTGGGATCTCCGTTGCGATCGGCATCATCTTTGGTGTGTACCCGGCCTACAAAGCTGCGGCGATGAATCCCATCGAAGCCCTTCGGCAGCAGTGACCGATGTGGCAGATCGGTTGCCTGTGATTCGGTCGCGTGATCGTCGGGAAACTTGACGTCTTTTGCGACAATATGCCTATGTCGTTTTGACACTGCGCGTGCGGTTCTGATGCGTCTTTCTTGACCGAAGGTGGCTACAATGGGGCGCAAAGTGAACTGTAACGGCGACATGTTCGCCCATGTGACAGGCATACTTTGTCCCTCCGATATCCCCACCTTTCAGATTGGATTCACAACCAATGTCTGACGTCAAGAAAACCACGACGGAAAACCGTCGATCGTTCATGAAGAAAGCGACCGCCGCCGCAACTTCGGCAACCTTGGTGACCGGTGCAATGCGTCGTGTTCACGCCGCGGAAGATCACACGATCCGCTTGGCGTTGATCGGAAGTGGGGGACGTGGTGCCGGTGCCGTGGTCAATGCATTCAATACCAAAGACCAGGGGCCGATCAAGCTGCACGCCGTGGCTGACTTGGAATCGTCGCACATCCAAGCCCGTTTGGTCCCGTTGACCAAAAAGTTTCCGGATCAAGTCGATGCACCGGAGGAGCGTTGGTTCTTGGGCTTTGACGCCTACAAAAAGGCGATCGACACCCTGCGTCCTGGCGACGTCGCTATGTGCACGACGCGTGCATACATTCGACCGGTACATGTCGAATATGCCGTCAGCAAAGGCATCAATGTTTTCATGGAAAAACCGTTTGCCTGTGACCCGCGTGGGCTACAACGGATGGCGAACGCCGGAAAGATGGCGGACGAAAAAGGCGTCAAGATTGCTTGCGGTCTGCAGTGTCGTCACTCACCCGCCCGCGCCGCTTTGATTGAAAAGCTTCGCGACGGCGAACTGGGCGAACTGGCCTATGTGCGTGCTAATCGTCGCGCTTCACGGCGCTGGATGGGATCCCAACGTGAAAAGTCCAACATCTTCAAAGAACAGCTAAAGTTCGGGAAGACGCATCTGTTGTGGGTCGGATCGGGACACATGGTCGACAACTTGATCCACCAAATCGATGAATGCTGTTGGATCATGGACGACTGGCCGGTTTCCTGCGACGGGATGGGTGGACGTGAAGTCGGCAGCACCGATCACGGCCAAAATATCGACACCTACACGATGGAGTACACCTTCCCCGACGGACGTAAAGCGTTCTGTGGATTCCGTCGCGCCGAAGGCGGGCACAGGGATTTTGCCACCTACATCCATGGCAGCAAACGAGCCGCACAGTTTTCTGGGAACGTGCACAAAGCGACCGTGCACATGTACAAAGACTTGCGGGTTGACGATGACAACATCGATTGGCGACCCGAAGCGGACAAACTGGTCCCCTGGGACTACGAATGGGTCGACTTTGTCCGCGCGATTCGGTCGGACACCCCCTACAACGAATGTCATCGTGCGGTCAAAGCCGACTACGCGTCGTTGATGGGCCGAGCCGCAGCACACTACAACCGCATCGTGACCATGGACGAGATCGTCAATTCGAACTTCCAGTTCTGTGACTATCTGGACGACCTGACCGACGACAGTCCACCACCGGTGCTGGCCGATGCCGACGGTGTGTTTCCGGCACCCGTCGCCGGCAAGTGGATTGAAATCTAGCGTTTCAGTTTCACGTCGGTGTTGCATCAACGGTCCGGTCGGATTGGCCGGACCGGCCGCTGGCGGGGCGGAAAAGTTTGCCTGACCCGACCGACCCCTTCGTCGTGAGAAACCGTCGAAAGGCGAATAACCGATTGCCGATTCCAAACTGCGTGGTTCTCGCGCGCCCTTGGAATCGGCATGACCGTCTTGATCATCAGCTTCACGAATCTTCGCTCACGCTGGTTCGTCCTTGGCACCATGCTTGGGGCGGTCTGTCTTTCCGTTGGCGGCTGCACTCGCAAACACTACCGCACCCAAGCGGATTGTGATGTCGAGGCGATTTATCAGGAGAAACGCGCCGAAGAGGCTTGGAATCTGCCTCGTTTGCCAGGGATTCAGGTCGATCCCCGATCGCGTTTCTTTGACCCGTCGCCCGAAGATTGCCCGGCGTTGCCGCCACCCGAACCCCGTTTGCACGGGTACACGCTGCCGCAGCTTGCGACGGGTGATCCACGCCAATCGGTGGATTTGGCCGCGGATGAATCGGGCGACTTGGAGTCCGTTGACGACTCGGCGGAGCCGGACGAAACGCGGGGGGAAGCAAATCCCGAAACGACTCCGCAGCCTGAACTGATCCCAGCGGGCAACAGTCCTGAACTGATCGACCCTGGTCTGATTGATCCGAACGTACAGGGGGCCGCCGACCAGTCGCAAACCGGTACCCATCAACCGATCATAGTGCCGCCGTACTCGGAATTTAAATCCGTCGCACCTTCATCAAGCGACCCGACCAGTTCTGGGAAACCAAAACAGGTTGCTGCGGCGACAGCGAGCGTCGGGAACATGCGAGTTGCTGACACTTTTGTGCAACAAACATCCGCGGTGCAGCTGGCTGCGCCAGGTGCCACCGATGGTAGTCGGCCGGCCGCGGAACTCGCGATCAGTGACGACGCCGATCCCGAACAGGTGGACGCACCGGAGGAACTGGCGTTGCCAGCCGATTCGGAGGCGGTCGATTCCGATTCATTGGGCCAATTGCTGCAGAATGCTCCAGACGCAGACGCCGACAATACGCCGTCCATCGAGTCGGACGCCGCAGACGATGAGCGTTTGGAAGACAGTGATGCGCAACCAACGGGCGGTTTGCGAATCGTGCCGATTCCACCGGAATACTGGGGGCGAATTCCTCAAACATGCATTCCCAGAATGCTGGAATTCGAATCGGTACGCGAAGAATTTCGTCGGTCGTATCCCAAAGCAACCGATGCAGAAATCGAGCCGATGCTTAGCGATGCGCCTCGCCTGTCATTGCCCAACGTCATGGAACTGACGTTGATCAACAGCCGCGAATATCAGACGCGTAAAGAGATCCTGTATCGGGTGGCGCTGCGTTTGACTCGCGAACGCTACGATTTTTGGTTGCGTCCGACCCGCCGGGGCAACGGAACGGCCTTGAACTATACGCACTCACGGTTTCGCGGACTGACCAACAACCGGTTGGCGATCCCCACCAATGCGGCGGTCACGCAAACGTTGTGCACCGGAGGCCAATTCCTGGCCAGCTTTGCCAACAGCGTGGTGCTGACGTTCAATGGGCCACAAGGCTTCGCCGCCGATGTGGGATCAGAGTTGCTGTTCGATTTTCAGCAATCGCTTTTACAACGCGACATTGTTTTCGAAAGTCTGACCCAGGCAGAGCGAGACGTGATTTACGCGGCTCGGGATCTGATTCGGTACCGACGTGAGCTTTTTGTCGACATGGCCGGTCGATATTACAACCTGTTGCTGACCTATCGGGCGATCGAGATCAGTTCACAGGACTACTTCAGTAACCTGCGGGCTTTCCTGCAGGGTAGGGCAGAGTACTTGAAGGCGGGTCGAATTCCACGCATTCAGGTCGACCAGTTTGAACAAAACGCACTGCGGAGCCAGAGTTCGCTGGTGGGTGATTGCAATCGATTGGAAACCTCATTGGATCGGTTGAAGCTTGCGATCGGCTTGCCGCCGGAAATGCCGTTGAATATTTCGCTGAGCGAATTGGAGGCATTGACCACCAGTGACGAATTGACCGTGACCCGCCAGCTTGTCCAGCGAACCAAAACGTCGTTGCTGGAAACCACGGCGGGGCGATGGAGCGAACGAGATTCGGTGGTCAATGGTGCGACCGTACTGGTGGACCGCCTGATGGATACCTTGCGGGTCCGTAATGAGGTGTCCGGGATTGATGAAGTGACCGACGAACAGCGTGCTGCGACGCAATTGGAATCAATCCTGGCCCTGATCGAATCGCGTTTGCAGGCAGATCAACTGGATGCGATTCGGCGTCGGGAACTGAGCGGCGACTTGCCACCGGAGCCAATGATTCGCTTTGCGCGAACGGTTGATCTGATCGATGCCAAGCTGGCCCAGGCCGAAGCGGCCATCGGTCTGCGGGCGCTGATGCGACAGGCGGAATCAGCCGCATCGAGCCCCCCTGATCCCGACGCCGGGCCGGCCGATCCGGTCGAGGATAATGGTCTGGAACAGTTGGACCAGCAGGTCGAAACCTACAATCGCGAACTGGATCAATGGATTCGGCAATGGGAAACCGCGATCGAAAAACGACAGTTGGATGAATTGGAATCGCTATCCAAACGCGGCGATCCTTTGTTACAGCGGGTGGATCGCTTGGATCGCGAAGCCGCCGGCGATCTGTTGCCCGACCAAGAGGGCGAAATGGATGAACTGATCGCAAAGACGGTCAAGGAGATTGTCGACTTGGTGGATCAGGTGGCTGGTAGTGATGTTGGCGGGTTGGATGAAGTTGATATCGATGACGACGAAGCAATGCTGACCGCATTGGTGCAACGTTATGACTTGATGAACCAGCGGGGCGAATTGGCCGACGCGCGACGTCAGATCAAGTTGGCTGCGGATGATCTGCGTTCGATCATCGACATTCGTGCGACGCATATTCTGCGGACACGAAGTGATGTGAATCGTGCCTTTGATTTCACGTTCGACGACAGCGAAACTCGGCTTAGTTTTGCGCTCGACACGCCGCTGAATCGACGGATCGAACGCAATGCTTATCGTACCGCGTTGATCAACTACAACGCAGCACGTCGCGCTTTGATCGACCAAGAAGACCAGATCAAGTTTTCGATTCGTGAACGCTTGCGTCAGCTTCGATTGCGGCGCACCCAGTATGAAATCGCCGTTGCATCGGCGGCACTGGCGTACGAACGTGTGGTCAGTACCCGACTGCAACTGCAGCTAGCGGTCGGTAACGTTGTGGCACGTGACTTTTTGGAAGCTCAGCAAGACTTCACCGGAGCCTTAAATTCCGTGGCTCGAGAGCACATCAATTTCATTCTGGAACGGATCGACTTGTTCTTGGCGATGGAAGCGATTCGTCTTGATCCCAATGGATACTGGGAAGGCGTCGACGATGAACAGTTGGAACTGCCTTTGCGACCACCGTTCTTGGAAGCGAATCCCAATCCGTATGGCCGGTTGGCACCGTGTTTGATGTACAGCGATGAAATCCGCAGTCTGCACTGATCCAAGGGTTCACTAAAGTTCGGGTTGCGCAATGCCGGTGGATAGGTCGAAGGCCGACAGCATGCTGCCGAATGTCAGGTCCGCGAAAACCGCAGCGTGCTGACCCTTGGGGACATCGAATTCGACCGTCGCTTTTCGCCGGTTTTCAGCATCCGCATCGAATCGATGGAATTGACGATCGCGGAAATCGCGTGTGTCGGAAAATGCCACCCAAAAACGAAAATCTGACACGTCGCGATCGGACTGTGCGGTGAAGCGAATGGACCGCCCGTCGGTCTGGGTGGACCACTGGATGGACGGTAATCGCCGGCCTTCGGCGCATTTTGCGGCAAAGGTCGCAATCGAAGCGGTCACACGCATATGCCCGCCTTCCAATCCGTGTCCTGCGTTGGCAATGGTCAACACATTCTTGGGCGACGATAGGTCGTTCCAGTAGTTGTCCAGGGCATCGCAACGCCAATAGCGATCATTTGCGCCATTGATCAGCAACTTGGGGACGCGTATTCGATCCCGGTACTCGTAGGGATCCATCATCAAACGCAATTGTCTTTCTGCATCACTTTCGTTTTCAAGATTGACCAAGCCAGCTTCGGTGTAGTCGGCGATTTGTTCGCTGAAGAAGCCCCACTTCTGCTTCTGGTCTTCCATCTGTTTTCGAAAATTCAGTGTGTCGATGACCATGGGGGCAATGCCGATGACGCGATCATCCGCGGCGGCCGATAACCAACTGGTCCAGCCTCGCTTTGACGCACCGGTCACGATGAAGCGTTCGATGGGACGTTGTAATTGTTGTTCGCTAAGTTCACCAACGCAGTCCATCGTCTTGACTGCGCTCTTGACCATCGGGAACAACAGCGGCCATGTCCCGTCGCCCGTGTCGAGGTATTTCAGCCAAGTCGCAGCAATCAATGCGTCCTCATATTTGCCCCCCAGCAACGGTTGATTGGGGACCTGGAACAAGGCCACAACCGGCATACCGCTCATACCGGCTAAAGCCACACAGGCGGGTTCGATCGCTGCATTGGGCGGACGACGGTTGGAGCCACCGTTGATGAACAAGATCGCTGCATCCGGATGCGGACAGGGCTTGGGGACATAAACGCGAACATCGTGCTTCCAAACGATGTTTTGCCAACGCTGGCTGGTCAGTTTCAACGACCACTTCTGATAACCCGCGGTATCAACCTTGTCTTCCAATTGCCACTGGTAATCAGGTTCGTCCGTCTGGATGAACCCGGTAAAGGCGGCTTGTGGTTTCGCAAAATCTGGGTCCAAACCAAAGGCGGTCCAGGGACAAAAGATGGCTTGGACCGCGACCAAAGCAAAAGCACCTGTCCAGGTGCGACAAGTCGTTCTGCTCGGTCGGTGGTCGCGTCGCGTTAAGTTATTTTGAAGGCCCATCGAAAAGTCGTCCTGTGTAGGCGGCAGATCGCATTGGTGGTGATCGTTCCGGATTGCAATGTATCAGATGCAAAATCCAGTGCGATCGACGAAGTGTTTTTTGTCTTCCAGCGTGGTGAAGGGTTTGGCCGTGAAGGTGCATGCAGCGATTTTGGTGACCATCTTGTTTGGGGTGATGGCAACGGCACGTGCGGAGCAACGTGTTCCATTTCCCGTGGACTGGACATCGATGGGTGAATCGTCACTTGACCTTAGCCGTTTTCTGGATGCTCCCGCAGGCAAACACGGGTTCATCCGTCCACAAGGAGAACACTTGGTGGATGGGGCCGGCAAACGCTTTCGGATTTGGGGAGTCAATCTGGGCGGGCCGGCGTGCTTTCCCGAAAAGCAGCAGGCCGAACGACTGGCCGATACGTTTGCCGCCCTGGGAATCAACTGTGTCCGATTTCATGGACTGGATTCAGCTTGGGGTAAAAGCAGTCTGGACCGATCAGGTGATCGATGGGACCAGCTGAATGAAGCGGACCTGGCAAAGTTCGACTATTTGTTTGACCAACTGCGACGGCGTGGGATTTACGCCAATTTGAATCTGAACGTTTTTCGGACCTACGGACCGGGCGATGAAGTTCCGCAGCCACGTGAACTGGGGCTCGGGAAATGGGCCACTCATTTCCATCCGCGTTTGATTCAGTTGCAGCAGGACTATGCCCGAAAACTGTTGACTCGCATCAATCCATACACTGGACGACGCTATTGCGAAGAACCCGCGGTCGTGGTGGTGGAAATCGTTAACGAGAATTCGCTTGTGGGCGGTTGGTTAAGCGGCAGATTGGTCGGCGTAGATGATCAAGACGGGGGAACCTGGAGCCCTTTGCCGACGCAGTACGCCGAGGAACTGAACCGTCAATTCAACCGTTGGCTGGCGGAAAACCGATCGCCGCAACAGAGACATGAATTCGAAAATCAGGCGGGACAGGCTGGGCCTTTGACATTGCTGTCGCCCGATGAATTTTCCAGGGTCAGTCGCGAACGATTCGAAACGGATTATCAGTTCATTGTGCAAACAGAGCGTAAGTTTCTGTCGCAGATGCGATCCTTCTTAAAGGATGAAGTCGGTCTGCAATCGATGTTGATCGGTGATTCTGATCACAGCGATACGTTGAACGGATATCCGCACATGCTGAACAACGCCATGTTCGACTACATGGACGGACATGGGTATTGGCAGCACCCCAGTACGGGCGCAGAGGTCAGGATCAAAAACGATCCAATGGTGAACGATCCATCGGACAGCACGATCGTGCAATTTGCTCGCACCGCAATGGTCGGAAAGCCATTCGTGATTAGTGAAACACAGCATCCGTACCCTCATCAGTATGCCGCCGAGGGGATGCCGATTGTTACCGCGTTCAGCATGCTGCAAGACTGGGATGGTGTGTGTTTTCACGCCTGGGGATCCAGCTTCTATGACAGCAAGTCAGTCATCGAGCGACATGAATTGTTCCAGTTGTCACCCGATCCGATCAAAGTGGCCGCGATGTGGGCTTGCGGTCTGATGTGGCATCAGCAAGTGATCCAGCCCGCTGCCGAACGGACGGTTCGGAATGTCAATGCTAGCCAAATGGTCGATTGGTGCCGAGTCAGTCGTTGGGATCGTCGACCTTTTTTCGACCCGCTGTTTCCGAGGATCTTACCTCTCGTACAGCAGACGCGTTGGCAATATGTGGGCGATGACGAAGTGCCGACCGCAGATTATCCGGCCGTGTTGATCGACAAGGGGATCCGATCCGAAGGCGGACAATTGGATTGGCTTGGTTTTCAAGACGGTCGTGGGCATCTGTTGATGCAAACGCCGATGGCCGAAGCGATCGTAGGATTTCAATCGGATTGGCGGGGTAAAGCCTGGAAAGGAACTCACCACATATCGACGGACTTGTCCAATGAATTTGCCGTGGTGATGTTGGTCAGTTTGGACGGGCAGCCGATCCAACACAGCCGTCAGTTGCTGTTGGTAGCGGCCGATCGAGCCGTTTGCAAAGGATTGACTTGGCATGACGATATGCAAACGGTCGACCAGTGGGGCGACGGCCCTGTGGAGATTCGTCCGGTCAAAGGAAAGGTCTCAATCAAGGGTTGGCAGGAATCCGAAAAGCTGAATGTCAGAGTCCTGGGGGCCGTCGGGCAACCAACCGGCGAACAGTGGGCGGCGGAATCACGCGGCGATCGGCATGTGATCGACGTGGGTTCGCCAGCGGGAATCATGGCAATCGTCGAACGAAATCCAGCTGGACCGAAATAGTCGATGGGATCGGAACCGTTACACTTCTCCCTTGTCTGATCGCCGGTCGGGGGTTGCCAAGAAGGTTTGTGTTGCAGCGAAGAGGCGGCCGCGGCAACGCTGTCTTTGAAATCGGTCGATTCATCCTTTTCGACATCGTCAATGTCGCTGCGTCGTCAGGATAGAATGGCGACGTGACCCACGATGCGGAGAAATAGGAATTGGCAATCGATCGACAACTAGATCCAACTGACGAACCAGGACCCGGATGTTTTGCCTCGGTCGGGGAAATCGATAGCCTGTACCAGTTGCCGCTACGTGGACGTAACGGGCGGCACGGACAGCACGGTACCAGTTATCGTCGCCCGCCGGCGCGTCCCGGAAAGCGTGGCGCCAACGGCGGCAATGCGACATCACCCGAAGACGGCGGCGACGCCAACGACGCGATTATCCGGCTGGGATTTTCGGGGATGGATCAGCAAAATCTGCAGCTGAACGGTCCTGTCCAAGTCGATGTGAACATTGGCGACCAGGGCTATGTCTTCATGAACGGTCGGGGAGGTCGAGGCGGCAACGGCGGTGACGGTGGCAATGGCCAGCCAGGCAGCCGCGGATATCGTGGACGCGATGCCACTCGTTTTTCGCGTGGCGGAAACGGTGGGCCCGGTGGCGACGGCGGCAATGCGGGCAATGCAACCGATGGTGGAAACGCGGGCCGCGGATCCGACTTGCGGCTACAGATCGATCATCGCGATCTGGGGTTGCTGATGTTGGTCAAGGGCGATCAACGCAGCGGCGATGTGGGCTTCGCGGGAACGCCGGGTAAACCGGGAAAGGGTGGCCCCGGAGGTCCCGGTGGCAGCAGTTATCACTGGACCGAGACCAGAACCTATCGTGACAGTGAGGGCCGAACGCGGACGCGAGTGGTCCACCGTAGCAATCCGGGAGGGTTCCGAGGCAGGGCAGGGCGTGATGGTGCGCCCGCGTTTTATCGACCGGTCGATGGTACCGAGGCCCGCCCCGGGCGTCTGGCAATTGATGTTCGGTTGCCCGAAGGCGTGGTTCGTTATCCGTCTCCTTACGACCTGCAATTGCGAACACTGGATGTTGCATCGGAGTATGCCATCCTGGAACCCGATAGCCTGGTCAGTGCCGACGCCATCACCATCGTCAATTGCGGTGGCATGCCGACGCCCGACAATTTTGTGGTGCGGATCTTTCTGGACCGTGATCGATGGATTCTGCCCGATGAAGTGGATCTGGTCTTGGTCAAGTCGTTGCAGCCGGGCGAAAGTTTTACGTTCCAAAACGCCGGCTTGCGTTTTCGCTTGGGTGACTATGACGTTGACCGCCCACGACGTCAGCCGTTCACGTTGGATCATCAAGTCAATCCACACTGTCGGATGGAAAGTGGGATTTGCCGTCCTTTTCGTCAGTTCGAAAACGGCGAAGACATCGAGGTTCGTTTTCCGATCGAATTGACCGAGATCGAAGCTTTGGGCAGTCTGACGCCCGGGGAGTCCACTTGGGTGCGTGTCGGGATTACTAACGTCAGTGATGAAACCTTCGATAACCAATATTTGTACCGTGCCGTCAAAAGCCAGATGCGATTGCTCAGCGGTGACCTGGCTTTCGAGAACATCGCCTTTTTTGATCCAACCGATCAATCTTTTGACTTGATGTCCACGGATTTGACCTGTCCTATCGGCGATTTGCGGCCAGGGCAGACACACCAGATTCAAACCCGAATTGGCATCCGCGAAGATGCGGATATTGTTCCCTATCAAGCTTTCCGATTCGGAATCGATCTGCACCTTCAACGACCGAAATCCAGCCCGCGTCACGATGAATTTCGTTGTGTCGACTATCGGAACTGGCAAATTCGCGTTGCCGAGCCCTATCGACGTGACGATGGGTCACGATTCTTGCTGATTGCGAATCGAAATACCGATGTGAACGATATCGATCGCTGGACCCAGTTGGCAGACTATTTCGGCAGCGGGTTGGATGTTTGGGACGTTTCGTATTACGGTTTTTTTGATTTGGTTCGTCGGGTCCAACAGGATCGTTCTTTGTTGGATCACTGGCGTGGGATGACCATCATTATTCCGAATGATCATTTCAGGACCGCCGCCGGGCGAACGGTTTCCTTTAATGAACTGTCAAGGTCACAATTCTTAAAGGCGGCTGCCGATTTTGACATCAACTTTTACATCGTGGGGGATTCGAAAACCGGCGGTGAAGCAATGTTGGCTTCGGCGATGGTGCCATTGGATGAATTCAAGTCCGATCAGCAGCTAACTGATCAAAAGCAATTCTTAAAAGCCGTTAAACGATGGGGTAAGTATGTTGCCCGCAGTGGCGATGTCAGCCAAGCTGTGGCCAGCGATGCGTCGGAGATTGCTGACCAGGCGATGGGGGCGGTGCACCGCTTTGATGTCTCCAAACGCACTTTCTTGTTCCAGCCTGATCAAGCCTGGCTGACCAAACAAGCCGAACGGCTGCAGCAACGACTTCGCAAGATCGATCCGCTGCATCGATGGGTCATTGTGCACCGCTACGATACTGGAGACACAGATACGAACTGGGGCTTTTTTCGACATCGGCAGGTGGGGACGCTGGAGGCGCGCCGGACGCTGGATTCCACCAAGGGGTCCGTGGTTCTATATGAAGTGGATCCAATTGACCTGGTGGATCCCGAGTTCATTACCAGCAATGCCAACAAGCACGGAATTTTTTTGGCGTTGAAATTCGAAGACAAGGTCGATCGATTCATCCGGGTGGTCAGCGAAAGAGTCTTTCCACGCTATCGCGAAGACTATATCGATCGTCCATTGACGGACGAAGAAGTGCAGCAGATTGGTCAAGAGTTGTTAGATTCGATCATGGTCGATCTTTACAACGAACAATTGACTGCTCGGAACAGCCGCGTCTGGGGGCCGCTGGGTGTGGCAAGCTTGACGCCCAAGTTGAACTATTTGGCCGAACGCTCATTGAATTACGGCGTGACCTATCGGCAAATGCAGGAGAACGAAACGACGCTTCGGTTGCTGTACGATTTGATCGCCAACCTGCGGTACATGGCGATTGAAAGTCGCACGGTTTGGGATTTGCCGATTTTTCCAACCGCGTTCCTTAAACGCAGTCGCGCCGTTTCAGCTCACATGCTCGATCGCGTCGATCGGATCACCTCGGCCATCTTCGGGCCCAAGCTGTCATGGTGGGATCGCTGGACATCGGCCAGCGATGACTACAACGCATTCGGAGGCGCTAAGAAGAAGGTCCCCAAAGGATTGGCTCGCGACACAGCGGATGAAAAAATCCTTCAAATCGAAACGCGTCTGCGAAACGAACGAACGAAGTTGTCCAAGTACACCGTCGCCCAGTCACACGACGGACTGACGTATGACCCCGAGGTTCTGTTGGAAAAACAGCGGGTGATGTCGGGCAAACAATTTGATGCGCTGGTTCAGGCCGAAAAACAGGCTGAATTGCGCCGTGCGAGAACAGAATACGAAGTCGCCGAGCAGCGGAATGAGTTGTTGGTTCCGTTGGAAACGGCCGAAGTGACAGCCACGCGGCAAGCCAAATCCAAACCGACACCCATGGGCGGTTCGTTGTAGCTGATCAAACCGCCGAAGCGGATTTCGGCGATGAAACGGACGCACGTTGCAGGATGTCCAAGCTGTAAACGGCGCTGGGGATGACTTCGCATTCGGCCCAACACCCTGGGCACGATCGCACCCAGTCGCGTGACTCAGACATTTTCAGGCCGTGCCACACTTCGCTGAAGGTTTGGTCACGCAAGTTTCCCACGATCCGGCTGTTGAATTGGCACGTCGGAACGTCACCGTTGGGAAATAGCCGCAGATGACTGGTCAGGGCGACACAGGGCGGGTTCGGGCTGGCTTGGCCGTGGACGATACGATTACGGATGCCACGCAAGTAATACCGTTTTGCGATACGTTCGCCCCAGGGCAAGTGCGCCGTGTCACGTTCGGCCTGTTCCAGCAATGCGTCCAGTTTCAGTGTGTCCAAATCGCCAAACGTTAAAAATTCGCCTGGGGCTTTGGGGGCAACATCCAGTTCACGCTGGACGTTGTAGGTCGCGCTGGTGTCGTAGGCGATGACCAGGTGATGCGGGATATTCATATCGCGCAGCATCGCTTGTAATTGTCGGTAGTGATCGGCACCTTCGGCGTCGACGACGGTCTGATTCACCGCAAGTTTTAGGTTTAGCTCTTTTCGACGCGGTGCCAATGCCTGTAGCGACTTGACGACGCTGGGCCAGGCTAGGTTGCTACCACGAATCTGATTGTGTTTCTCGCCCATTCCATCGACGGAGATCAGCAACTCCAGCGGGACCGATTGATCACGCTTTTCACAGAAGTCCACCAAGCGTTTGGTCAGGAAGCCATTGCTGGTGACATGCAACATCAGGGGACGCAGTGTCTTGATTGCAAGATTCGCGATCTCGGTGAAGTCCATACGCACCAAGGGTTCCCCGCCGGTCAGACGGACCACATCCATCGTGGGCAGTTGCCGAAAGATGCGTTTGATGTCGTCCAACCGTAGGTCATCGTCGGTAGGCATCTTCCACGAATCGCACATGATGCATCGTGCGTTACATCCAAACGTCACCGTGTACGTTAACATGCGTGGCAAGACATCTTTGCGACGCCGCGTGCGCCACGCGTCTCGAATCCATCCCGGGCTTCGGGTCAAAGCTTGAGCGGTTCGGCGGAAAGAATACGTCGACGGAAGGTCAACGCCTGCGAGTGCTCGAAACAAGCTTGGGTCTCCGGGTGAATCGGATTCGGTGCATTGAAATTCGGTGTATTGAATACGGGTGGGGCGACGGCGGGACCGTCAAGGCAAGCGGTTGGTGCGGACTTCAGGCGGCGTGGGACGGGGCAGATTGCTGATCCGCGAAATCGTGATCCAAGATCATCTGATTCAAGCGATCAATCACCACTTGATTTCCCGCCGTGACGGCACCTTTGGCGTTGCGATAGCGGTCGATGTTTTCCAAGAACTCACCGACGGTCTGCGGGCCAACCTGGGAATCTTGGACGGTTTGGCCTCCGCCGGTTGTTGGCAGAAAGAATCCGTTGATCTCTTGTTCAAAGTTTCCGAATTCCGGGACAGCCAAGATGGGTTTCGACCAATGCAGGGCTTCGCCGATCAATTGGTTTCCGCTGCTACAGACAAGCGCGGTGCTGGATCGCAAGTGTTCCAGGAAACCGTCAACGGAAGTTTCCAAGAACTGGACGTTTCCCGTCGGTGACAACGCCCCAAGCCCGTACACGTAGACTTGTTTGCCGCAACGTTTCAGCGATTCCAGCAGTTGCTTTGGAAGGTCGCGGCGAAAGTATGCCACCAAGTGTTCGCCAGATTCTGATTTGGCACGCAGCACGGCGTTACGAAGCAAAGGTCCCACTTTGGTCACTTGATGCGACATCGACGGTCGGACTGGAAAATCAAAATAAGACGAAATGATCTGTCGGTCGGGACGCGGGCAAAAAAGCGGGATACTTAACCGCAGAAAACGAACTTTGCGGGCCAGCGACGATGGCAAGACGCTGGTGTCCATCGCCGCAAGAAAGTGCTGGTGATCCAGGCTGATCAACGGCAAGCTGGCACTGCGGGCGACTCGCGACAACAGCGGTTCGAAGTCGTTGATGACGTGCGTCGCGCCCCAGTTGCGGATTTCATGACGGATCGTCCGTATGCGTGCCGGCAATCGCATTAAAAAACCCGACGATGCGACCAGCGAAGATAGGTAACTCAGCCGGCGACCACGGTAGCGGAAACGCAACCCGTCCAGCCGCCGCAACGTGATTCGTTGAGGATCGTACTGGCACTGAGACAACAACTCGTGCGCCATCCCGGGGGCGTACACTAGAACGTCATGCTGTCGGCTAAGCAACGAGATAACGGTGTGGGCTCGGGTCGCATGGCCACGGCCTTCGCCTGATAAACTGTAGACAATTCGTGCCATCGGAAAGGCCTTTGCGTCATGCCAGCCTTGCGGCCTTTTGATTGCGGATCCGACACTGCACCTCAGCGGACCATTGTGCTGTTGGTGTCACCAATTTTGACCGCTGTGGATGAACATGATCCGGTCTTTGCCGTGAAGAACTGAAGAAACTTCCATCCGTGTATCTCCAAGGTTGTCTCGCATGAGCGTGCCGCCCGACGACGCTGTTTCCGACGACTACTTCGAAGCACGTGATCGATTCTGTGAACTTGCGACTCGCGCCGGAATCCGTCCGGTCAGTTATCGCGTTCGCCAGAACGAACAGGCCGGCGACCTGTTGACCATTGATGTTGCCGTCGGTGGATCGCTTGACTCCGATCAGGTCATGTTGGTGACCAGCGGCGTGCACGGCGTCGAAGGATTCTTGGGGTCCGCGGTGCAGGCAAGGTTGTTGGCCGACTGGACGCGGGACGGGTTTCCCCAAGATGTCAAAGTCGTGTTGATCCACGCGGTCAATCCATGGGGCTTTGCCAATCTGCGTCGGTTTGATCCACAAAACCGAGACTTGAATCGCAACTTTATGGTGGACGATGAACCGTACAGTGGGGCCGCATCGCTATACCCAAAACTAGATTCGATCATCAATCCAGTCGAACCGATGTCCAATGTCCTGTTTCAGTTGCGAGCCGCATGGTTGATTGCGATTCATTCCAAAACGGCGTTGCGTCAAGCGATTGCATCGGGGCAATACGAATTCCCGCAGGGATTGTTTTTTGGTGGTAAAGGGCCGGCCGTTCAGCACGAATTGATTCGACGCGTATTGGCGGAATGTTTGGACGCGGCTGGCCGGGTGGTGCACATGGATTTCCACACTGGATTGGGCCCCTGGAAATCTTGGGTTCTGTTACCGTCGGGGCAATTCACACCCAGGCATCGTCGCTGGCTGACCCGTTTGTTCGATCCGTCGACGGTGACCGAAGACATGGGGGAAAAGGCCTATCATCCGCGCGGTGATTTTGGAAACTGGTGTCGGCACGCTGTCGGGGGCGATTATTTGTACGCCTGTGCGGAATTCGGAACGTATTCTTCGACCAAAGTGCTGAAGGCACTGAGCGACGAAAATGCGTGCCATCATTTGCATCTGGCGGGCAAGATCCAGACCACCGACGCCAGGTATGCGGGGGCCAAACGACGGCTGAAAGAAGCGTTTTTTCCCGAGTCACCGGATTGGCGATCGTACTCCGTTGGCGAAGGGGTTCGGATCGTTCACCAATGCATTCAACAATGGAACAACAATTACGAATGAACGCTTTGGCACGTCTTTGGGTCGTAATCAGTCTTTTGTTGGGCTGTATCGTCGGCATCGATGGCAATGTTGCCCTGGGCGATGACGGGCTGATCGATCAATTGATCGATCCCGGAATTGAATTTGGCGACGGTTCATTGCATCCAGTTCCAAATCCTTTGGACTGGGAGACGCCGCCGCACGTGGACACGCTGGCTGGTCGTCTGTCTTGGGATCGAATGGTGCGTGATTCGGTCGTCGCACCGGTTTGGATGGATCTGGATTACGTTAAGGACGGATCGGGACAGCGTATCGGTCATCACGTTCACTTTCGTTTCGTCGTGCATGTTCCTTTGGTGACGCTGCGTGACCGCGATCTGATGCGTGACTTGTTTAGCGACGTTGATGCAGACGATTCTGATGCAGACTTTGTCGATCTGGAGCCTGAGGCGTTATCCAAGGCTGGAATCGATGCGTTGCTACGGCGGCACTATGGTTTGGCCAAAGTGCCACTGATGAATCAAGTCGTCGTCAGTGGGATCATCGAAGCGGAATCGATTTCTACCGATGACGCCTACCTGATGGTTTGGCGATTGAAGTCCGTTGATTCGGCGTCGCCATACGCTTCTGTTTGGACGCCCGTGCAACGCAATGCGGTTGGCAAACGAGTGGCAGGCGATCCGAAGCCCTATCGTGGTGCCGGTGGCTATTTGCAGTTGTTGTCCTTGGCGACGTTAGAAGACCAGCCCGTGGACGCTTGCTTGGTGGAAGGAAGGTTTTTGTTGTTCGAGCCCGAAGGCTGGTTCGGCGGAAGCAACTTCTTGCGCAGCAAGTTCCCGCTTCTGATCCAAGAGGCGGCGCGAAAGTTTCGCCGTCAAATGTCCAAGAAGTGATGCGGGACCTGAGCGTGGCAGATGCCTAGGGATGGGAGAACTTCGGCTCGATCTGCCAAAGGTACATGAAGGTCGGCAGTTCGCTGCGGTCCAGCCCGGGGACTTGAATCGGCAGTATGGATCCGATCTGCGATCGCACGGGGGTGATGTCCAGCGGCGTGAACGCGCGGTCGTTGTCCCGCCGGAGCATGATGACCGAACATGCATCGGTGTCGATGCCCGCCAAATCACCGGCCATCGTGATCGCGTCGTCGATGAATCCGGTCTGGTCGACAAGTCCCGCTTGAGCGGCTTGGGACCCAGTCACGACGCGACCGTCGAACCAGTCGTCGACAGTTCCGCCAGAGGGACCGGCCAACGCGGGGCGCGCTTGTTTGACTTGATCGACAAACATCTGATGAAACGAGTCGGCCATTTGCTGCAGCGTTGCTCGTTCATCTTCAGACATCGTTCGTACCGGGGATCCCGCATCAATCTGTGATCCTGATTTCACGGGAATCGCAATGATGTTGTACTGACCGAGTGCGTCTTCCATGTTGTACAGATTCAAGATCACGCCGATCCCACCGACGACGGACGTGCCATGAGCAATAACGGCGTCGCAGTGGGTGGCGACGTAATAGGCGGCGCCGGCACCATGAGTCATCAAGCAGGCGACGACCGGAATACCGGTGCGTTGGCGAAAGCGATGCAGGTCGTGACCGATCATTTCCGCAGCGGTCACACCGCCACCAGGTGAATCGATTCGCAAAACCACCGCATCGACGGTCGGATCTTGTTCCAGATGGCGGATCTTTTCGCGAAAGAGCGCCACGGGGTTTTCCGCCAGTGACCCGACGCCGCCCAAGTTTCGATTGACCAGTAATCCATCCAGTTCGATCACTGCGATTTTTGTGGTCCGTGAATCCGACGATCCCTGGACGACGACCGATGAAAGTGCCGACGCTGTATTGTCCGCCTTCACCTTGGTCACCAGATCACCGTTCATAGTCATCGTGCCATCGACCGCGGTTCGGCCGCTGACGTTCATGTTCCCGTCCATTTGCATGCGTCCGCCGATCATGCCGCGCATCGCGACCGGAAACGGTCGGTGCATGCAACCACCGAACAGAAGAATCAGCAAGCAAGTAAGAACACGGAATTGACGCATCTATCGTGACGGGGCGAACGGAAAACCAATGTCGGTGATGTGGATGTCCGCATGGTGGGCTTTTTCGCGAAATCCGATACCGTCGTTCAAATCGGACCGATCGAAGGGGGTTCCCCGGCTAAAGTGGATTGATCGGGGCGACCGGATCTTTGTCGAAAAAGTTGAAGTCTTACCAAAGGAAAGCCGACCCGTGCGGTTCACATCCCTGATCGCGAAAAACCTGTTTCGCCGTCCGTTTCGATCGCTGCTGACGTTGGCCGCATTGACCACGGCGATTGCCAGCGTCGTCGCGTTGCTTGGCATCGCATCGGGATTCAAGGAATCGTTCGCGGGCGTCTATCGCAGCCATTCGGTCGACATCGTGGTTTCGCGACAGGGGGCAGCGGACCGCTTGAGTAGTTCATTGGACGCATCGATCGCCGACAGGATCGGAAATGTCCCGGGCGTCCAAAAGTCGGCGGTCGTGTTGTTGGAAACGCTGTCGCTGGAACAACAGGGCGTGTACGGGATTCCGGCAATGGGGCTGCGACCCGATTCGTGGATGATGGATAACTTTCAATTCCAGTCGTCCGGCAATGACCAATCCAAAGACCGCCGGGTCTGGTTGGGAAAAAATCTGGCCGATCGCTTGGAGACGCAGCCCGGCGACACGGTCCTACTGTTCGATGATCCGTACCGGGTCGCTGACGTTTTCACGAGTCGCAGCACTTGGGAAAACGGGTCGATGGTATTGCCGCTGGATCAGTTGCAAGCGTTGACCGGCCGCGAGGATCAAGTCACGTATGTCAACGTGGTGATCGATCCGACGTCGACCCAGCAGCAAGCCGGGCAAGTGGTCCGGCGGATTGAGTCCTTGGATGCAAAGCTGTTGCCTTTGCTGACCGAGGATTTCGTGTCGACCGACACGCGGATGCAAATCGCGTCTGCGATGGCATGGATGACGTCCATGATCGCGATCTTGATCGGTGCGGTGGGGACGTTGAACACGATGATGACCAGCGTCGTCGAGCGAACCGGCGAGATCGGAATCTTGAGAGCGATTGGTTGGTCGCGTCGTCGCGTGGTGGCAATGATTTTGGGGGAATCTTGCTTGCTGGCGGTGGCGTCCACGCTGTCGGGCATCGCATGTGCTGTGGTCCTGACGTGGTTGATGAGTCGTTCGCCGGCAGTTGCGGGGGTGCTGAATCCATCCATTCGGCCCGTGGTCATGTTCCAGGGATCGGTGATCGGGATCGGGATTGGAGTGATCGGAGCGCTTTTGCCGGCGGTGCGGGCGGCACGACTGATGCCCACGGACGCTTTTCGCGATCTTGCCTAGTCTGCGTGGCCGTTGTGGTTTGCCAGGCGCCTAGGGTGAGCCATAATTCATAAATTTTCTGTCCCTCTGACGACTCGACGCTCGCTGAACTGTCTGTGGGGCCTGGTTCTCGGTTATCCCCGGTCAAACGTGATTGATTTCAGCCCATCTACATCGAACACTCTCGGCCCGCCCGCCATCGCGGTGGTCGGACTGGGATGCCGTTTTCCCGGCGGTGCGAATGATCCGGAGTTGTTCTGGCAGTTGTTGTCCCAGGGGCGTGATGCAATTTCGTCCACTCCGTCGGATCGTTGGAACCTGAGAAAGTTTTTTCAGTCCGGCGAATCGGTGCCCGGGAAAACACAAAGTCGGTGGGGAGGCTTTGTCGACGGGATTCGAGAGTTCGACCCGCAACTGTTCGGCATCTCGCCGCGCGAAGCCGCCGCAATGGACCCGCAACAGCGACTGTTGCTGCAGGCTGCATGGCAGGCGATGGAAGACGCCGGACAACCAATCGAATCGATGGCCGGTTCAAGAACGGCGGTCTTCGTTGGGATCAGCAGCATTGATTACGCCGTCGCGGGACTTAGCTTTCACGATCGATCCGTACTCGGTCCCTACAGCAATACCGGCGCGTCCAGCAGCATCGCCGCCAACCGGGTCAGCTATTGTTTCGACTTGCGTGGACCCAGTGTCGCCGTGGATACGGCCTGTTCGTCGTCCTTAGTGGCGCTGCATTTGGCCTGTCAGGCGATGTGGGACGGACAAGCCGATTCGGCATTGGTCGGTGGCGTCAATGCGCTTCTGCTGCCCGATTTCTATATCGCATTTAGCCAATTGGGTGTGTTGTCCAGCGACGGCCGGTGCAAAACATTTGATGCATCCGCCGACGGTTACGTCCGCAGCGAGGGTGCCGGCATGGTGATGCTGAAGCCTTTGGATGATGCACTGCGCGACGGTGACCAGGTCTATTGTGTCATTCGATCCACCGCGCTGAATCAAGACGGGCATACCGATGGCATGACCGTGCCAAGTCAGCAGGCGCAAATGAATTTGATGCGGCACGCCTATCGGAAATCGGGAATCGATCCGGGGTTGGTCGGCTATGTCGAAGCCCACGGAACGGGAACCGCGGTCGGCGACCCCATCGAAGCTGCCGCAATTGCTGGGGTTATTGGTCGTCATTCTGCGCGAAAACACCCCTGTTATGTCGGCAGTGTGAAGACCAACATCGGCCACTTGGAAGCCGGTGCGGGGATCGCAAGCATCATTAAGGTCGCGCTGTCGATGCGTCACCGAACGATTCCCAAGCTGCTGAACTTCCGCAGTTTGAATCCAGCCATTGATTTAGCCGACGGACAATTGCGTTTGCCGTTGGAGAATCAAGATTGGCCGACCATTGAAGGACGACGGATTGCCGGCATCAATGGATTTGGGTACGGCGGTGCCAACGCACACGTGGTTATCGAAGACTTTGACGTTGGCGAATCGCACCACATAGCGAAGGACCCTGGTCAGCAACAGGTCAATGCATCGGAGTTTGGCCAGCTGGGAGTTCCGTTGCCCATTTCCGGACAATCACCGGTGTCCTTGGCCGAAAACATGGACCGGTGGGGACAATTCTTGATCCAAGACGGCGCGTCATGCCAAATGGACGCCGTATTGGCCACGTCGGTACACCATCGCAATCATTTGCGTCACCGTCATGTTGTTTTCGGTTGCGATACGAATCGCTGGGCGACCGAACTATCGCGCGGCCCGGTCGATACGACTGACGCACAGCGTTCGATCAGCCGAACCGGTCGGCAGGCCGGGATTTTGTTTGCCTGTTGTGGTCAGGGGGCCCAGCACTGGGCGATGGGCCGCCGTTTGTATGCCGCCGGCGGAGCTTTCGCCAAGAAACTACAGCAATGCGATCAGCAGATCGGGCGTCACGGCGAATGGTCGCTCTTGGAAGAGCTTCATCGCGACGAAGCCGATTCACGATTGAATGAAACCAAGATTGCTCAGCCCGCTTTGTTCGCGATCCAAGTGGCGCTGGCATCACAGTGGGAAACGTTGGGGGTCCGACCGTCAGTTTTGGTTGGCCACAGCGTCGGCGAGATTGCTGCGGCTTACCTTTGCGGTGGCCTGTCATTTAACGATGCCTGTCGTGTGGCGTTTCACCGCGGGCGGACCATGGATTTGGCAACGTCGCGCGGCAGCATGATTGCCGCTGGAATCAGTGCCGACGAAGCGGCCGACCGTATTGCCGGGCAACATGATCGTCTTGCGTTGGCGGCTGTGAATGGACCCGAAAGCGTGACGATTTCGGGCGACGATGACGCCGTCGAGTCGTTGGCTTGTCAGTTGGAACGTGCCGGGCGGTTCGTACGTCGACTGGCGGTCGAATACGCGTTCCATAGCCCACAAATGGACCCGGTGCGCGACGAATTGCTGGAATCCCTAGCGTCGATTCAGCCAAAGACGCCGTCGCTGCCAATGGTTTCCACCGTCACCGGCAAGCTCGTGCAGGGACCCGAACTGGATGCAGAATACTGGTGGCAAAACGTCCGTCAAAGCGTTCTGTTTGCCGATGCGATTGATGTTGTGGTTGATCAGGGCGTCGAAGTGGCGCTGGAACTCGGGCCACACCCTGTGCTGTCTTACATGATCAATGAATGCGCTTCGCAGCGCAAGTCAAAGATCCACACCGTCGCATCATTGCGACGTGATGAAGACGAAGTCGATACGATGCGGCGTGCGTTTTGCCAACTGTACGCGGTCGATGCGGCGATCGATTGGGACGCGATTATTCCTTCCAAGACGACGTGGGCCAAGTTGCCGCGGTACGTCATGCAAAAGGAAGACTGCTGGTACGAATCGCATGAGTCGAAAAAGACTCGGTTGCCGGAAGACTATCATCCGCTACTTGGAGATCTGGTCGATGCACCGGAGCCGAGGTGGCAGAATCGTCTGTCGTTGAAGACACATTCCTACCTGGGCGACCACCGGGTGCGGCAATCGGTTCTGTATCCGGCGGCGGCGATGATCGAAAGTGCTCTTTCGGCGATCCGCCAACAGGGGGCTGAGCAGGCTGTACGTCTGAAGGATGTTCGTCTGTTGCGGCCGATGGTGCTGGACGCCGAGCATCCGCAATGGACAGCGGTCGATTTCGATTCGCGTGAAAGTCGGTTGAACTTCTATTCCCGTGCCAGCGCAACGGAACCCTGGCAATCGGTTGCCACGGTGGGGGTCAGCGATGACGATCGTCCCGCCTCATCCAAGCAAGACTTTCAATCCGTTTGGGATCGCTGTGATGAAACGGTGACTCAGTCCCGCTGCTATCGCTATTGCAGCAGGCTGGGCCTGGAATATGGGGCGATGTTCCAAGGTGTGCGTCATGGCCGTCGCCGGTCACATGAGGCCGTCGTTGAAGTTTGCTTGCCAGATGACCTGCTGTCACAGGCCGGTGATTACGTCGTGCATCCGGCGTTACTAGACGCTTGTTTCCACGCCATGGTGGTCGCGGATCAAGATTTTGATCACCACGTCGGAGACCTTTATCTTCCCAGCCGGATGGGTCGGGTTCAGTGGAATTTGCCGGACGCAACCCAGTCGGATGTCGGGTTGTCGGAATTGACCGTTCACGCGCGGATCGTGTCCAAAGATGCCTATCGCATGCTTTGCGAACTGACGATCTGGGATTCGTTCGGCCAACTGGTTGCCGTGATTGAGGATTTCGAAAGCCGAAATGCTTCGGGCGTCGCCGAATCCAAGGGCGTATCCGATCTGCTGTATCGGTACCAATGGCAAACACCGGACACGGAACGGTCCGATGGCATTTCCATGAATGGGCGACGTCGCTACTTGGTGATGGCCGTCGAGACTGGTGTCGCGCAGCATCTGATTCAGCGACAGCGGATGATGGGAATCGACATTGCCGAAGTCCGCGTCGGCCAGACGTTCTCACGCAATCAAAGTTGCTGGACGATTGATCCTTGTGTGCCCGAGCACTGGGATCGGCTGTTGGATGAAGTCGGCATCGAAAGCATCAGCGACGTGTTGCATTTGTGGGCGACCGGTCTGCCAAAGAATCATGAGATTCAAGAAGTCCATGCGGTGCGGCAAACCACTTCGGTCAGTACCGAATCACTGGTGCTGTTTGCCCAAGCATGGGATCGTCGCCCGGAACATGCGGACACCGCCAAACGTGCGGTTTCCGAAACGATCAAGCCGCGGTTGACCATCGTGACCACCGGGGCACAGTCCACCGACGACGAACCGGAAGACGTGCAGTTTTGTCAGACGCCGACGATTGGATTGGGACGCGTGCTGATCAGTGAATTTGGATCGATGTCGACGCGTTTGGTTGATCTTTCCATCGAAGATGAAACGTTGGCGACCGAACAGTTGGTCAAGGAATTGACCACGGACGACGAAGAAGACGAAGTGATGTACCGCGGAACCAGGCGGTTCGTGCGGCGGTATGTTCCCCACACCTCATTGCCACTTCCAAATTCCGCCAAGGGCTCCCGCCGTTCACGTTTGGCGTTGGGCAAGACGGTTGGTATTGGTGATCTGCATTACGTGGCCCAGTATCCAGCCGAATTGGGCGATGGCGATGTCGAGATTGAAGTGTTGGCGACGGGACTGAATTTCAGCGACGTCATGAAGGCGTTGGATCTTTACCCCGGATTGCCCGACGGACCGGTGGTGCTGGGTGCCGAATGTTGCGGGCGCGTCACGCGAGTCGGAAGTTTGGTTGGGGAATTTCAAGTGGGCGACACGGTGGTCGCGATCGCCAAAGGCAGTTTCGCGACGCACGCGGTGGTGGACCAGCGATTGGTTGCCCGAAAGCCACAAGCAACGACTCCGGAACAGGCGGCCTGTTTGCCGATTGCATTTCTGACAGCCAAGTACGCCATCGAACACTGTGCACGTTTGCATCGCGGGGAATCGCTGTTGGTACATTCCGCCAGTGGCGGTGTGGGGTTGGCAGCGATCCAGTTGGCAAAGCAATTGGGGATCCATGTTCATGCCACCGCGGGGAATCCACAGAAGCGAGATCATGTTCGGCGTCTGGGCGTTGCTTCGGTATCCGATTCGCGTTCGTTGCAATTTGCCGACGACGTCCGCCGCGCGACCGATGGCTTCGGCGTTGATGCCGTGTTGAACTCGCTTCCCGGTGAAGCCATCCGGCAAGGTCTGGGATTGCTAAAAACGGGTGGCCGATTCTTGGAGATCGGCAAACGAGACATCTATGGGGACCAGGTGCTGAACCTGACGCCGTTCCGAAACAACTTGGCCTTCTTTGCCATTGATTTGGACCAGTTGTTCACCGAACAACCCGAGATGATGGGCCAAATGTTGCGTGATCTGATGCCCCAGTTTGACGACGGGACATTGCAACCGTTGCCGACGAAGTCATTCAAGGCGAACGAAACACGAGAAGCGTTTCGATGGATGCAAAAAGCAAAGCACATTGGCAAGGTCGCGATCAGCTATGAAGACGCACCGGGTGATGTGTTTCCGGATCAGGGGGTTGCATCGGAGTCGTCCGCCACATCCGCAAACGACCTTTCATTGTTCAATTCCGATCGGACCTACTGGATTGCCGGTGGTCTGGGTGGTTTCGGAATGGAACTGGCACGATGGATGGCGGGGCACGGTGCCGGTCATCTGGTGTTGGGGGGACGATCGGGCAAACTGAGCGATGAACAGGTCGACCAGATTGACGCGATTCGTGCCGCCGGTGCGACAGTAACGCACATTCCAACGGACATCACCGATCCGGTTCAAGTCCGCCGTACGATGGAACGGATTCGCGATGAACTGCCTCCGCTGGCTGGGATCTTTCATACGGCCATGGTCTTGAAGGATCGATTGCTGATCGATTTGGACGCTTCGACTCTGAACGAAGTTTTGAACCCGAAAATCCTGGGTGGATGGAATCTGCACAAGGCATCGCTGGACCGTGAATTGGTTCCGCAAGCGATTGACCATTTCGTGCTGTTTTCATCCTTGTCCAGCATTTTTGGTCATGCCGGCCAAGCCAATTACTCAGCGGCCAATGCCGCTCTGGATGGCTTGGCGATGCATCGCCGATGCAAAGGGTTGCCCGCGTTGGTGATCAACTGGGGGCATGTCGGTGGTGCCGGCTATCTGGCCCAGCGTCAGGAGTTGGGGGATCGATTGGAACGCCAAGGTGTACTGCGCTTTTCGATTGACGAAGCGATGCGTTCACTAGAGGAACTGATTCGCAGCGATTCGATCCAGTGCAGCGTTTTGAAAATGGACTGGTCGTTGTGGCGAGGTTTGGGGCTGACGGACAACGTATCGCCTCGATTCGCCCACTTGATTCGACACGAATCAGGAGCCGCCGACGTCTTTGACGCGGGGGCGTTGCGGCAAGTGGATATGGTCGAACGCCAGTCGAAAATCACTGACCAACTGCGTTCGAAATTGAACGGGTTATTGGGCCTGCGTTCCGATCAGTGGGATGCCGACCGGTCACTGTTGGAGTTAGGCTTGGATTCATTGATGGCCGTCGAGTTGCGAAACTGGATTGAGAGCCGCTTTGAGATTGTGATGCCGATTTCGGATTTGATGAGCGACGCGAATCTGTGTCGAATCACGGCATCGGTTGATCGTCAGTTGATGCAAACACCCGTCACCGAATCTTCCGATGAGGCCGACCATCAGAGCTTGGTTGCTGATTCGGCGACCAGTGACGTCGACCAAGTAAGCCCCGACGATGTCGACCAAATGAGCGAAGAGGAACTGGACCAGTGGTTGTCGCGTGTGGGGGCCGAGGGTGTCCAACAGGCAATCATGGACGAAAGTTCCGTGGATGAAACGCATCCCGGATCAACGGAAACATTGTGACCCGATCGATACCCGATGGAATGGACATGGCGGGTTTGACCGCTGATGAAAAACGCGAACTTCTGAAGCGGATTCTGCAAAAACGGCGTGCTTCGAGTTCGTCGTTCGCAATGTCTGCACAGCAACGCGGCATCTGGCATGCTTATCAGCGTGACCCCGAATCGTCGGCGTACAACGTGTTCTTGCCCGCCCGGATTCGTTCGCCTTTGGATGCGGATGCACTTCGACGGGCGATGCAATTGCTGGTGGATCGTCATCCGGCACTGCGAACCACTTTTCAGGAATCCAACGGACAGTTGCGGCAAACGGTGCAGCCGGCGATGTCACCGGGTTTTGTGTTATGCCCGGCCAAAGGACAGGACGACTCTTGGGTCCGTCGACGAATTCTCACCGACGTAGCGAAGCCATTCGATTTGGCCAATGGACCGCTCTTGCGACTGACGGTGTTTGATCGAACGCCCGAAGACCAAATCGTCTTGGCAACGGCGCATCACATTGTCACGGATTTCTGGTCGCTCGTTCTGTTGATGAACGAATTGCGGACAATCTATCCCGCAATCTTGCACGGCCGGGATCCCGATCTGCCACCGGCAGCGGCCAACTACGGCGACTTTGTTCGCGAGCAAGAGACGCTCTTGCAATCGGATCAGGTCAACCGGCTACACGAATACTGGGCAACGCAGTGTCATGAAGCCGATCACGTGTTGGATTGGCCATTGGATCGTCGGCGTCCGGATCGATTCACCGGACAAGCCGACGTCATTCCAATGCACCTGGATGAAACACTGACACGCCGCTTGCGTGACTTGGCGGTAGGGTGTGGCGCTACGATCAACGCCGTGTTGCTGACGGCGATTGCTGTTTTGATTTATCGATACACCGCCCAAAGTCACTTCTTGCTGGGCAGCCCATTTTCGGGAAGAAGCCAACGCAAATATGAGAAAACCGTCGGCTTGTTCAGCGGTGTTTTGCCGATTCGTGCGGATGTCGATCATGCGTCGACATTCGATGATCTGGTGCGTGCGACGGCACAGCGAATGGTTGCGGCAATGGAACATGAAGCCTATCCGCTATCGGAGATCGTTCGTGACGCGGCACCAATTCGCGATGTCAGTCGATCGCCACTGATGCAAGTGCTTTGCACCTTCGAAAACTCACAAGACCGAAGCGAATCAGGTCGCGCCAAGTTTTTGATGCCTCAGCACGGCCAAGTCGATGTGCGGCACGACGTCGGTGGTATGTTGCAGGAAGCGTTTTCGGTGGACCATCCGACGTGTCATTATGATCTGGAATTCGCGTTTGAATCATCCGGCAAAACGATCGACGGCATGCTTTGTTTTTGTCGTGATTTGTTTGACCGGGCAAGCATGCAGCAAATGGAGATCAATTTTCGAAGTCTGCTGGATCAATTGGTGACGCAGCCCCGGGTGCGACTGTTGCAGGCTCTTGCGGATGCATCGGCGGAATCGGACGACATTGGGATCTTTGGCGACATTGACGTCCAAACGCCTCAGTCGATCCTTCAAGGTTTCGAACAAACATGTGCACAGTTTCCTGATCGAATTGCCATCACATCGGACAACGGTTCATGGTCCTACGGCAAACTGGATTCGATCAGCCGGTCGATCGCGAAAGGTTTGGCCAACCAGGGTGTGGGCCGCGGTGCTGTTGTTCCGATCGTTTGTCGGTCGAACGCGGCGGTGGTGCCGGCGGTGCTTGGCGTTCTGCGTAGCGGGGCTGCGGTGTGCCCATTGGATGCATCGATGGCATCGGTTTCCGCCGATGACCTGGTTGGCCAGACTGGGTGTCGACTGGCGATCGTGGATGCACCGGGGCGTCAATACTTTGAACAGGCTTTGGGACGCGTGGAGCAGTTGGAAGTCTGGGACTTGGAAGAAGCGATCTCGACGACTGAATCGTCTGGCGATCGCTTGCCCGCAATCGCCGGCGACGACTTGGCTTATGTGATTTACACGTCGGGTTCCACGTCAGGGCCGAAAGGTGTGCAGGTCAGTCATCGGGCGATCGGCAATACACTGGCGTGGCGACGCGCGGCGGTGCCGCTGTCCGCCGATGACGCGGTGCTTGCGTGGATGTCGGTCCAATTCGATGCCGGGTTTGGCGTCATGATGGCAACGTTGGACCAAGGATCACGTTTGGTTTGGCAATCGTCCGCTTTGGACTTGGCATCTGTGGTGCAGGCGGTCGATCGTGACCGGGTGACCGTGTTACCGGGGACTCCGGGAATGGTCGCCGCAGTGTTGGATCGTTTGGATATGGCCCATTGCCAGATCCGACAGGTTTGGTCGGGCGGCGAGGATTTGACGGACGACTTGGTACAGCAAGTCGCAAAGATTCCCGATGCCGAACTTTGGAATTTCTACGGTCCCACCGAAACGGCTGTGGAAGCGACGGCCTACCGTGTCGACTTTCAAGCAGATGTTCGGCGTCCCATACCGATCGGGCGTCCAGTCGCCAACAGTCGCGTGGTGGTGGTCGACGAAGCGGGACAGGGCGTTCCCGACGGCATTCCAGGCCAGATCGTCATCGTGGGCCCGGGACTGGCGGACGGTTACTTGGACGACGATGCGTTGACCGATCAGCGATTCGTCTGTTGGTCAATGAACCGTGTTCATCAGCAAGGGCCGGATCAATCGACCGATACCACACGGGCGTATTTGACCGGCGATCGAGGCTGGATCAACGCGCAGGGGCAATTGATGTTTTTGGGGCGTATCGATGATCAAGCCAAGCTTCGCGGTTATCGGGTCGATTTGTCGGAAGTGCAGCGAGCGTACCAGCAGATGGACGCCGTCCAGGATGCCGCCGCATGCATTGTCGGAACCGGCAGCGAGGCTCGTTTGCACATCTTTGTGGTGACTGAATCGGCTTCCGACTTGGTCGGAAACGCGGAACGTTTGGCAAAGTACAAACGTCCCGACCAAGTGCACTGCATCGCGACGATTCCTAGGACGTCGGGTGGCAAGATTAATCGTCGGCGATTGAAACAGATCGCGTTGGAGTCAACGGAACGATCCGAAATCAGTTGCATTGAACCGGAAGGACCGCTGGAGTCTTACCTGGCCGAACAATGGGCGGACGTGCTGCAAACCGATTCCGTAAGCACGTCAGAGAACTTCTTTGATCTTGGCGGTAGTTCTCTGTTGGCTGCGACGCTGACCTCGCGACTTAGCGATGAACTTGGCGTCCGCGTTCCGCCCGCGTTGGTGTTTGATCTTGCCGACATTCGGACGATGAGCGAACGACTGCTTGACCTTTATCCGAGCCAACTGGAGGCAAGGTTTGGCGTCGATGTTTTTCGAAAAAACACGGCAGCGAACGGTCGTGATCAAGCCGGCGTTGGTTCCGATCCATTGATTGCCGCTTGGAAACCTAGCGGCAACCGAACCCCCTTGTTCCTAGTCCACCCGCCGGGTGGAATCGTGGTCTGTTATCGAGACCTGGCATCAGCGGTGCATCCGGACCAGCCACTGTATGCAGTTCGTTCACGGGGACTGCACGGAGATGAGCGTTTGCCGGCGACTGTTGTTGAGATGGCGGATGAGTACGCGGCGGCAATCGATCGGACGTGTCCCGACGGCATGGTTTCGGTCGGTGGATGGTCGTTGGGCGGCATCTTTGCGGTGGAATTGACACGCCAGTTGATGCGGCGGGGAAGACGGGTTCAGCGTCTTTGGTTGTTCGACACCACCTTGGACGCCGCGGCGTCCGATCCATCAGCGAGTTCGAATTCGCCGGCCCAGATTGGTCGTGAATATGGATTGGACATGACGCTGCAAGATCTGAGTGAATTGGCACCAGAGGAACAACTGCCGTTTTTGTGGGATCATGCGAAAAAGCTTGGTGTGTTGCGGGACGATGCACCGGAGGGTGTGGTGCGACAGACCCTGCAAGACCTGCAGCGGCTGTTTCATCATCACGTGCAGTTGGCTTCCGGCTATGTGATGGATCCAATCGATGTGCCCGTCACCCTGGTGCGACCACGGGACGTTCCGGTGAAATCGGTTGGTCCGGAAGACCGCGGATGGTCGGCTTGGACGGATTCACTGGACGTTTTGTGGGTCCCGGGGCATCACCACAGCATGCTTTCGATGCCTCACGTGGCGACTTGGGCGGCCAATGATCTGGGATGTCAGTGACCGGGGCCGCTAGAGACATCGACTGTCGGGCTAGTTGCTGAAGATTTTCCCGTCACACAGTCGGATTTGTCGATCGGCTCGCTCGGCCAAAGTTTCGTCATGAGTGACCACTACAAGGGTGGCGGCTGAATCGTGGCAGATCGTTTCCAAGATGTCCATGATCGCGCGCCCCCCCTGTGAATCCAGGGCGCCTGTCGGTTCATCGGCCAGGACCAAACTTGGGCCGTTGGCCAAAGCACGGCAGATGGCCACACGTTGACGTTGGCCGTTGGACAATTGCGCGGGGCGGTGATTCAACCGATCCGACAATCCGACCGAATCCAGCAGGGCTTTTGCGCGGGCGACGCGGGCCGACGGGGCAAGTTTACCCGGCAGCATCGGCAACTGGACGTTTTCGATGGCGGTCAGGTTGGGCACCAAATGAAACGATTGAAAGACGAAGCCAATCTTTTCGGACCGCAATTGGTCCAGGTTCATCGATGGATCGACACAATGGCCATCGAAATAGACTCGGCCCGAGGTGGGTCGATCCAAAATTCCGATCATGTTCAGCAGGGTCGATTTGCCACAGCCGCTGGGGCCCACGATCGAAACAAATTCACCTTTGGCGATCTGCAGGCTGACGTCATCCAATGCTTTGACATCACCATCCGCATAATGCTTGCTGACGTCGCGGATTTCCACGATGTTAGTATCAGTAGGATCGGGGGTTGTTTGATTCAAAGGAGTTCCCACGGTGAACCGATGGAGTGACGGCTTCAGGCCAAACCCGAAGACGCTGATTTCAGATATATGGTCCAGTCGAATTCGGACGAATCGCAGACGGACAAAGACACCCAGATCGGGCTTTTTGAGCACGGTGCTGATAGTGTCCTGTGTTTTTACCACGTTTGTCGTTTCACAAGGACCGATGCTTCATGCGGCACCCCTTTCGCGTTTGCCGCCCGGTTTGGTTGTGCCTGAACCACCGCCGGATGTCGAGCCTGGCGAGGTATCGAGCGGGCAATCGGACGATGCGTCGCTAACCGGCACTTGGAACCGTGTGCTGCTGGTTGCCGAGCCACGGATTGCTGCCGGCGATGTCAATTTGGTCAGTCCCGCGATCCGAGATGCCGCGTCGCAATTTCGTTTGACGCTGATGGCAAAAGTGGTCCAGGAAGATGAAGACCAACGATTTCATTTGCACGGTGTGGGAATCGGGTACAGCTATCCGATCAACGGCCGGCTGACGGTCATCGACGGAGATAGCGCATCACGTTTGGGAGCATCCTTGGGGTTCATCGAAGGGCAAGTCTTAAGCGAGAACGAAAGCCACCTGACTGAGACCCGAGTGGTGGTTCACACGTCCACCTTGATGATCTTTGATGTGCCGGCAATCTATCATCGTTTCGGCAAGCACTTGGAACTGCTTTCCAGGCATCTGGTTTGGATCGACCGATCCACCGGTAAAACGATGATGGCCAACTGGTTGATGTCCGGCGATGATCAGCAGGGCGATTATCGCAACATGAAAGAACCAATCCGGCTGGTGCCCGGTGGGACGCGTGAGGATCGTGTCATTCATGTGGACCAAGATCATTTCTTCTTGGGCATCCCCAGCCGCCGTGGATTCGCACTGGTGAACCTGCCGCCTGGAATTGACCTGTCGTGGAACGCATCGTTGTCGGATTTTGCGGTCAGGCGACAGTACGATGGAACGACACTGGCCCGATTGGTGACACACTTGAATCGAAAGATTGCGGAACAGACCCAGGATTCATCGTCACCGAATCAAAGTGATGCCGACTAGAAGGAGGCATCCGGCAACTTGGCCGCTGCACGCAGTGTTGAAATGAATCGCTCGCGATCGCGAGGCGATACGATGTAGCGGCGGTTTCGGGTTTTGATCTCCACACGACGCAGTGACAGCGCCGGACCACTGAGTAGCGTGCTGGTCGGACGCAGGTCAGTGATCTCATTGACCGGGACGTGGAAGACGATCAATCCGCAACGTATCGCCAGCGTGTCATCGGACAATGTGTAGCGACACGGCAACATGAACAGCAGTGTCAGGAGCAACGCTCCGGCGCCGGCCAGAAATAACATCGCCGCATCGTTCGGATTCCCATGCAGCCAAGTGTGAATGCCTGCGGCCGTCGCGATGAAGGGACCGGCTGTGACGACTAGAATGAGCCATCGGTCGATTGCCGAGGGGAACACTTCGGGGTGTCGGTGGGGAAGACTGGATTCCGGCATACGGTGGACACCAAAACGAAAACGGTGAAGGCTGTCGGCGTGAAGGATCATTAATCTTTCGAATCATAAATACGTCGCTGCACCGTCGTTAGACCCCGTGCGTGGATGCGGGGGATCAAAGATCGGTCGCGTGGCCGTGCCAATCCCCTCGAAGCTGGATGCAAACCGAAAACTGATGAGCACCGATTCGACGATCTCCGTGACCGGTTGGCGTCCGTGGCAGGCCTGGAACTTGAACCGCAATCCGTTCGGAGAACTGACGCGGTCGGAGCGAGCGGAATTGGCTGTTTTGCTGGACGATCTCGAACGACAGCCGATGCCGAGTGACTTTCAAGCATGGCAGTTCATCGGAAAATGCGGGCGTGGCAAGACCAGCCAGATGCTTGGGTTGCATCGCCGTTGGTCGGACTCCGCCTACGTTTACATGCCCGTGGATGGACCTTGTCCCGGCATTCCCGTGGCACGCCCGCTTTTGATCGACGAGTTCCAACGGGTCCCGCGTCGAATCCGGACTCAGGTGATTTGTTCGGGATTGCCTTTGGTGTTGGGAACGCATCGCGACATGTCACGATCGCTGCGCGGTGCAGGATATCGGGTACGCACGATTCGATTGGGACATCAGAATACCGCGGATCACTTGTGCAAAATATTGAACCGGCGGATCGAACACTGTCGACTGTTTGAGGGGCCGGTTCCCAAGATCCGTCGCCGTACCGCCGAAGACCTGATTCAACGATTCGGTTCTGATGTACGCGCGATCGAAAGTCATTTGTACGAATGGACCCAAGCACGAGCATTCTTACCGAGACCCACAGACCATGGCGAAATGCAATTTGACGGTGATTTTGGATGATCCCGATCGAATCTATTACGCCGGCGACACGGTTGCGGGGCGTGTGCGCGTGGACGTCGATGCGGAGGTGCGTTGCAACGCATTGCAGATTCGGTCGGGGTGGCGGACCGAAGGCCGAGGCAACGTATCGCGAGGTGAAACGGAATCTGTTGTTGCCTTCAGCGGAACTTGGGAAGCGGGACAAACACTGGAGTATCCGTTTGAACTAGCGGTGGCAGGTTGGCCGCCGACGTATCACGGTCACTACTTGACGGTGAATCATGCCGTGGATGCACAGGCAAAAATCTCTTGGGCGTTCGATCCAAAGGCTTCCTGCCAGTACCGCGTCGCCGCATCGGGAGCGCCGGAGAGCGCCGAAGTCAAACCTACGGCTCACAAAGTCGGTGGTTGGATCGCCGGGTTGGTGGCGGTCGTCTTCTTTGCGTTTTTGGCATTTGTGTTTGTCGTTTTGATTGCCAACCCGGTGATTCTGGCGATTGTTTTAGTCTTCGCGATGGTCGCCGGGACGTTCTACTTCGTACGGCACGTGATGCCACGCATGGTGCTGGGTGAAGTGGATTGCGTGTTGGATTCGCCTGTGGCGACGCCGGGATCGCCGATCGCCGGAAATCTGCATTTGTCTCCCAAGAAGGCGGTTCTGCTGGATGCTGTCACAGCGGAACTGACCGGGCAAGAAGTCTGTGTCAGCGGCAGCGGCAGTAACAAGAAGACGCACAAACACACGCTGCGGACTCATTCCGAAACGCTACGGCAATCCATCAAAGTCTTACCGGGCGTGCGGACATCGATTCCGTTTGAATTCCAGTTGCCGTCGACCGATGCGTACACACTGAAACTGGGTGACAATCAAATTCGGTGGGCGCTTTCGATACGGATCGTCATTCCACGCTGGCCCGATTGGCGACATAGCGAGGCAATCCACGTGGTCCCACCGCAACGGTCCGATGCCGCGGACGGTGCCGTCGATCCGGGGGCGTCGGTGTCGACGCCGCGCGTGGCAGGCGATTCGCCTGAGGATGAAATCACTTTCGATGAAACAGCGTCCCATTTTTACGCCGCGCGCCGCGATCGAGAGCGTCTTGATTTGTTGCTGGAAGCTGTTTCCGGGATGACGTTTCCCATGGAAGTCATCGTGGAACGACGTTTGTTGTACAGCGGTGACGATGGGCAACTGGGTTACCCCGACGGCCATGCGGTGTGGGCCAGGTTCGTCGATCCGCCGTTGCCCATGACGTTGTATGTGCCCGGTGAACTGGCCGATGAATTCGAACAGGTGGGGAATCGGCGATGGCAGGGGCGGGCCAAGGTGGTCGGCTGGGATTTCGATCACCGCCGCTTGGCAGTGCGGCTGGAACGGCCGAGCTAGAAAGGACGCTGCAACACCGCCGACGTCGAAGGGCGTAGGCTAAAGGCGGGACGAATCGTCGCAGCTTGGCGAAACTGGGCGGGAATCGCCGACTTCTGCGATTGATCCACTGTCGGGCGAATCCTTATGCCAACAAAATGGATCCATTGGTTCCGTTGCTTTTCATTTTTCATCATCCCCACGATTCGATGTTTCCAATTGTTGAAGCTCGTTTCTTGGCGCCCGACGTCAAGTTGTTTCGCATCCAAGCACCGCGTATCGCGCGCAAGCGACGCGCCGGTCAGTTTGTGATCATTCGCATCGACGAGCACGGCGAACGCATTCCACTGACGATTGCCGACAGCGATCAGGACGGGAACATCACGATCATCGTCCAGGGGGTCGGGAAAACGACTCGGTGGTTGAACACGCTTGAATCGGGGGATGCGATCCGCGACGTCGTTGGGCCGCTGGGTGAACCATCGGAAGTGGAATCCTTCGGCACGGTCGTGGTGATCGGCGGCGGTGTCGGAACCGCAATCGCCTACCCGACCGCGGTCGCCATGAAGCAGGCGGGCAATCGGGTGATCAGCATCATCGGGGCCAGGGATCACGAACGCTTAATCCTGCAAGACGCGATGCAACAAACCAGTGACCAATTGCACGTGATGACCGACGACGGATCGGCGGGCACCCAGGGATTCGTTACCGATGCGTTGGACCAAATGATACAGTCGGGCGTCGTCGTGGATCGTGTGTTGGCGATCGGGCCGGTTCCCATGATGCGTGCCGTATCGGCCGTTACGAAACCGCACCAGATTCCCACCATTGTCAGTTTGAATCCGATCATGGTCGACGGAACCGGGATGTGTGGTGGTTGTCGCGTTCTGGTCGGCGGACGCGCAAGGTTTGCCTGCGTCGATGGCCCCGAGTTTGATGCGCACGAAGTCGATTTTGATGTTCTGATGAAACGCAACAATTTGTATCGCGACCAGGAAGCCGAAGCGTTGCGTGAATTCGATGAACATCCACCCGAATCCGTCACGCGATCCTGCCAGTTGCAACATCACCATCCGGAAGTCGGGCCCCGCTCAGGCGATGACAGCCGAAGCGACGTGCCGGTGACATCACCGGAAAACTCTTGACGGCTTCATTGAAGACCTACCGAATGCAGTTGACATTCATACTGCGAATCAATGGCCGTCCCCAACATTTCCCACTGATATTCATTTCAAACTGATCTGTCATGGCTGAACCACTGCCGCCCAAAGAGCGAGTCAAGATTCCTCGACAGGCGATGCCGGAACAAGATGCCGACGCACGGGCACGCAACTTCGACGAAGTCAATTTGGGATTGGAAGTGGTGGCGGCCCAATGCGAAGCGCAACGCTGCTTGACCTGTGCCGATCCCAAGTGTGTCAAAGGATGCCCGGTCGGTGTGAAGGTTCGTGATTTTGTCGAATTGGTGTTGGCCGGTGATTTTCTGGGGGCCGCGTCAAAGATCCGCGAAGACAATGTTTTGCCCGCGGTGACCGGACGCGTTTGCCCGCAAGAAAACCAGTGTGAAGGCGCTTGCATCATGGGCAAGCGATTTGATTCCCTGGCGATTGGTAACCTGGAACGCTTCGTCGCGGATTACGAGCGCGAATCTGGTCAGGTCGCTTTGCCCCAACGTGCACCGTTGACCGGAAAGAAGGTGGCAATCGTCGGCAGCGGACCGGCGGGGCTAAGTTGTGCCGGCGACCTGTGTTTGCGCGGACACGACGTCACGGTGTTCGAAGCATTGCACGAAATCGGCGGGGTGCTGCTGTATGGCATTCCCGAGTTTCGATTGCCCAAGGACATTGTGCGTCAAGAAATTGACAACATGAGAGCCATGGGCATTGAGTTTCAAACCAATGTCGTTGTGGGCAAAACCGTCACGATCGACGAACTGATGCAGGAAGAAGGGTTCGATGCCGTCTTCGTTGCCACCGGTGCCGGCTTGCCTCGATTTCTGGACATACCCGGCGAACACTTGGGCGGCGTTTATTCGGCGAACGAGTTTTTGACACGCGTGAATCTGATGAAGGCCTACGATTCATCGCACTATGATTCGCCGATCTATCAATGTCGTGATCGGCACGTCGCGGTGATAGGTGGCGGCAACACGGCGATGGACTCGGTGCGGTCGGCGATGCGATTGGGCGCGGGGAAAGCGTCGATCATCTATCGCCGCAGCATGGATGAAATGCCCGCACGTCAAGAAGAGGTGCATCATGCACAGGATGAAGGCGTGCAGTTTTTGGATCTGCACAATCCGGTGGAATTCATCGGCGACGAACAGGGCATCTTGAAATCTGTGCGTCTGGTGAAGATGGCGTTGGGGGAACCCGATGAATCGGGCCGACGCCGTCCAGTGGCGATCGAAGGCAGCGAGTTTGAAATGCCGCTGGATGTTGCGATCGTGGCCGTTGGAACCGGGGCGAATCCATTGGTTCAATCCACCACGCCCGACATGAAAACCAATCGTTGGGGGTACATTCAAGCCGACGAGGAATCTTTACGGACCAGCAAGGTGGGCGTCTTCGCGGGTGGAGACATTGTCAGCGGCGCGGCCACTGTTATTTTGGCCATGGGGGCAGGACGCACCGCGGCCAGTTCCATTGACGAATATCTGCAGACGGGAGTATGGGAGACGGATTCGGCGGCGGCCGAGTCGTGACCGGTCGTTGGCTTGGGGACGCCTACTCAAAGTCGACCGGATTGGCGAAGATGAGGCCAGTGGTTTTTGAAAGCCACGTTGTTTCACCCATTCTTCCCCCCATACGTTGCATCCATGGTCGCACCACGCGTTCTCGTCTTGCGGGCTCCCGGAACCAATTGTGATGAGGAAACCGCGTTTGCGTTCGAGCAGGCCGGGGCGGTCGCCGAACGCGTTCACGTCAATCGATTGATGGAGAACCCGGCATTGCGGGACCGCTATCAGATTTTCTGCCTGCCGGGTGGATTCAGCTACGGCGATGATGTGGCGGCCGGACGGATTTTGGCCAGCCGTCTGCAGCAGCATCTAAGCGACTGGGTCGACGCATTTGTGCACGGTGATGGTGATCGCTTGGTCTTGGGGATCTGCAATGGGATGCAGGTGTTGATGCGACTGGGGGTGCTGACCGCCGATGTCCACGATGACGCCGATGCGAATCCAGATGTCCCGGCCACGTTGACCTGGAATGATCACGGTCGGTTCGAAGATCGATGGGTTCATCTGGCTGTCGACGAAACCCCCTGTGTTTTCTTGAAAGACATCCAGCACATGTATTTGCCAATGGCTCATGCCGAGGGCAAGTTTGTGGCTGCCGACGATGACGTATTGCAAGCGTTGAAACAGCAGGGGCGATTGGCCATTCGGTACTGCCAAGACGAGCAGAACATGATCGTCGATTCGCCGTTGCCGTTTCCCGCCAATCCGAACGGTTCAGATGCCAACGTGGCCGGCGTCTGTGACCGAACCGGCCGTGTGTTCGGGTTGATGCCCCATCCCGAACGACACCTGGATCCTACGCATCACCCCAGTTGGACACGTCGGGAACAACAACCCGATGAAGGTGACGGGATGAAGATGTTTCGCAATGCCGTCGATTGGTTCAAGTAGCGGGCGATTCGAATTGCAACGGATCCACGCCGAACTTGGTCGATACGGACGCGGACGGTTCGATCAACGAAGGTGGATGCTGCAGGTGTCTCCGTCACATGATTTGCCGGCCAAGCGGTAACGTCGTTTGGCGACCTGTTGGTATAGCCAACGCCATAGCGACGCGGTTCCCGGCAAGTGCAGGATCGGCACCGCCGGCCAGAGCAAGGGTAAGCGACGCGACAGATAACGCACCGCTTCGCTGCCACCGTGGGCGTCGCCGTTCTGGTCGACGACATACATCTGTTGCATCAGATCTTCGTACTGCAAGTCTGGGTACCGATCGTTGACGCGGTCGTCATGCAGCGAAAGAAACGTCAAACGGCCGCTAAGATCCAGGCGATGCAAGCGTTGAACTTGGGCGCGACAGAAATTGCATTGCCCGTCGTAAATGACGACGTCCGATGATTCCATTGAATCTGGATCTGGCAGATCGATTTTTTCGGACGGTGACGACATGACAAGTGTCCAGGACCTCGGCAGCGGCATCTTGAGCCGGATTGAGGTCAAAAAAGGGCGGTGTGGTGGTTCGGATCGCTATACTGCGAACAGGTGAAAAACGCGTGCCAGTGGCACGCCAGTGACAGGCGAAGTGACAAAATGGCGTCCTTTGCCTATTAGAACCGTACCTCTTCTCCAGGCGGCAACCCATGAATTCGATTGAATCCACCGTCAGCAGAGCCCGGATTCGAATGATTTTGGGACGATTCGGCCGATTGTGCTGCTGGACCATCGCGGTCGGTTTGGCAATCGCGGCTCTGGCCATCGTGTCGGTCGTTTGGTGGGACGTTCCGGTCGATTTGACGAATTGGGCGATCGGTTGCGTGGCCACAGGATTGGGTGGCGGAATGGCAGTGGCCGCGTGCATCGCCGGCTGGTCCGCGCCAAGTCGACAGGCCGCAGCCGAAGAAGTTGATCGACGTTTCGGTTTGCGCGAACGTGTCGGCAGCGCAATGGGCATGTCGCATTCCCAGCGTGAAACGGAGTTCGGCAAGGCTTTGGTTTCCGACGCCGACGTCAGGGCAGGGCAGTTGGCGGTGGCCGACCGCTTTGCCTTGCGTCCGAGCCGTCTGGGATGGTTGCCGCTGTCGATGGTGCCGGTGTGTATCGCGGCTTTCTTGCTGGTCAAACAATATGGGGACGCGCCGTCGGCGGTCATCGAGGCGACCGAAGTTTCGGCGGAAACGAAGCAAGTTCAAACCGTGGCACGTCAGCTTCGCAAGACGCTGAAGGAACAAAAAGAACGCGCCGAAGCGGAAGGTTTGGAAGAGGCGCGTGAGTTGTTTGAAAAGATGGAAGCTGATCTGGAAAAGGTCGCTCAGCAGAAACAGATGTCGCGCAAGGAGGCATTGATTGCGCTGAACGAATTGAAAGACCAGTTGGATCAGCGGCGTGAAAACTTGGGATCACCTGAGCAGATGCGCCGGGCAATGTCGCAAATGAAGGGGCTGGATTCCGGACCGGCGAAAAAGGTCGCCGATGCCATCAAGGACGGTCAGTTCGGTGACGCGCAAAAGATGATCAAAGATCTGGCAAAGAAAGTGCGGGAAGGCAACCTGTCCAAAGCGGACCAGAAAAAGCTGGCCGAGCAGGTCAAGCAAATGCAACAACAGATGAAGCAGGCGGTCGAAAATCACGAGAAGAAAAAACAGGACCTGCAACGACAGATTGATCAGGCGCGGCGCGAGGGCCGCACGTCCGACGCCGAACAGATGCAACAGAAGCTGGATCAATTGCGTCAACAAGACGGTCAGATGCAAAAGATGCAGCAGATGGCCGAAGCAATGTCCAACGCCGCCCAGGCAATGGAGCAGGGCGATGCTTCATCCGCGGCCGATGCCATGCAGCAGATGGCTGATCAACTGGGCGACATGGCCGACGAAATGTCAGAACTGGAAGACCTGCAATCGGCGATGGATGACTTGCTGCAATCCAAGCAACAGATGGGGTGTCAGCAATGTCAGGGCATGGGTTGCCAAGGGTGCCAAGGTGGGATGCAAGGGGACAAACCCGGCAACGGACTCGGCCGCGGGGCGGGCCAGGGCGACCGCCCCGAATCGGAAACCGACACCAATTTCTATGACTCGCAAGTTCGTGGCGATGTGCGTCGGGGACGAGCGATTATCGCCGGTTTTGCCGACGGACCGAACCGCAAGGGAGTCACCCGCGAAGACCTGAAATCGGTGATCGAGAGTGAATTGGATGAAGCGGCCAACCCGCTGGAGAATCAGAATCTTCCCCGTGCCGAACAAGAACATACGCAGCAGTACTTTGATCGCCTAAGGTCGGGTCGGTGATCACCCGCGGTGACGCCGCCAAACAGGCACACGCTTCTAGCGTATTTCTGCCAATGCGACGGCGAGCGTCTGGCCAGGTTCGTGGCTGATTGGAAATTCAATCTGTTGCGCAACGGTCGTCAAGTCTTCATCGTGTCTTCATGGCTGCCGGATAGACTATCGGCAACGATGAACGCCCCCGAACATGATCCTGCCAGCCCATTCCGCATCAGCCTGGTTTCCCGCAACACGGAAACGAATGGTTCGCGGTACCCTGTGGATCCCAAGGGATTCGTCATTGGTCGGCACGATGGTTGTCATCTGCGGCTGAAAAGTCGGTCCGTCAGCCGCCGGCATTGCCAGATTGCGGTCTACAAGAACCGCGTGGTTGTCTGTGATTTGGAAAGCCGCAACGGCACTTTGATCAACGGGGCACGTTGCAAGCCGAAGCGATGGTGTTTGCTGTGGCACGGCGACACGTTGAAGATCGGTAAACGCTTGTTCCGTGTGTCCATTCGTGATTCGGTGTCGCGTGAAGCGGTGACACCGGACACCATTGCGTCGATTGAATCGGGCGGCAGTCGCAAGAAAGACGATGTCGCTGCTGCGACGCAGGCCGCCAATCCGGTCGAGTCCAACAAGAGTGTGGACGAGTTGTTCGAGGAATTGGAGCAACTGAAGTCATCGTTCAGCCTGGGCGTATCGGACGACCTGTCGCAAGGCAATTTGATCGATGAGGAAGATGTTCAACCCAGCGGCGACACGACAATGGACGAGTCGGCATACGCCGATACGTCCGCCGGCAGTTTTCTAGCGGAAACCGCCGAAGCCATCGTGGGCAAGGACGATTCGGTGTTTCGCATCGACCCGGCAGAGGCCGACGAGCATCCGCTTGATGAAGATGGTGATGACGAAAACCCCAGGGTTGGCAAGCTGCCTGACCACATCAAGCATCGCCGTACGGTAGATTCTAAGAACGCTGCCGAAGAGGCGTTGAAGCGGTTTTTTGAAGGTCGCTAGCCGTATCGCCTCTGATTTGCCGGTTGTTCCACGAACTGAACCGGTGTGATCTGCAATGCCGCTATTCGGCAGCACCGGTTTCTGGGGAACCGTTTTCTTCGTTCCGCAAAGGTGTCCTGTCGTGCGTTTGTTTTCGCTTCTGTTTGTATTGACCCAGGGGATTGTGTTAGGTGGGCTTTCGGCGACCGCCGCTGAAAAGAACGAACAGATTCAGACGCCCGCCAACGTTCTGTTGATATGTGTCGATGATTTGAGACCGGAACTGAATTGTTTCGGTCAGTCGTACATCCAGTCACCCGCGATTGATGCGTTGGCCGAGGATGGCGTTCGGTTCACGCGGCACTATGTCCAAGCCCCGACCTGTGGTGCGTCCCGCTACGCCATGTTGACCGGACGATACGGGCCGTACGGAAACGCCGCCCTGTTGAATCGGGGCAAGACCATTTTGAAACAGGGCGATGACGCGGATCATCCCACGATGCCTGGTTGGTTTCGCCGCAACGGTTACGCAGCCGTGTCGGTCGGCAAGGTCTCGCATCATCCTGGTGGACGTGCGGGAGCGGATTGGGACGATGGCAGCCAGCCGGAAATGCCAGGCGATTGGGATCGCCATTTGATGCCCTGCGGCCCTTGGAAGCATCCGCGCGGGGCGATGCACGGGCTGGCCAATGGCCAAATCCGAAGCGACGCGGGAAAGATGGATGTATTCGAAGCGTTCGATGGGCCCGATGAAAGTTATCCCGACGGATTGATTGTCGAAACGGCGTTGACTGAAATGCGGCGTTTGCAGGGGGACGCATCTGGGAAGCCATGGTTCTTGGCCGTCGGCTTGATTCGGCCTCACTTGCCGTTTGGCGCACCGGCCAAGTATTTGCAACGCTATGACGGTGTCTCTTTGCCGCCGATCGAGCATCCGCAAAAACCGGAAGGCGAAACGACATGGCATCGGTCAGGGGAATTCATGAAGTACAACCGTTGGGGACGTGATCCCAACGTCGATCATGAATTTGCCACCGAAGTCCGTCGGCACTATGCGGCTTGCGTTTCCTATGCCGATGCCCAAGTCGCCAAGCTGTTGGACCAATTGGATCAGCTGGCGGTCAGTGACAATACCATCGTTGTTCTGTGGGGAGACCACGGTTGGCATCTCGGTGAGCACGCGATTTGGGGGAAGCATGCTTTGTTTGAGGAAGCGTTGCGATCCCCTTTGATCATTCGTGATCCCGGATCCGCGTCACGAGGCGGCGTCGTCAACCGTGTCGTGGAATCGATTGACATCTTTCCAACGCTGTGTGATCTGGCGTTGTTGCCAATGCCCGAATTTGCCCATGGGCAAAGCTTGCGGCCACTTTTCGCTGATGACGATCAGGCCGCCGGGACAGCGGTTTCCTACACCAAGGCGACCACCATCCGGTCGGATCGCTTCCGATTGATTTTGCATCCGTCGGGGCATGTGGAACTGTACGATCATGCATCTGGCGACGGCGAAACGGTGAACGTTGCACCATCGCATCCCGATGTCGTGAAGAAATTGACACGGCAAATGCAAGATCGGCTGGCACGACGCGAACGTTAGTCCAGCAAGGTGATGTCGATCGATCGCGACGCCGATAGTTTGCGGCGTCCGGTGGTAGCATCGCACGACCGTTTCGAAATGTATTGCTGGCTTGGGGCGGAAAGCACAGTCGATGAACCAAAACCCCGATCCAACATTCGTCTATCGATCCGACGCTAACGATCCGAGCGCCGACCCCGGTTCGCTGGATGGTTCGCAAGGTCGCCGAGTCCCTGGCGGCGACGCCGATTCAATGTCCGGTGACGTTTCGGCGAACGGTCGCCCGCGAGTATGGACGGTCTTTGTGGCACTGATGCTGGGATTGGTGCTGGCCGTCGGCTTTCAAGTGTTGTGGGGGATCGCCATGGGGGTGATCGAGGCGGGGCGTGGGACACCGCCACAACAGATCGGCCCCAAATTGATGTCGCTGCTGACCGACCCGTGGGTCTTTCTGTTGATCCTGGTGATGTCGCAAGCCGGTTTTTTGCTTGCGGCATGGATTGGCATTTCCAGGTCTCCGGTTCCATGGCGACAACGAATTTCGTGGCGCCGGCCCCGGGCGGGATGGCACGTGTATCCGGTCACGATGCTCAGTTCACTGTTGCCGCTTGCGTTCGGGCTGTGGGCGGCGATCCAGGTCGCAAAGGTCATTCCGGCGGACACATCGCTTGAAGGATTGTTTGACAATTTCACGGTGGCCTCGGGAATCGCATTTGTCGTCTTGATTGGATTACTGCCCGGCGTGATCGAGGAGGTCTTGTTCCGCGGCTATGTGCAGACCCGGTTGGTTCATCGTTGGGGGGCGGTCATCGGTATTGCCGTCACGTCGATTTTGTTTGCGTTGGTCCATGGGGGGCCACATGCGATCGCCGCAGCAGCGGGGCTGGGGTGTTGGTTCGGCTACCTGGCCTATCGCAGCGATTCCATTTGGCCGACGATCGGTTGCCACATTTTCGTCAACAGCGGGCTGAATGCTTATCGCCTGTTGGTGATGTGGCTGGGTTGGACCGAGGAAACACAGACCGTTGTCGGCTGGAGCGCGACGATCGTCGGAGCGATCTTCTTTGCCGTTTGTTTGTGGCCTGGTTATTGGCAAAGCGCGCGTGAGCGGGATGCTGACGATGCGGATGCCGTGGAAATGCCCGAAACGGTACTTGGCGGGCGGTAGGACACAACGCGGAGATTGCGTTTGGCCGCGGCATGTCAATCGCGTCACGACGTGGCGATCAATGAATCAGCAACGCCGTGTCGTCTTAAGACAATCCGGCGAAAGCTTCTTCGATCAATTCGGATTGTTCCAGCTTGTGGGTGGCCATGCTGCCGGTGCTGGGGCTGGCCGATTCGCTGCGGGTGACTTCCCGAAACTTGTACTTCTGCAGCAGTTGGTCGCCGAAGTTCAGTTTCAGGTAGGGCCAAGCGCCCATGTTTCGGGGTTCATCCTGGACCCAAACGATCTCGCTTCCCTCGGCCAATCCTTCCAAGGCGCCGAAGAACTCGTCGACCTGCAGCGGATAAAGCTGTTCCAGTCGCATGATGGGAACACCGTCGAGCTCTTTTTGTTGACGCGCATCCAGCAAGTCGTAATAGATCTTGCCGGTGCACAGCAGCAAACGTTGACAGCCTTCTAAGCGAACCTTTCGGTCGGGAAGGATCTTTTTGAAGTGAGACTTGGCCAGGATTTTCAGCGGGCTGGTCACTTCCGGGTGTCGCAGCAGGCTTTTGGGCGTCAGAACAATCAGCGGCTTGCGCCACTTCATCAGCACTTGGCGACGCAACAGGTGGAAGTACTGGGCCGGCGTTGTCGGCTGACAAACTTGGATGTTGTCTTCGGCCGCCATCGCAAGGAAACGTTCGATCCGGGCGCTACAGTGTTCCGGGCCTTGGCCTTCAAAGCCGTGCGGCAGCAACATGACCAGGCCGGACAGCCGGTTCCATTTGTCTTCGGCCGACGCGATGAACTGGTCAACGATGACTTGGGCACAGTTCCAAAAGTCACCGAATTGTGCTTCCCAAGCGACCAAGCCACCGGGACAGTCCAGGGAATAACCGTATTCAAAGCCCAGCACGCCCGCTTCGCTAAGCGGGCTGTTGTAAAGCTCCAGACGGGCTTGGTCGTCGGTCAGGTGGGACAGCGGTGTGTAGGTTTCGCCGGTCTTTACGTCGTGCAAAACCGCGTGCCGTTGGCTGAACGTGCCGCGTTCGCAATCTTGGCCGGTGATGCGGATCGGATGTCCTTCGACCAACAGACTGGCAAAGGCGGCCGCTTCGGCAGTGGCCCAATCAACACGCCGGTTGCCCTCGGCCATTTCCCGACGCTGTTGCATCGGACGTTTTAGCTTTTTGTGCTGAGAGAATCCCTCAGGCAACCGGGTCAACCGGTCGATCAATTGTCCCAGCCGTTCTTTGTCATAGGTGGTGTCGACCGGGTCGGCCGGTTCGGGGCCGCCGTGGTAGTCGGCCCAGTTGGCCGCCAAAGTTTGGGTGTCGGCAACGAACGGTTCGTTCTTGCTGGCTTCGAATTCCGTTTCCAGTTTTTCGGTTCGTTCGCGATTGATCTCTTCCGCTTCTTCGGCGGTGATTTTGCCCAGCGACAACAGGCGTTCCAGGTATTTTTCGCGAACCGTGGCGCGGCGATCGATTTCGCTGTACATCCGCGGTTGGGTGAATCGCGGTTCGTCGCCCTCGTTGTGACCCCAGCGGCGAAAGGCGTACAAGTCAATCACGACGTCACGATGGAATGCCTTGCGGAAATCCATTGCCAAGTTGACGACTTGAGCGACCGCTTCGGGGTCTTCGCCGTTGACGTGAAAAATCGGGATCTGCAGCATCTTGGCGACGTCGGTCGCATAGGTGGTGCTGCGTCCGTCGCGTGGCAACGTGGTGAACCCGACCTGGTTGTTGATGATGATGTGCAGCGTGCCGCCGGTGCGATAGCCTTCCAGTTGGCTCATGTTCAACATTTCCTGGACCACGCCTTCGCCGGCAAACGCCGCGTCGCCGTGGATCAGGATCGTCATCACTTCTTCGCGTCGATCATCGCCGCGATTGTCTTGCTTGCAGCGTGAACGACCTTGGGCGACGGTATTCACGAATTCCAGGTGACTGGGATTGAAGCACAGCGAGATATGGATCGAGTCGCCGGCCGATGTCGTCCAGTCGCTGCTGTAGCCCAGGTGGTAGCGGACGTCGCCGCCGCCGCGGTGAAGTTCGGGCCGCGGATCGTCGAACGACCAAAAGATGTTCATGGCCCGCTTTTTCAGAATGTTGGCCATCACGTTCAATCGGCCGCGGTGGGCCATGCCCATGACGACTTCTTTGACGTTGTGCTGTCCCGCTTTTTCCAAAGCCAGGTCGATCATCGGGATCAGCGTTTCGGCGCCTTCGAGCGAAAACGTCTTGGCACCGACGAACTTGCGGCGCACGAATTCTTCGAAAATCGACGCGTCGGCCAGCCGTGCATAGATCCGCCGTTGGACGTCGTGCGACAGGTCCAAACGGTTTTCGGTCGTTTCCATCCGTTTTTGCAGCCAATCGCGGATGTTGCGATTGTCGATATGCATGAACTGGGCGCCGATGCCCCGGCAATACGTGTTCTGCAACTTGCTAAGGATCACGTCCAGCGTCGGGCCCGTGACGTTTTCCAGAATGCTGCTGTCGAAAGGACGCTTCAGGTCGTCGTCGCTAAGTCCGTGACTGGCCGGGCTTAATTCGGGGCAGTCCTGTCGGTTCAGCCCCAGCGGGTCCAAATCAGCGATCAGGTGCCCGCGGACACGATATTCCCGAACCAGTTGATCGATGCGGTCTTGGATGCGGGCCATCCAAAGTGCTTGGTCGGCCACCACATTTCCCGTCGATCCCGGGGGGGCCTGTAGGGCGGTTGCCGACATCGAACCGTCGCCGGTCAGGTGGCCGGCACCGTTGCCGCCCGCCGCGGCCTTGCCGGCCGCTCCGTTGCCCCCGGCGTTACCGGTGGAAATGGGAGCACCCGCACCGACCAAAAATTGCTCGAAATACTGACGCCAGGTTTCAGAGACGCTCGACGGATCGCGAACGTATTGGACGTACAGGTCATCGATGTAGTCCAAGCTATAGCTATTCATGGCGGCGGCAGGGGCCCAACACGGACGGGATGATCGCGGTGGTCAAGCTTGAATGCGGTGTGCAAACACGGGCGTTGCGAATGCGCGTGTCGTTGGTCTGGTCCACTGTACGGAATGGACCACGCCCGTGGTAGTCGATTCACTGCCCGATTCGCTCGATTTCCCAGGACACTGTCACCGACGAACCCTTCACCGCGACCTTGTGAATCGGACTTAGCTTGATAGGTTGATCGATCGGTCGCCAATTGTGGTCGCCGATCCACTTGATGACAGCTTAGTTCCGAGAAATTTTGAACCAACGATGGCCGTTCTGATCCAAGTCCGCGATGCCCATAAACGCTTCGGCGACCAGGTGCTGCTGGAGGCCGCCGAGGTGTCGCTGGTGGACGACAAAAAGGTTGGATTCGTCGGTCGAAACGGTGCCGGGAAATCAACGCTGTTGCGGGTCTTGCTGGGGGAGGAGGAACTGGAACAGGGCGAGGTCATTCATCACCCCAGTTTGCGGATCGGATACCTGCGGCAACACGCCCCGTTCCAGCCCGGCGAATCAGCATTGGACTTTCTGATGCGGGACAGCGGTGCCGAAGAATGGCAATGCGGCGAAGTCGCGGGGCGTTTCGAACTGAAAGGGGCCTACCTGGAAGGGCCGGTCAAGGAATTGTCCGGTGGTTGGCAGACGCGGGTCAAATTGGCGGCTTTGTTGCTGCATGACCCGAACCTGTTGATGCTGGACGAACCGACGAACTTTCTGGATCTGCGGACCCAGATTCTGTTGGAACACTTCTTGCGTGACTTCAACAAGGCGGCGCTGATCGTCAGCCACGACCGTGAATTCTTGAAAGCCACCTGTACCGAAACACTGGAATTGTCACGCGGAAAGCTGACAATGTTCTCGGGCAAAATTGACTCGTTCCTGGAACATCGCGAAGAACGACGCGAACACGACCGCCGGGTCAATGCGACCGTGCAAGCCAAACAGAAACAACTGCAGCGGTTCATTGACAAAAATCGAGCCAACGCGTCCACGGCGAGTCAAGCCCGCAGCAAAGCCAAGCAATTGGAACGTTTGCAAACGGTGGAATTGGAAACCGACGAACCGGTCGTGCGGATCCGTGCCCCACGAGTCCAGCCGCGTAACGGAACCGCCTTTCGCTGCGAAGCCATGGCGATCGGGTATCCCGATCACACCGTGGCGTCCGATATCGGATTTGAAATCGAACACGGCCAACGTGTGGCGATCGTGGGAGACAACGGACAAGGGAAAACAACCTTGTTGCGAACCCTGGTCCATTCGCTGGATCCGATCGAAGGCAAAATGAAATGGGGGCACGGTGTGAACATTGGCACCTATGCCCAGCACGTTTACACCAGCCTGGACGAACGCCAATCCATTCTGGAACACCTGGAATACAACAGTGATCCCGAGGTGACCCGGCAGGATTTGTTGGCCATGGCGGGGACGCTGTTGTTTCGCGACGAAGCGATCAACAAAAAGGTCAAGGTGCTGTCCGGTGGCGAACGAGCCCGCGTGTGCATGGCCGCACTGTTGCTGGGCAGCGACAACGTTTTGGTGCTGGACGAACCGGGCAACCACTTGGATGTCGAAACCGTCGAAGCCCTATGTGATGCCCTGCAACAGTACGAAGGCACCGTGATTTTCACCAGCCACGACCGGCACTTTGTCCGGCGGGTGGCCACCCGTGTCATCGAAGTCCGTGACGGGCGAGTGAAAGTCTATTTCGGCGACTATGACGAATATTTGCAGTCCGTCGAGGGCGAAATCGATGCCGAAGAACGTGAACGAAACGTCGCGAACACCAAGGACGGAAAGCAAAACACCGGCAAAGGTAAGTCAGGCAAAAAGACAGCGACCGATTACCGCCGCAGCCAACAAGAGAATCGTAAAGTCGAAAAAGAGATCAAGAACTTGGAAAAGAAGATCGCGCGACTGGACGACGAGAAAAGGAAACTGAACGAACAACTGTTGACCGAAACGGATCCTGACCAGGCGGTCAAGTTGCACGAACAAATCACGGACATAGATCAGCAATTGACCGAAGCGGAAGAACGCTGGTTAGAACTGTCGTCGTGAAATGACAATTTCACGAAGACGTCAGCGTCCCACCACAACTGCTACCCGCACCCGCGGTGCATCCAAAACAATGAGCGTCCGTTGCGATACGACGACCGCTTAAATCTTCCAAACGGTGATCCCACAGATACGATCCCGACAAGGATGCCGTGGGGATTCCCATGGCAAAGTTGAAATCGCAATCGTGCGTCCGACCCTGGCTGTCGATGTGGATCATGTGCCGGCACATCAAGTGATCGACGGAACTTGGATTGAAGGCAGCGATCAGCGTTTGCATGTATTGATCAAGTTGGCCGGATCTCTGTAGCGAGTCACGCCACCGTGCGATCGGCATGTTGGTGATCGTCCACAACTGGTTGAAACGTATTCCGTAACGCGACAGCAATTCGCGACGGTAATCTTCTTGCAGTTGTTCCTGGGGCGGTGGAAGCGAAACGCCAACGGGGTTGTAAACCAGGTTGAGCTGTAAACGCGGGTCGACCCCGTAGCCGACATCATTCAATCGCTTCAGGCCCGCGACGGAATCATCAAACGCATGGACGCCACGCTGTTTGCGAACGTTGTCAGGAAGATAGCAGGGCAGCGACGCGACGACTTCGACCGAGTGTTCGGCCAAGAAGTCCGGCACCCAGCCATAGGGTTCGTTACCGTCGGCGTCTTGGTGAACGATGATGGTCGGATTACAGCGGTCCATGACCGTGATCCCCAGTGACCGAATGCCTTGAACCAAGTCGCGAAAGTTGGGGTTCATTTCCGGGCTGCCGCCGGTGATGTCGACGACCCGAATGCCCGGGTTGTCGGCCAGCCATTGCAAAACCCGGTCGGCCGTTTGGCGATTCATGTTGTCCAACGCAGCGGTGCGTTTGGGCGACGATTCGACGTGGCAATGCTTGCAGGCCAGATTGCAAACCAGACCAATGTTGATTTGCAGCATTTCAATCTTGTTCGCTGCGTTCAGCTGACCGCCCCGCATTCGCGCATCAAACGAGTTCGATTGCACCAAGGGCAATTCGATTCGGTTGGCAAGCGGCTTTGATTTCGATTGGGGCATCGGATTGTCGATTGATGGCACTGTTACGAATGGGCACGCCACAAGTGGACTCACATGCGGGCGTTGCGGAATTTGGGGCTGATTCAGCAGCACCCGCCGCCCTGGTAATGCCATGTGGGATCGGTGACAACCAAATCCTTGCGTTGCAGCGCTTTCAAATTGGCGGCCGTTTTGTCGCAAACAGGGTAAGGCAGATTCCGCTGCAGGACATGCCCATTGCCGTCGTCCAGTTGTGGCTGGTCGCCGAAATACACGGCGGTTGCACCGGTAAAGATGCAGGCGCCGTCCGGGGGCACTTGTGTTTTGTGGGCGGCGACTTCGATCGTTTCCAACAGAATCGGTTCCCTCAGCTGGTACGTCACCGTGTCCAGCATGCGGTACGGCGTCCGTTTGCGAACTTCGATCGAACCAAAGCCGGCATCCACCATTTGATTCAGGTAATCGTCCAGTAACTGGCATCCCGACAGACATTCCGCTCGCCATTGTTCGTTGTTTTTCACGTGCGGTGGCAGAGGAACGGGAGTGATCGGATCGGACATCGACAGCCGTCCGCCTGGGGTCAATACGCGGTGCATTTCCGCTAGCGCTTTCTGAAGATCGCCGTCCGCCGTGAAAATGTTGAACAGGCAATTCTGTGCGGCCAAATCGATCGTGTCGTCGTCGACTGGCAGATTCAAAGCGTCTCCGTCGACGATCCGAACGAAAGACGGATCGAACCAGTCGTTTTCCTTCGCGGCCAAGTCCAAGTTTTTTGCTGCTGCTTGACGCATTTCCGCGACCGGATCGACCGCAATGACTCCGCCGGGGCGGCGACAGAAATAGGCCAGTTGCAAAGCTTCCAATCCGCCGCCGACACCGACGTACAACGCGGTGCAGTTCGGTGTGAAATCTTCGGGATGCACCGTCGACCCACAGCCGTAGTTCATCTCGTGCATGATTGGCGGGATCACGAGTCCCGGCAGGTACTGCGGCCGCTGTGGCACACAGCACAAGTTGGACGCGGGGGTCAACGCAGCATCGCGATAAACGTTTTGAACCGTTTGGTGATAAGTGTCAGTCGACATCGGCATGAACAAAATCGGAATGGATAAACACAGAACGCTGCTGTCCGAGCATCTTGAATGCCGGTAGCGATGCACTGGATGGCGCAAATACGGGGGACCGTGCGAAAGGATGACCTTTCAAGAAGACAACCTTGTTGACGGCCGTCTCGGATCGTGACCGCGTTGGGGTACCGATCAGGCAATGCACACAACGGCATCGTATCCGCCCCGTCTTCTGGGCAAAGGTCGCACAGAGAAAACTGAAGCGCGGCCGGGGCTACTGCGGTTGCTCGGATCCTTTTGCCTTCGGCCGACGTTGCTCAAGCCATGGCATGTCGGGAATGGATCCAGGGTTCTGTTTTGCCCAATCCGGTGTCGCAAACCATCGCAGCGGGGAAAAACGCGGGAAGGTTTCCCAAACATCCGCAGCCGATGGATCCGTTTGACGCAAGTCGCCGGTTGCGGCCAGATGAGACGACAGCCGTTTCAACAAACGCTGGTGTTGGGCTGCGAATTCATCGTCGCCGATCAGGTTGTTCAAGCACCCCGGATCGGTGACGACGTCGTACAGTTCCTCCGCAGGGCGTTTGGCGACAGCGGCGTCAAACAATGGGCGAACATTCGGATCGTCACGGTGGGCAATCATCCAGGCCAGTGTCGGACCGTTATCGATGTCGTGGTAACCACCGTGTTCAGGGCCTGGCTCCGCCCTGATCAGTCGGCCATTGCGATCGTAGGACGCCGAGCTGAATTTCTGGGGCGTACCGGCGGGCCAGCGTTCGGGTTTGAAATTTCGGATGTATAGAAAACGCGAATCGCGAACGCATCGACAGGGATACGAAAGGCTGTTGAACCGTGACGACGAATGGCGTTCGCGACCACTGAAGGCGGCGGTTGGCAAGGCGGCCGAATCGACGCCGGTCATCGCGCCCAGCAAGCTCGTGCCGGTCATGGCTTCACACTGACCAGCATCAATCGACGCGGCGTCGACAATGGTGCGTGTCACATCAATCAAAGACACGGGGGCATCGATGGTTTGTCCGGCCGCAATACGATCGGGCCAACTGATCGCCAACGGCATGTGGATCCCGTATTCGTACACGTTGGCTTTGGCACGTGGGAAAGGCATTCCGTTGTCACTGGTCACCACGATCAGTGTGTTTTGCAGTTCACCGATTGCTTCCAGCTTTTCCATCATGCGTCGCAAGTGGTCATCAAACCACTGGATTTCGTACAGATAGTCGGCCACATCACTTCGGATCTCCGGTGCATCGGGAAGAAACGGCGGCAGTTGTTCCGCGGTGACGTTGATCCCATTCTGGCGGCCGATTCCTTGCTGATAACCACGATGCGTCTCGTGGCCGCCGTACCAAAAGCAAAACGGTTGGTCTTGTCCTCGCTCGGCCAAGAAATCTTCGAAGTTCGCGGCGTAGTCTTTGTCTGAAATGCCGCTGGGGGATTTCTGCTTGCGTTTGTTGTAGACCTTTCCGGCCGGATTGTCCGGCCATCCATCGTGGCGTCCCGGTCCCCAGCCTTTTCCGGTTGATCCGACGTGATAGCCGGACCCCCGTAGTAGCTCGGGAAACACTTGTAGGTGCGTGGGAAAGGAGGATGCGTGAGTGCCCGCGGGACCGATCTGCCAAATCGGGCGACCGGTCAAAAAGGCGGCTCGCATCGGCGAGCAACCTGGTGACGGCGTGATGGCAGTGTCAAAACGGACGCCTGTCGCGGCGACACGATCAAACGCGGGTGTTGATACGGCGGTGTAGCCATAGGCCGAAGCGTGTGGATACGACTGGTCATCACAGATGGCAACCAACACGTTGGGACGCCGGTGGCTTGCGTTTGTTTCTTGGCCGAAAGAGCGGGGGCACTGAACGATGAAACCGCTTAGCAGCAAGGCCAGCCAGGTCAGTGAAAGGCAGGGGAGCGAACCGAAGCGGAGTCCGATTCGGGCGGTGCGAGGGCGGGAATTCATCGATGCCTGCGATCAGGTGGAGGATGCGAAACGAATGATGCAAAGACGCTTACGGCGGGGCGAAATGTGAAAAGTAAGGGTTGCGTCGCGGTTGCGAGTGGGGAGTGCCAGCGAATCGGGCTTTCTTCACCATGGTAACGGGGGCGGGCAAGCAAAAACGTCGGCGGCCGATCGGGAAAAACGCATTGGCAGCCTTCCCGGATCGGCCTAGCATGGATCGACGTGCTTTTTCTTGTGATCACCACGCCCATCGCTGCGGTCGGTTTACCGTCGTCTTGGTGATCCGTTTGTGACCGTTTGATTGCGGAATCTCGGTTCGATGTCTCATCGCCCGCTTCCACCCCCACCGCTGCGTATCGGCGACTTGGTTGTCGATCCGCCGATTTTACAGGCCCCGATGGCGGGGTTCACCAATGCGGCGTTTCGCGAGGTCGTTCGCCAGTTCGGTGGTGCCGGATTGTTGGCGACCGAAATGGTCAATGCTCGCGGGTTTGTCTGGATGGACCAGAACGAAGCGGAGCATCCGGATCGGTTGTGGGGCGTCGCGGAGGAAGCCAGGCCGCTGGCCGTTCAGATCTGGGACAACGATCCCGAAACGATGGCCAAAGTCGGCGTGCGACTGGCCCGGGAATACAAAGTCAGCGTCGTCGACATCAATTTTGGCTGTCCGGTTCGGCAAGTGACCGAAAAGGCTCACAGCGGCAGCTATTTGTTGCGTGAGCCTGATCGAATGTTTGCGATCATCAGTCGGTTGGTCGAAGTCTGTGCGCCCACACCAGTGACGGCAAAGATTCGCTTGGGATGTTCACCCGAAAGTATCAATGCCAACGAAGTCGCCCACGTGGTCGAAGAAGCTGGGGCTGCCGCGCTGACCGTTCATGGGCGAACCGCCAAGGACATGTTTCGCGGGCATGCCGACTGGGAACGTATTAGCGAGATCAAACAGCATTTGAAGAAGATCCCGTTGATCGGCAACGGCGATTTGGACAGCGCGGACAAGGTGGTCGCAGCGTTCAAGAATTATGACGTCGATGGCGTGATGATTGCCCGGGCGTGTCTGGGGCGTCCTTGGTTGTTCGCCCAGGCGGCCGCCGCGCTGCGTGGCGACGAAATTCCGCCCGACCCGACCTTGGTCCAGCAGCGTGACGTCATGCTGCGTCATTACCGATTGGTCGTCGATCGATTCGGCGAGGAGAAGGGCACGGTGTTGATGCGCAAATACGCTTGTTGTTATGCGCAGGGCAAACACGGGGCCCGTCACTTTCGCAGTCACGTCGCCAACGTGGCATCGGCCGAAGAATTCTATTCCGTGGTCGATCAGTATTTCCCACAAGACCGTCCGGCGGTGATCGCCTAACGGTCTTGAGTTTGCGACGCTTGCAACAGGCGCGTGACGTAATCGCTGAATCCACGCATGTCATCGGGCGGATCCTGTGGCCCGATGATGATCGGTCCGTCGGCCGAATCGTCCGGGTGCAGCCCATGACTGCCGTGGACCAAGGCGGTATCTAGCGGGACGACGTCCATCTTGTAGCGAAAGCCCAGCTTTTTCTGCAGCAGTCTTGCCACCACGCGGGGCATGCTGGTCTTGAAAAGTTCGCACGGGTCGTAGCCCGGCTTGCGATGAATGTCGACCGTGCGGGCAAAGTCCGGTGCCTGGCGATCGTCGTCCCAGTAGTAATAGCTGAACCACGTATCCGGATCCGCCAGCGCGATCAGTTGACCGCTGCGTGGATGATCTAGTTCCAGATCTTCCGGGGCGAACACCGATTGCACACCATCGGATTGTTCCAGCATCTTGGCCACGGCGGGAATGTCACTCGGATCTCGGACATAGATGTGGGCCAGTTGATGGTCGGCGACCGCAAACGCGCGAGATTCACCCGGCATCAGCATTTCGCCAAACGGACCACCTCGAACCGAGAGCAAGCCGTTGCCCCGCAGCAGGCGATTGAGATGGACGCATCGTTGGACGGGACGCAGCCCGTATTCGGAAACGATCACGACATCGGCGCCGATGTCATCCGCGGCGCTGATCACCGTCGCGACGCACTGATCGACTTCCTGCACGCGTGCGGAATCTTGGTCTGGGTAGCGTTGGTAGTCGTAATCCAGGTGCGGAAGATAACACAGCGTCAACGGTGGTTTTTGGGTTCGCATCACGGTCGCCGTCGCATCGGCGATCCAGCGGCTGGACGCCAGCCCCGCACCGGGGCCCCAGAAAGCGAAGAACGGAAACGGGCCGTGCTTTTGAACGAGGTTGCATCCCGTCTGGTCGATGATGTCAAAGACTTTGCTGCCGTCACACCCGTAGTGTGGTTTGGGCGTTGCGAAGTACTTGACCGATGACCCTTGGTTGAACCACCAAAACATGTTGGCGGTTTCCACGCCATCGTAGAACTTGCGACCTTGAACCAGCGAATTGGCTTGCTGCCAGAACCGGATTTCTTGGGTGTCCGGATAGAACCACCCGTTGGCCACGATGCCGTGATCCCGGGGTGCCAAGCCGGTCATCATCGTCGCTTGGCAGGTCGACGTCACCGCGGGCAGCGGGCTGGACCATGGCAGAGCGGTGTAACCGGGGGCGGATGCCAGCGTGGAAACAGATTCCGCGGATTTCAGCAGCTTGGGGGTCAGTCCGACAACATTGATCAGGACCAATCGTTTCATGTTGCGACGGTCCGATGCGTCATGGGGTGTCCGCGTCATCCGAGGGCAGGGTCAACACCCGGAACAGGCAATACGAAATCAACGCCAGGACAAACCCCAACGACAGCAACATCACCAAAATTCCGCTTGATGTCATGACGTTCCTTTCGGTTGATCGGCGACCGTGGACGCTTCATCGGCCAGAGCTCGTTGAAGGCGTCCGCTTTGCAACCAGCGGGCACCTGCCAAGTGAATCAGCACCAGCAACAGGGCGGTCACCCCTAGCAAAAAGATGACCGACATCAAAGCGACGCGGTCCTGGATGATCGTGCTGAAGTACCCCTGGATGACCTCGCCCGTTTCCGGGTCTTTGCGGTCCAGCACGTTTTGGAAAAAGAACGCAACAAAGATCACGCCCAAGTAAACGGGAACGACGTATTTCAGCAACAGTTGGACGAATCGAGGGATCCGCATGTGGGCGCCGATGTGTGCCTCGTGCTCTCCACGATCGATCCCAAAGACCCAGCCATACACCACCGCTTGGATCATCGCCAAAACAAAGATCAAAAACGTGCCCACCCAAAAATCAAACGTGTCCAGTGCTTTCAGGCCGGCGGAAAAGTAGACGACAAACAGCGAGCCCGCCAATGCAATGATTCCCAGCAGGGTGGCGCTGGCGTGACGTTCCAGGTCGAAACCTTCTTCCAGGAAAGCGATGAACGGTTGCAGCATAGATAGACTGCTGGTCACTGCGGCAAGGAACAGCATGAAGAACCACAAGAAACCGAACAGTTGGCCCGCATACATCTGGGCGAACACATTGGGCAGGGCGTTGAAGCCAAGGCCGAACGTTCCGAAGGATGCCACGCTGACACCCAAGAAGATGAATGCGGCGGGCAGAGTGATCAGGCCGCCCAAGCAGACTTCAAAAAATTCGTTCATGCTGCATGCGGTCAACCCGCTCAGCACGACATCATCTTTCTTGGTCAGGTAACTGCTGTAGTTGATGATGACGCCGAAGCCCACCGACAGGCTGAAGAAAATTTGGCCGGACGCGGCCAGCCAAGTTTTCGGATCCGTGAGTGCTTCGGGTTTCGGATTCCACATGAACCCCAGTCCGTCATTGACCTGGTCCGACGGCAAGGTCAGCACCCGTGCCAGAACGCACAATGCACAAACCACCATCAGTGGAATAGCGAACTTGCAAAAGGTCTCGATCCCTTTGGCGACGCCGCGATAGATCAGGATGAAGTTCAATACGAACGTGATCGCGATGAACAGCAATAGCGGCGATCCACCGCCGCCGAAGGCGTGTCCGTCTTCGCCGATGCCGACAAAGTCGGAAAAGAATGATTCGTACGCCGCGCTATCTTTGCCCAGCATCAGATCGCCCGTTGCATAGTTCCAAGCGTAAGCCAGGCACCACGCTTCGATCACGATGTAGTACATGTAGATGACCAGCGGGATCAGCAAAGCGAACACGCTTAGGTAGCGGGCTTTGGGCGTTCGGCACAGAACACAGAAGATCCCCGGCGCACTGTGGAATCCACGCGTGCCTCCGAAGCGTCCCATGGTCCACTCGGTCCAGCACAGCGGGATGCCCAGGATCAATAGCGAAATGAAGTACGGCAACATGAATGCGCCGCCGCCGTTCTGGGCTGCCTGGCCGGGGAACCGCAGAAAGTTGCCCAGTCCGACCGCCGATCCGGCGACCGCCATGATCACACCCAGCCGTGATCCCCATTGTTCCTTGCGACGCCGGCGCGGCGGCGACGTGGTGGCATCTGGGTCAGCAGAGGACGAGGACACGGGGGCTGCGGGAACGTTGGACTCGGGCTCCGCGGTTTCGCTCATAATGGACCGTTGGGCAGGGCGGTGTGCGTTCGTCTGGGCGACCGAAGCCGCAAAACGGCCACAGTGTAGCACGCTTGACGTGGGGGGCGGGCTGACCAGCCTTCACCGCGGGTCGGCACCGGCGGAATCAGAGACCGAACTCAGTGCTAGGGGCGATCGAGGGACCGCCGCAAAAGAAATTTCGTCGCAGCAGAAACACGCGTCGGTTTCGGGCGAGTGTCGAAAGTGGTCAGGCGCGGGCTCGAACCGCGGACACCGGCCTTTTCAGGGCCGTGCTCTACCAACTGAGCTACCTGACCGAACCACCGAAAGTGATTCGTGTGGTCAATGGGAAGGGCGACAGTTTACTCGCGAAGCAAATAAAGTCGATCCTGGATGATCACTCGTTTCCCGGTTCGCGTATCCTAGGTTATCCTCAAATCAAACGTCAATCGGTCAGGTGGTTGCTCTGGTCGTTGCGTTTTGGATGGATCGGTCTTTTCGTCTTTTTTCTTCAGTCCTCGGTTTGATGCTAGCCAGATTTCTGTCAACGGCGTCGTGTCGGCTCCGTCCATCGGTGCAACGAATCGGTCGGTCGCCGACCGCCTGGGGGGCGACGGCCGCTTGGGGATTCCTGTTGTGGGTGGCGACCGGGCTGTTCGGAACGCTGCCCTCCGCGTCGGCTTATTCGCCCTATGACCCTCAGGTCATGCAGATGGTTGACCGCGGGGTTCGGTACCTTGAATCCTTGAACGAACGATCCTTTGCTCAGGTGACAACCGGCTTCGGGCAAGGTGTGGGGCAGCGAGCGATGGTGGCCTATGCCCATCACAAGGTGGTCGGTGATCCCAATGCACCGGCGGTGACCCGAGGGGTGGAAAGGGTCCGCTGGCTGCTGGATCGCATGCGGCGGACCGATACGACGGAAGCTTCGCACAGCAACAAGCTCTGCTACACCGTGGCGGTGTCGATCTTGTTGTTGGCCGACCTGGATCCGGATGGATACAAATCAGAATTGAATGAGTTGTATCGATTGATGCAACAATTTCGTCTGTCCAACGGCGGCTACACCTATCCGGGCGAAAAGAACGGCGACACGTCCCAAACGCAGTACGCGGTCTTGGCGTTGTGGACCTTGTTGCGAAACGGCTTCGACGTCGATCAAAACCAGTTGGCCGATACCATCCGTTGGCTGGGGCGTGTCCAAGACGTGCAGGGCGGATGGCCTTATCACGGCGTCGATACGGCCGGTGGCCAGCGGATCAACCAGCGCCCGGTTTCGATGTCGACGACCCTGGCCGCCGGCAGCGCCTTGCTGATTGCCGCCGATGCGCTGCAGACCTTCGGCGATACCGGGGGTGATGATGTCAGCGATATCGAAGGTTTGCCCAAGGCGCTGAAGATTTATCGCGAAGAATCCGAGCGCCGGAAAAAGGTTCGCGTGCCCCGTGACATCGTCATGACACCGATCAGCTATGCCGAACGCTATCGGACCGAAAATCCGTACGAGCGGGTCCAGCGAGTCAGCGGTTTTGATTGGTACTACTACCAGCTGTACACGCTGGAGCGATACGAGAGCTTTTTGGAGTTTGCCAACGGGACAAAAGTCAAAAGTCCCGCCTGGTACAACGACGGCGTGGAGGAGCTGAAGGAGTATCAAGATCCGAAGACGGGCGGGTTTGGGATCATCGATGGTGCCGGAACCAATCCCGGCGTCTCCACGGCATTTGCCGTCCTGTTCTTGATCCGCAGCACCCAGAAATCGATCGTCGATTTGAATCGCGGGTCGCTGGCCGGATCACGTGGTTTGCCCAGTGACACCACCGATATTCGGGTCGAAGGGACCAAGATCAAAGGGCGTCCGATTGCTGCCGCGGTGACTGATTTGTTGGACATCTTGGAAGACGACGGCGCCGACGAACTGGACGGTCAGTCGTTGCCCGAAGATCTGGAATTGTCCGACGACCCCGACGTTCGCAAGGCCCAACTGGATCGGTTGGAACGACTGGTTCGTGGCAGTCGGTCGTGGCAGGCCCGCCGTGTCGCTGCACGATTGCTGGGCAGCAGCGATGAACTACGTGTCGTCCCGTCGTTGATTTTTGCCTTGAGCGACAACGATGCGATGGTCCAGCGTTTCGCACGCGATGGGTTACGTTTCATCAGCCGAAAGTTTGACGGCGTCGGCATGCCCCGCGAGCCGAATCGTGATGAAGTGGTCCAGGCCCAGCGTGACTGGCGTCGGTGGTATCACACGATGGAACCGAATTACGTGTTCTTGGAATCGGACCTTCGCTGAATGCCAGATCCTGTATCCGTCACATTCAATCAAGTCGGCTGGATCATCAGCCGCGCAAGCAACGTTTGCGTCACCACCGCACCTGAGAGCTGAAACCACGCATGCCCCGGGCAACCTCCGCCGAAATTGAACCTCCGCCGGTCGCCGACGGCGATGTCCAACTGCTGCGCGATGCCCGCCGTGCGGAACGTGAAAAGTTGCGGACCAGCCGTTTCGATGTCGTGACGTCGTTCTTCATGGCGTTGATCTGGTTCATCGGGACGTTTGTCGTCCTGATGTTCATCATCTGGCTGTTGTCCGGTGACCCGCGGCCGATGGTCCTGAAGCCGCAGATCGAAGAAGCCAGCGGTCGCGGCGAAAACGCCGAAGGCTTTGAGCGCGATTTCGAACCCCCGGGCGAAGAAGAAGTCGAAGAATTGCTGGAACCGACCCTGGAAGACACCATCGAAGCGGTCACCGATAGCGTCAGCAGCGTGGCCGCCACCCTGACGTCCAACGACACCCAGGCCACCGCCACGAATGTGGGCACCGGGATGGGTGACAGTCGGCCCCCTGGGCCGCCCGGTGAAGGCCCCTATGTCGTGCCGCGGGGCGAACGCTGGCAATTGAATTTCACCGCCAAAGACATCAAGTCCTACGCCAAGCAGTTGGACTTTTTCGGCATCGAACTGGCCGTGATGGGCGGCGGAACCCAGGGCGTGGACTATGCATTCAACTTGGCGGGAAATCCCAAATCACGGCGACTGGTCGACACATCCACAGAAAAACGACTGTATTTCATGTGGACTCGCCCCAGTCCGCTGCAACGTTTTGACCAACAACTGTTGATGCAGGCCGGCGTCAGTCTGGACGGCGGCCGCACCCAGTTGCGGTTCATCCCGCCCGAATTAGAAGACTTGTTGTATACGATCGAGATGACTCATGCGTTTTCGAAGGGGCGCGAGACGGTTCAGGAAATCGCCAAGACTGTCTTTGAATGCAAACCCGGCGGTGACGGATTCACGTTTGAAGTGATCGACCAACGCTATCGGTCGCCGAAACCTTGATTGTGGCACGTTGCCCGGGACGAAGACGGCCCGGCCGCTCCGTTGGCCGCCCAAGCGGCGGGTTATCCGGCCCACGGCGTCCGAAGTGTCCATGAAATCCGCCCATGCCGCGTTGCACCGGCGGGGTGTTCGGGTGAAAGTGTTGGAACCCTGCGTTGCCGCCTGGTGATGGGACGTCCGGCGCCCGTCGGCACCACTTGTCGTACAGATTGAACCGCTTGTCAGTAAATCCCCCGCAGTGGAAGGATGGGATCCTTGATGGTCCTCGCTACCTCACTTTTCGATATCATTTCGAACTCCACGTACTTGGCTCTGGCGGCGGTCGCGCTGTGGGGCATCTATTGCATCGTTCTGGTGTGGACTCGTGTCAACCAGAAGCGGTTCGTCAGCGAAGACGAACAGGATGCGTATCTGGACGAAGTCGTTCCGTTGTTGGAATCGGGGCAGTTCGACGCGGTGCTGGACCACTGTGAAGACGACGCTCGTGCAATTCCCCAAATGGTCGAATTGGCCGTGGCCAACCGGCATTTTGGTCTGCGTCGCGCCCGTCAAATCATGACCGACCGGTTCCAACGCGACGTGCTCAGCGACCTGGAGTATCGGCTCAGTTGGGTCGGCACGGTGATCAAGGCGGCCCCGATGATCGGTCTTTTCGGGACCGTGTTCGGGATGATGGGCGCATTCCAAACGTTGGCAACGGCCGAAACCGTCGAACCGTCGGCGCTGGCCGGCGATATTCGTGTCGCGTTGGTGACGACCGCCAGTGGTCTGGCGATTGCCATTCCGTTGATGATCCTGGTCGCCAACGTGAACATCCGAATCGCCAAAATGGAGGACTTGGTCAGTTCCGGTGTGACGCGATTCTTCGAAGCGTTCAAAACAGGACTGTCTAAAGAAACCGGTCGTGCCGCCTGATCCCTTGCGATGACACAGCACCTTTCCGAACAAGACGATTCGATTCATCTGCCTCGACACAAACGTGCCGAGGACGAGATGGATATCACGCCGATGATCGACATCACGTTCTTGTTGCTGATCTTTTTTGTCGTTGCGTCCAAAATGGATCCGACACAGACCGGTACCATCCCCAGTGCAGACAACGGGCTGGCCGTGTCGGCAGATGATTCGGCGGTTTTGTTCTTGGAGCCTGGACCGGAAGACAAGGCGATCGTGACGCGTTTGGACGGCACCCCGTTCAGCATGGACGAAGAAGTTCAGGCGGCCGAAATTGTTGAATATGTCGACACCGAATTGAATCGGACCGTCGGACGCCAAAAGACACACGTGATGTTGATGGGGGATGCCGACCTGAGTGTGATGCATGTCACACGTGTTCAACGAATCATCGGCGACGCGTTTGAGGATCTGGACGTCACCTACATCGCGGTGAAGGAGCAGTGACGTGTCGATCCCGTTGACCTGCGAAAACTGTGGCAGCACCCATTCGGTGAATCAACGGATGGCGGGAAAGGACATCCGCTGTCCCGAGTGTGATCAGTTGATTCATGTGCCCGATGAAGTCGATTTGCCAGCGGAGCCCTTGGTGGAGGCGGCGGATGTGCCAGTGGCCGAGTCGAGTGAAGACGTTCCGGTCGACGTCATTGCCGTCGTGGACCAGGGGGGCCAAGAACGCTGGGCGAATGAACCCGCCGCTGAAGCTTTGGACGCCGCGGTCGCAGTGCCATTGGCCGTGGCCCAGGCGATTCCAGTTGCCGGTCAGGATGAAGAATTGGCTGTTGCCGGCACGCCGGTCCCCGAAGGTTGGGATGACGACGACGTGGCCGACGAACTGGCCGACAGCCTAAAGCGTGAACCCAAAGAACAAGAGGAATTGGACATGACGCCCATGGTGGACGTCACGTTCCTGTTGTTGATCTTCTTCATGGTCACCGCGTCTTTCAGTTTGCAAAAATCGATTGAAATGCCACGGCAGACCAGCGATCTGCCCAGCACGGCTAACGAAGAAGAAATCCTGGACGAACTGGACGTCGTCGAATTGGAAATCGACCAACACGGTTCGTTCTTGGTATTGGCACCCGATTGGGAACGCGAGACCCCAGGAAAACAGAACCTGACCAATACACTGAAAGAGGCGATTGCGGGACGACGTGACGGAATGAAATTGAACATTCGGGTTCACGAAGAGGCGAAACTGCAGGCCTTGGTCGACGGGATGGATGCCGGGACGATCGCCGGATACACGGAAATCAAAGTCGCACAAGTCGACGGGTTTGATTAACCCAAGACGTTCAGCTTTGTCGGTGGTTGTTTCCGGGAATCACGGTGGGAAAAAGATTGCACCACCCCCGATTCGAACCCGACCAGACTGTGACGCATCGACGGAACCTTGCCGCGTCGACGGCAACCATCGAATCCACTTTTCACCCTGACCAACGTCTAATCATGCTTGCCAAAGAACTGATCGATCGATTGGAGCGACTCGCGTTGCTCGATCAAGAGATCATCGAAGCCCTCCGCGAACAGCTTCAGCAAAGTGGCAGTCGCGTCACACCCGAAGCGGTTGCCAAGTTGCTGGTCGACAACGGACAGTTGACACGGTTTCAAGCCACCAAGCTGATTGGCGAACTCCGAAGCGGCGAGTACCAGGATGAACTAGAAGATGCACCGGAGTCGGAGGGGCAAGTCGACGAACTGACGTTTGCCGATTCCGAGGAATCCGTCGAAGCCGAGGAAGAAGAACCGATTGCCGAAGCGGTGCCGGTCGCCCTGGCCGCATCGGCTGACGATGACGTCCCGATGGCCCAACCGGTGGATGCCGACGGTGAAGATGCCGGCGGCGATTTGTCGTCGATTGCCGGCGGCACATCGGTTCGGCCAGTGCGTCGAACGAAGACACCGGATAAGTCGATTTGGGACTCGTTCAAGGTGTACGGCTATGCCGGCATCATCGTGATGTTGGTGCTGATCTTTTCGGCGCTGTATTTCGTCCTGGGACGCGACAGTGCCGAGGACTTTATCAAGCAAGCCGACAAACTTTACAACCAACAAAGCTTTCAGCCGGCGCAAGAGCAGTACACCAAGTTCTTGGACAATTATGGCAATGACAATCAATATTCATCGCTGGCCCGGACACGCGTCGCCCTGAGCGAACTTTACCGTGCCAAAGCCGTTCCCAATCCGGTGCGTGGCCTGGAAGTCGCCAAGAATGTGTTGCCGGCAGTCGCCGAGGAACAGGCGCTGAATGATGACCGCGATGATCTGGCGGCATTGCTGACGGATATCGCAGAAAATATCGCCCAGGCCGCCGACGAATCTGAATCGACCGGCGAAAAACAGCAGTTGTTATCCGATTTGGATGAACACATCGATTTCATGGACAACCCGCTGTATGTGTCATCGCAAATGCGAGTGACTTTGGCCGGTCGTCTGAATTCGGTCAAAGAGACCCGGGCGCGGGTTCAGCGTGAAATCAACCGAAACCTGCAACTGGATCAGGCCGTTGCCAGCATGAAGGCATCGCTGGAGGCGAAAGAGACCAAGGAGGCCTATGACACTCGTTTCGCATTGTTGCGAGATTTTCCCGAACTGCGTGACAACGATCGTCTGGAAGAATTGATTCAAAAGGCAAGTGAGATCCAGCAGACGTTGGTCGGCCCTTCCAGCCGGTTGCCCGAGACGGATCAAGCCGCCGATGAATCGGATTCGATGCGGTCGATCGCTTTGACCACCCTGGTCGGCGACTCCATCGTGTCATTGCAGGATGAAATCGTTTACGTCGGTGCCGCGGCGTCGGTGTTGGCGTTTTCGGCCGAGGACGGACGGTTGTTGTGGCGCAAATACGTCGGCAGCACCAATACCCATCCACCGCTGCGGATCGGGGCCGGGCAAAGTGTGTTGTTGACCAACGGTGTGCGGAATGATTTGTCGCGATGTGACGGCCAAACCGGCGATGTTCAATGGCGCAGCAGCTTGGGGGAACCGTTTAGCCAGCCCGTGATGACACGCGGCGCGACGTTCGTTTCCGGAGAATCCGGCGTGGTGTATTCGCTGGACTTGGAAACCGGTGATGCCATGTGGTCGACGCAAATCCCACAACCCCTGGAAACTAGCCCGGGGGTCGATGATCGTGCCGACATGGCATACTTGCCTGGCAACCACAGCAATCTTTACTTGCTAAACACGCGCGACGGAAAATGCGTCGAAAGTTACTACATCGGCCATCGCGAGGGCACCATCCAGGTTCCGCCGGTTCCGTTGCTGGGGCACCTGTTCGTTTTCGAAAACTATGCCACTGACGCGACGAAAGTGCATGTCCTGCGGCTGGACGACGAAGGCAAGAATCTGACGCCCGTTCAGGTGTTTCAGTTGAATGGCAATGTCATCGTCCCGCCGATCGTCCAGAAACGCCGCTTGATCGTTTTGACGGATCTGGGGGAAGTCAACGTGTACGACGTGGAACCGACAGCCGATCGTGACAAGGTTTCGTCGATTGCCAAGTGTTCGCCGTCGTACAAACAGCCCACGCTGACCCGCATGGCCGCCAATCGCAGCCAGATGTGGATCACCGGAACCCGCATCGCTCGTTTCCAGCTGCAGATCAATACCGGCACGGTGGTTCGTGATTGGGTCAAACACGACGGCGATGCCTTTGTCGGTCAGCCGATTGCGTTGGATGACGCTTTGATTCATGCCCGTGTGTTGCGGGGGACATCGGGCATTCGTGTTACCGCGGCGTCACCAGAAACGGGCGACATGGTGTGGCAAACCGATGTCGGTGTGCCGATCGCAATGCTGCAGCGGGTGCCCGGCAAGGCGGCATTTCATGCCATCACCAGCCAGGGTGCGCTGTTTGAATTGGACCGCGCCGCGTTGGCAGAAGGCAGTACCAAAGCACCGCTGGAAAACCCAGGGGGCGAAGGCGTGGCGATGCGGTTTGTCGACCCGATCCTGGCCGCTTCGGCCGGCCAGGAAACGCCCAATCGGATTTTGGTCAACAGCCAAGAACCCAGCGAAATCTTGGTTTACGATCCGTCACGTCAACGCGACATGTTGCGGAAAGTGACGATTCGTTTGCCGGGGCGCGCGAAAACCGCCGGCCAACCGATCGTCGCCGGTGGTGGTTTGCTGATTCCGCTGGATACCGGTCGCGCAGTTTTGATGCGTTGGCAAACCGGGGCCACCTTGGGCAGCCCGTTCCAGCCCTCGGTCGATCCGACCGGTGTGGTTTCTTGGTCCGATCCGGTGCCGTTGGCGGATGATCCCGATCAAGTCGTCTTGTCCGACAGTCTGGGCCGACTGTACCGGCTGCGTGTCGGACAACAGATGCGTGAGCTGTCACAAACCCAGATTGACAAACCTTTGTTGGGGCCAGCGACCCGTGTTGGTACCACTATGGTCGCGACGACGGCCGGGCCGGCCGCTGATTTTCTGGTCGGCTACGACATGACCGGTTTGGAATTGCAATTCGAATCACTTTTGGATGGTCGCGTGGTTTGGGGGCCAACGGCGGCGCCCCAAGACGACTCGGTCGCGCTGTTGCGGACCGATGATGGACAGCTTCGGGTCTTCGACGAAGCGGGCAAGCAAAAATTTGCCGTTGATTTGCCTGCGGGGCGGTTGGTCGGACCGCCGACCGCCGTCAGTGACGACCAATGGTTGTTCACCGGACGCGACGGATGGATGGTGACCGTCGATCGCAACACGGGCAAACGAATCGCGGAAAAAGATCTCGGACAACCAATTTCGGCACAGCCGGTGACCGTTGGCGATAATCGCTTTCTGGTGCCCGGTGAAGAAGGGGTGGTTTACATCACGGAGTTTTAGAGACCGTTTGTGGTGAAGCGAATCTTAGGGATATCGATCGCATCCCATTCGTCCGCCGTTCGATTGCCTCCGTGCCAGTACATTGGGTCGCTAGTCATGATCGCAGAACACATTGTTTGGAAATTCGCTTCCGAACCGACGCCTTTCCCGACGACCCATCCAATTCGGGGTCGATGTCGATCGGGGGCAACGCATCGGATGGCAGACCGTCACGCGGGACGCATTTTCCGGCGATCGATCGCGTTATCGGCGGTGGGGCTCCGGTGCATCCTGGTGTGTTGTCTTTTTGCGGTAACGGTTTCCACCAGCGTTGCCCGCGCGGCTGAGTTGCTGAACTACGCCCAGTCAGGATCGCCACCCGACCCGGGACTGCAGTTGTTGCAGGAAGAACCCCATGACCTGATCTTTTTCAGCAAAGATGCCGGTGGCGGTTGGGTGAAAGCTCGTTTGTTGGATTTGCCCAACCGAACATCCATCAACGGCCAAACGGGAACGCTGCGGGTGGAAGTGTTGGGAATCGACGACCGTGTTTTCGGGGCCAAGTGGTCGGACGTCGATCGGATTGATTTCTGGGAACAGCGTCTGAAACGCGAAACGTCCGAGCGGATTGCCCGCCGCGATTTCAAAGGCGCTTATCCGTTTCTTTCCGTGCTGATTCGTGATTTCCCAAATCTGCCCGAATTGACTCAGATTCGCAGCGATTTTCTCTGGCAAGACGCAATCGATCGTGCGTCCCGCAGCGAATTTGTGCAATCGTTGGCGATGCTGAAAGAACTGCGACGTTACAACCCGGATTACAAAGTCGATCGATTGTTGGGGGCGATCGACGGGCTGAACGATCGACTGATGGGTAAGTTGGTCGAAGACGGCAAGTTGGACGACGCCCAGAAAATGTTGTCGCAACTGGAAGACGAGTACCGGGGCCAGAACCTAAAAAGCGTCGCCAAATGGAACCAAGCCTTCGTGCGGATGGCCACGCAGCGAATGGATCAAGCGATTGCCGCCAAGGACCGTGAAGACTATCGCGACGCGCATCGCTTGGCCCGAGACGCCGTTCATCTGCGGCCATCCCTGGCGGGCGCAAAAGAACTGGTTCGTGAACTGAATCGCATCTATCCAATGGTCAATGTCGGCGTGTTGCAAGCCGCACGTGACTTGGACCCGACCAACATGTCCAACTGGGCGTCGCGTCGATCGGGGCGATTGTTGTACCGAACATTATTTGAAATGCGTGGCGCCGGGCCTGAGGGTGGTGAGTACGAGTTTCTGTTTGGGCAAACCGAACAGAGTGCCGACCGGTTGGAGTTTGATCTTTACTTCGAACCCGAAAGTTTGCCTCCGCCATTGAACCAGGTGAATGGTTTTGATGTGTTTGATCGCATTGCCGATCGGGCACGTCCAGAAAGTGAAACCTATTTCACGGCTTTCGCCGCGGCGCTGAAAACGATGGGCATGAACGGCCCCAAGGAAATCCGCTGTATCCTGCGGCGTCCTCACGTGTTGCCAGCCAGTCTGTTGCAATTGCCGGTGGACGGATCGTGGTTCGGTCAGGAGATCGGGGCGCCGACGGGGGACTATGAACGAGTCGGTGTCGATGAAGTGGAATCGCGTTACCGTTTGATCAACCAGCCGCGGATTGAATCGCAGCCCCGGGAGATCATTGAAACGAAAATGTCATCGGCCGCCGAAGGCGTCGCGCAGTTGTTGCAGGGCGAAATCGATGTATTGGATCAACTGTTCCCTTCGGATGCCGCTCGCTTGAAAAGCAGTCGTGACATTCGTGTGTCGGAATATCCATTGCCGACGGTGCACATGCTGATTCCCTGCAGCGATCATCCCTTTGTCGCTGAACGTACATTCCGGCGTGCTTTGTTGTACGGGATCAATCGCGAAGACATTTTAAAAGGCGAACTCCTGGAAGGCTTCCAAACGCCAGGATGTCAGGTCATTTCCGGCCCGTTCCCGGCCGGCAAGGAGCGGGATGATCCGATGGGCTATGCCTATGATCGGACGATCCAGCCGCGGCGGTATGAGCCCTCGGTTGCCAAGTTGTTGGTCGCACTGAACCAGAATGAAATGAAATCGGCCGCGCAGCGTGCGGAAAAAGAGATGCCGGAGATGACGCCGCTGCGTTTGGCGTATCCGTCGGACAACCTGTCGCGAACCGCTTGCGAAGCGATCAAGTCGCAGTGGCAACTGTTGGATTTGGATGTCGAACTGGTCGAACTGCCCACCGGTGCGAGTTATCCCGAGGAAGACACCGCCGACTTGGTCTACACGTCACTGGCAATTTGGGAACCCATCATCGATGCGCGACGACTGTTGGGGCCCAACGGTTTGGCCCAAAGCGGCAATCAGTACATCGGTCTCGGTCTGCGGCAATTGGAAGAATCGCGAAACTGGCGTGAGGCTCGCGATCGCTTGCTACTGCTGCACTTCTACGTCAGCCAGGAATTGCCGATCTTGCCGTTGTGGCAATTGATCGATTCCTATGCGTATCGCCGTCAGGTCCGTGGGATCGGGACGGACATTGTTTCACTTTACGAAAACGCCGACCAATGGCAGCTGCAATGACAGCGTTGATCGATGACGATCCGAAAGCTCGGGGCACCAGCGAACACTTCCATCGCGACACCAGCGGTCAAGTCAACGGTGTTTCCGCGTTGACAGCACCGACCGATTGGGGCCGACATGGTTTCGTTCTTGTCGCAGCGACCTGTTGGGCCGTGCTGTCCTGGATGCCTTGCGCGTCGGCCCAAAATTCCCAGCCGTCGCGTTCCGCCGATGCCGGTTCAAGCTCCACCACTCCACCGATGGTCACGCCTTGGGATTACGACCCGTACCGCGTGTTGATCTGGTTGGCCAGCGATGATCCCGCTGTCGATGCCGACGCGGTTGAAAAGCCGCTGCGAAAATTTCTGCGTCGTGATTTTGATGCGTTGTGGCGATTGGACATTCGCGATACGCCGGTGGCCGTCGGCACCGAAGCGATGCGAGACTTGGAAGGTTTGGACTTTCAACGGCTGGCGTCGTCCGACTTGGTGATCGCCGTCAAGCGAAATCATCCGGACGCCAGCCAGATCCGTTACATCGATGATGTCAACCGCTTCGTCGACAAGGTGGCAACGACGTCAACACGACGGGATGTCATCACCCGTCATGTCGAAAATGGTGGCCAGGCTTCTCTTTCGACGATCGCCGACAAGTTGAATGTCATTGACGGTGATTCGCTGCGGTTAATGCGACAGTGGCCCGAGGAGTCCACCGAAGCATTGTTTTTGACTCGTGGTGCCGCTGGTCAGTTGGATGATCCGGAGGCCAAGTTGGTGATCCCGCCACTGGATGATCAGGTCATTCAGGTGACGAAGAAATATGACAAAGTCTTTATCGTCACGTATGAGTCCACCGCCGAATCCGGCCCCGTGGTTCGAGCGGTGGAATTGGACACGTTGATGCGTTACGTCGGTGGCGTCAAAACGTTTTCCTGTTGGTCACGGCCGGAAGTCCCCGCGTCAATCGGACGCGCCGTCACTGCGGCGTTTGCCCCCGTCGTGCGTTTGGATGATGCCGGTACCAAAACCACCAGCGGCTTGGTGCGTGGTGGGGGGCTGATCGTCGCCGAAGACAGTCCCGCGATGATTCGGGTCGGTGATGTGTTACGCCCGATGATCCGTAAGAACGATCACAACGGCAAACCGTTGATTGTCGGTCCCGCCGATTGGACCTACGTCTTGGTCACCGAAGCGGACCAACGGAAAGCCAAAGGCAATATCCACGCCGGTAAATCCAACACGTTGAAGGTGCGGATGAACAATCGCACCTTCCGCATGGGTTTGAAGGTGGCGATCGATGGCGAGCAAACCGAACTGCGACTGCACGCCCGCGAAAAGCCCGATTTTCCGCTGATCGGTTACGAAATCTACGAGCGTGAATTGGATTCACGCCACATGAACTTTGTCGGCCGCACAAACTGGGATGGTCGCTTGGTGATTGAACGCAATGACCAGCCTTTGCGTTTGTTCTATGTGAAAAACGGTGGCGCCGTGCTGGCACGTTTGCCGTTGGTGCCTGGTCGAGCTAACCAGGAAACCGCCGGGCTGATTGGCGACGACATGCGCCTGCGTGCGGAAGCGTATGTGCGTGGTGTGCAGAACGCGATCATCGACTTGGTGGCGATTCGCGAATTGTTTGCCGCTCGCATCCGCTTGCGATTGGAGCGTGGGGAAATTGACAAGGCCGAAGAACTGTTGGGGCAGCTCCGCGATCAGCCCACCAATCAAGCTATCGCAGACGATCTGAGCAACAAGCAAGATGAGTTCTTGAAAGCCATCGGTCGCGACCCGAATCAGCGGCGCAAGGTCGACAACCTGTTTGCCACCACACGAGAGACGTTGGTGAAGTTCATCAACGGACGCTTGTTATCCGAATTGGAAGTGGAGGTCCTGAACGCCAGAAAGAAGGCCGACAGTGCTCCCGCGGAATCCGAACCGGATCCTAAGGACGAGGACCCGTTCGGCTGATCAGCGGATTGGGCGATGAAGTGATGTCGCTATGGGGATCAGCTATTTACGCCAGTTTGGGCGTTTTCGCCTGGCATTGGGGTGATGTTTGATGATCAGGTGAGGTGCATCTCGTCCGGAAAGTTTCTTGCCCAGCGGACGTGTCGTTGGCCGCACGATCTTGGCCCGCAGTTTGTCCGTTTCCCGCATGTGGTCATCGTCGATCTCAAATTCGACGGCCATTTTCTCTTGCGGAACTTGCCCCTTATCGCTCTGCCATACGGTGTGGTGAAAGAAGACATCGTCGCGAAAATCTTCGGCTTCGATGAATCCAAATTCACCGTCGGGGCGGATGAATCGGATCACCCCCAGACGCTTTCGTTGAATCGGAAACGGGCGAGGACGATCCGGATCGGGATCGGTGGGGCGCGGCATACAACGGCTCGGAAAGGATTGACGGGGCCAGACGGATACGACACGGCGACGATTCCAAGCAGTTGGCGTCGCGCGATCAGATTGTCCGGATCAATTTAGCTCGTGGGCCCGTTCGTCGTCAGGGATCTGCATCCACTTGGCCATCGAACCCGCGGTGGCACGGCGGACCAACCGGGGCCACATTTCGGCATTGTCCGAAAAAACGCTGTCCGCGGATGCCGGTAAGACGTGCCACCAGCCTTCGTCAATCTCGCGTTGCAACTGGTCTGGATGCCAGCCCAAATGGCCGATCATCAAACGATACGGCCGATCCGCGTCTCGGATCAGTTGTTGCAGGTTGTCCTTTTGGGCGGTGACGAAAATTCCCCTGCCGGTCTCGGTTTCCGCGTGATCAGCTTCCGCGTGAATCGCCACCAACGGGCCGGACAGGGGGCCACCAAAATGGATCGGCGGTGCGTTTTCAGTGGATGGCAATGCGGACGCCGAAGGCACGATCAGGCTCTGGTCATTGCATTCCTCGGAATCAGCCGGCAATTCTGTGTCGGAATCGGGCAGCCGAAAACGTGCCTGCGACGATTTTTCGTCCGAATCGAACAGTCCGTCCAGCAGCCCGGGAGGCGTCTGCATGGGACGATTCAACATCACGCCAATCACGGCATCGTCTTGTCGATGCACCAGCAGACAGACCGATCGCGCGACCGTCGGGGTATCAATCAAAGTGGACGCAACCAGCAGGTTGCCCGCCGAAGGGTCCTTCATCTTTCATCACGCTAAGTGTAGGAAAACAGTCAGGGGTGGCCCCGCTGCCAGCATGGCAATTTGCGGGACACCTGACAGTGAAAATGCAAGGTTCATGCCAATTGATGGTCCCCTTTCGGGCGGGGAGGCCCAATCGGCCGATTTCCGGATCCTTCACAACGGATTCGTGGCAACGAATGAAAGGGTGTTTGCGGTGACGATCGATACGATGCGAAAAAATTACTGTCTGGCGGGGCTGGACATCGGCGACGTCGCCCCCGATCCATTGGTCCAGTTCGATCGTTGGTTTCATGAAGCCCGGCAATCGGATCTGCCGGATTGGATGGAGGTCAACGCCATGACACTGGCCACGGCATCAAGTGACGGGACGGTCACCAGCCGGATCGTTTTGTTGAAGGGCGTCGAAGAGAGCAAGTTCGTCTTTTACACCAACTATGGGTCGGTCAAAGGTCAACACTTGCAGCAGAATCCGCGTGTGTCCCTGTGTTTCTTTTGGCCACATTTGGAACGTCAAGTTTTGATCGACGGCGTCGCGGCAAAGGTCAGTCGCCAACGCAGTGAACAGTATTTCCATTCGCGTCCAAGGGAAAGCCAAGTCGGTGCGTGGACCAGCGCGCAGTCCAGCGTCGTTGATGGACGCGACGTGTTGCAGCAGCGGTATCAGGAGTTGACCAATCAGTTCAACGGCGACGTGGTTCCGTTGCCCGATCAGTGGGGCGGATATGAGGTCACCGCCGACCGCATTGAATTTTGGCAGGGGCGTCCAAGTCGTTTGCACGATCGGATCCAGTACCGACGTGATCAAGATCAATGGGAAATCCAGCGACTGTCGCCGTGACGGATCAAAGCGAACGCAACGCCGAACCGGTCGATATGGTCGGTATCGGCGTATCGGTTTGGGACCAGATATTTTTGGTTGACCGATACCCGGACGAAGATTCTGTGGTTCGGTCGGATCACCGTTTGCAAACGATCGGCGGCGGAATCACCGTCGCGATGGCGACCGCGGCGAAACTCGGGTGCAACGCCGTGTTGCTGGATCGTTTGGGGTACGACGACGCCTCAACTCAGATCATTGAATCCCTGCATCGCGCGGGGGTGAACGACGGACTCTTGCAACGGTGCCAAGGGGCGACCGCTTCGGTGGCCAGTATTTGGAGTGCCGAAAAGGGTGGTACACGAACCATCGTGTTTTCACCGGGACGCGACATCGACCTGCGTTGGGAAGAACGCTATGTCGAAACCGTTGCTGCGGCCAAGTTGTTGCATCTAAGCGGCCGACACTTGGATGCCAGCCTGCAAGCGATCGCGATTGCCAAGCGATCCGGGACGCGGGTGTCCTATGATGGCGGGGCTTATCGGTACCGTGATTCGATTTTACCGCTGGTCCGGCAAGCCGACATCTTGATCGTGGCACGGCAATTTGCCGAAGCCATGTTGGCCGCATCCAAGGACGGCAACACGGATGTGGACCAATCGTTGTCGCCGGAATCGCTGGCAACGCATTTGTTCGATACCACTTCCGCAGGAATTGTTGGCGTTACCGCCGGTGTGGACGGCAGTTGGTTCGTTTCCGCCGGCGGCCCCGATTGCCGGGGGGAAAGTTGGCATCAACCGGCGTTTTCCGTCGACAAAGTCGTTGATACGACGGGATGCGGTGACGTTTTCCACGGAGCTTTTCTGGCAGCGATCGCGCGGGGGCAAGATCCGAAATCGGCTTCGCGGTGTGCGGCCCATGTCGCGGCGATCAACGCCACAGCGGTCGGCGGTTTGGCCTTCGAAACCAGCCAACTGGATATTCGGCTGATGGGATGGCGGTCGTCCGGCAAAAGATTTTGATAGGACAATTTGTGACGACCGCGTTATGATTCGTCGTCGGGTGGATCTGCACGGCTGGGCAAGCAGTGGGGCTGCCGGCCGGATCGTCCACCGACGCACGTATCCATCGACGAATCGATCCGACGCACAGGTTGCAAAGCGTCATGACATGGCAAACTCCCGCGGGTGATCGCACGTTAACGGTTTGGGAAAGTCGGCTGTTTCGCAGCAGCGTTGACCTGCTGATCGATCAGATCACTCGCCAGAATCGCGGCGCCCCCGAATCCCGGTTGGTTCATACCGGCGTGTCACTTTTTGACCAACTGTCCAGCGTGCAGCAAATCGCTGTGCTGTCCGATGTGACTCGTCATTTGCTGTGTTCGACCGTCACGCCGGCGGAACTGAACGCGACCAACGAAGCGACGGTCTATGCCGTGTTCCGCAATGTGATGGACCAGATCGATTATGAAATCATGGGGCTGCCGACCCCCGGTCCGTTGATCGACGGGCAGCGTGATGCCGTGGAACAGGGACAGCTTGCGTCATTCGCTTGGCGGGCGTTGGTTAGCGAGGCCTATTTGGAACGCTTCCCACCCGGCGAATCGGAATTGGACAACCAGGCGGACGATCTGTTCGATGATGACTTTGGGCTCCCGCCGCTGGATTGTGATGACGAAGACCGCTGGGATTTTGTCATCGATGCGTTGGCCGATGAAATTTTGTGGGACCGGGATTTCGAATTGTCGGACCTGGTTCTGGACGTCGATCCGGCTCGGGCTGCGATCATGAAACAGCAGTTGGGGATCGACAACGATTACTACACCGACATCGCGGATGACCCCCGTGACGAAGACTTTGGTGTTTTGCAGCAATCGTTGAAAACGATGTTACGTCAGGCCTAGTGCTTTTGACGCTGGCAAAACGCAACTGGCCCCCGTCTGCAGATGCAATCGACAAGCCGACTTTGGTTTTCGTCGCGTGATCCGCATTAGGGCAGATCGTCGGCATCAATTGTTTCGCGTCCATTGCGGGTTCCCAGCGCGTGCCAAACATCCAGGTCGATGGATTCCGTCACGCTTCGAACCGAACCGTCGACAAAGACTGCTTGAACTTGCCCCGCATGAAAACTGCGCGATGTGATCATGGCATAGGTGGGATTGCCTGCGATGCCATTCTTGCCTTCTTGCCATGAATTGAAATCCATTTCAATCAGCGTTTCGCCTCCGTTCTGGTACATCACTTCCGAATTAGGTGCCAGGGTGACGGTGAAGCCTGTGTGGTGGACTCGGCCGTCGGGCCATTCGGTGTGACCGGTGTTTTTGAATTGATCACCGCTTGCGACCACCGCTTCGGCTTCCGCGATGGTGGCGGGCATGTCCGTGTCGGATGGGCCACCGTTTCGCGTGTAGGGCGTCCATGCTTTGACTTCCGACGCCAACAAGGTGCTGGATGTGCCATCAACGCAGTCGCGAAAGCGCAGAAACGAATCGGGAAAGAACATTCCGTCGCCCACGCGACGTTCGTTCGGTGCGTACACGTACCAACGTCCGAAGTTGAATCCGTAGGTGGTCGGATACAGCGACGGGCGGTTGTCGCTGAAGGTCCGGATCTGTCCCGTGCCTGGATCGCTGGGGCAAGCGTAAACGGGGACCCGCACTTCGTGGATCACCGATTGGTGGTCCCAGCCGATGCTCAAGTCCACGTTGTCATAAAGGCTGCCTTGTTCCAAGAATGGCAAAATTCGCCCATGCACTCCCCAGGATCCATTGTTTCCGGTCTGGGAAACCGACATGTCCAGTACTGCCGAGGGCGGGAATTTCTTGAACGCGCTCTGATAGTTGTGGCAGGCCAATCCGATTTGCTTCAGGTTATTTGAACACTGCATCCGACGGGCCGCTTCGCGGGCCGCTTGCACCGCGGGTAATAACAGCCCTACCAGCACCCCGATGATGGCAATGACGACCAGCAACTCCACCAGGGTGAATCCGTTGACCGGTGAAGCGGGAGGGCGTTTCGATTGCGAATGCGGCATATCGGGCGAAAACGGTTGGAAGGAGATCAAAGTCGCTGACGTTGTCGATCCCGCCGCACATTGCAACCGTCGTACCAATGCCATTGGCGACGACCAGAGCGAGGAATCTCGGGCAAGTCGCATGAAAGCCCATAGCATTCGTAGCCCATGAGGGTTGCCGGCGGCGGATTTGCCATCGCCGCCGGACAAATTTGCATCGGTGGTTACTCGGCAAGCGGCATCGCAATCCGATTCTGGCATGTCAGAATGATGGTTGGACGATCATTCCCGCACCCGGCTCAACGCGACTTGTGATTTCTTTGGCAAACCGTCACCGTGATTCGCTTCAGATTCGCGTCTTGGCACCTCTGCTGGGCGTGGCGACGGCGGCGGCATTGTTGGTTACCGCGGCGTCGTGGTGGTTCGGCCAGAAATCGGCTTTGCTGGAAATGGAAGAGCGTTTTGCCTCGATCGAATCCACCGTGGCGCGGTCGACTTTTCCCCTGAATTCAACGGTGCTGGAATCGCTTTCGGGTTTGACCAAGACGCAGTGGGTGACTTTGGATGCCGAAGGAAATTTGGTTTCGGCAACCTTGCCCATTGATGACCAAGACATCGGGCAGTTTCAAGCGTTGCGTCCCTTGGATTCCGGCTGGCATCCCATCCGATGCGAAGGTGTCCGGTTCATGGCTCGAGCCTTTCACCGTGTCCAATCCGGTTATCGTGTGGACGGCGTCGCATCGGTTGCCGTTCTGTTTCCCCGGTCCAAGGTCGACGCGGCTGCACGGCAAGCCGCCTTGTTTCCTTTGGCGACCGGCTTGTCCACGATCGTGGTCGTATGTGTGGGGATTTGGACCATCCTTGTGGGAATGATTCGACGTTTGAACCGGCTGCAACAGCACGTGGAACGGATCGCCCAAGGTGACTTTGACGCGCGGCTGGAAGATGCCAACAACGATGAACTGGGGCGATTGTCTAGGGCTGCCAACGTGATGGCCGGCCAATTGGATCAATTGTGGCAACAGGTGCATGCCCAGCAAGGCGAAAAGCTGTTGCATCAGATATCCGGCGGTATGGCGCACCAATTACGCAACACGCTGACCGGCGCTCGCATGGCGATGGAGTTACATCAATCGTCGTGTCCCATCGAAGACCAGCAGGACATTGATGTTGCGGTCGACCAGATTCAACAAGCCGAAAACTATATCCAGCGGCTGTTGTCCTTGGGGGCCGCCGGCGCGGGGGCCCCCGATGCCAAGCCCGCGACGATCACACAATGTATCGACGATCTTCGTTCCACTCACCGGCCCGTCGCGCAACACTTGCGGGTCAAGCTGATTTGGGATGTCGCCCCGGAGACCGGGGGGCGATGGGTCAGCAACGGATCATCGTTCTGTGTCGCGGTTTCGAATCTGGTGCTGAACGCCCTGCAGGTGGCAAGCGTTGTGGAGATTCGTGTGGCGTCGGGACGGAGCGACGGACAGGCGGAACAATGCCGCGTCCAGGTCATTGATAATGGACCGGGGATCGATCCCGTGGTCGCTGATCGGTTGTTTGAACCGTTTGTGACGTCCAAACCCGAAGGGATGGGGTTGGGGTTGCCGTTGGCACAGCGATGCGTCGACGATTTGGGGGGGCAAATCGATTGTCGTGGCCGCGATGATGGCACATCCGGAACGATCTTTGAATTCTTCTGTGCCGTGAAAGCGACCAAGCCGAAATGACGACGAACGATTCAGGAAACGCACCGGCCGATGTCTTGGTGGTTGATGATGAACCGTCGATTTGTTGGGCGTTTCAGCGGATGTTGGAGGAACAGGGACACCACGTCCGAACTGCATCTTCGGCGGAGGAAGGCTTGGAACTTGCGTCGGACCGTGCGCCCGATTTGATTCTGTTGGACGTCAGGCTGCCGAAAGAAGACGGTATCTCGGCGCTCCCCAAGTTTCGATCCGTGACCAACGAGGCGCCCGTTGTCATCATGACGGCCTTTGGTGACTTGGACACCGCGGTTGCCGCCGTTCGTCAAGGCGCCAGCGACTATCTGGTGAAACCGTTCCGTTTGGAAGACGCACGGCGGGTCTGTAAGAACGCACTTCGTCGGCCCGCGGTCACCAGTGCATCCGTGACTTCACCGACTGCCAGCGGGGCCAACGATATTGTCGGCGTCTCTGCAGCGATTCAGCACGTGTTTCGCCAGATCGCTTTGGTGGCATCCAGCGATTTAAGCGTGTTGATCACGGGGGAAACGGGAACGGGAAAGGAGTTGGTGGCAGCGGCAATCCACAAACATAGCGACCGTGCCGACAAGCCGTATCTTCCCATCGCTCCGGTCGCATTGAATGAAGACTTGATCGAAAGCGAATTGTTCGGCCACGTGAAAGGTGCTTTCACGGGCGCCACCGACGATCGCCAAGGCTTATTCGAACGAGCCGAGGGGGGGACGATTCTGTTGGATGAGATCGGAGACTTGCCGATGCACATTCAAGTCAAGTTGCTAAGAGTTCTGGAGCAACGCGAATACTTTCGTGTCGGCGACGTGACGCCGCGTCGGTGCAATGTCCGTCTGCTGGCGGCCACCAATGCGGACCTTGGTCATGCCGTTCGTGAGAATCGATTTCGCGAAGACTTGTTTTATCGCTTGAACGGCTTGCACATCCACCTGCCACCCTTGCGTCAACGTCGCGAGGACGTAGCACCCTTGGTTCAGCATTTCTTACGGCTGGCGGGACACGCAGATCCGGCATCTTTGGTCTCGGACGATCTGATCGTCGATCTCCAGAATCGACTTTGGGAAGGCAACGTGCGCGAGCTTCGAAACGCGGTGGAACGCGCGGCGGTTGTGGCACGCGGCCGTCGTCTATCCGTTGACGATTTTCCAGTGGCATCATCCCGTCATGATCTCTCACCGACGGACGACCGGCCGTTTGATTTGGCGGCTCATGTTGATAGCTGGGTTCGCGATGCGCTCTCGGACGGCCACCGGTCGGATTTGTTGGCCCGACTGCATGCCGAAGTTGAAAAACCATTGATTCGCATTTTGATGCAACGGACGGGGCAAAACCGAGCGAAGACGGCGGAGATGCTGGGGATTCATCGCGGGACGTTGCGCGAAAAGATCCGCAGCTACGGCCTTGAAAGCGACCCGACTCCGGAACCCTAAGCCGAGGCGTTGTTTTGTCCGTCCGATCGGATTGGCACCGCTGGATCTTGGGATCATGACCATTTCGTCATGCTGTCAAGTGATCGAAACGGCACCGGTTTCTCGAGGCACTGGTGTTAGATGGTCGCAGTTCCCACCGACCGCGGCGGATGGAGGTGTGTTGAGACCAAAGTCAGGTAAGCTTGATTGTGAAGGGAGATGCGGCAACCATTCCGTCAGGGTTGAAGCAAATCAAGTGCGGGCCGTCGGACGCTTGGCATGGACAGTCGTGTTGATGGGACGGCCCGTGCTTTACTAACGATTGCTCCATCCGGTCGGTGCGTCGAAGTTGCTCGCAAGTCTCCCCCGCGACGTGAAGGCGTTGGGAGCCAATTTGAGATGAGCCCGAAACGACTGACGAAAAAACGACTGACATTGATCAACCCTGTGAACAATGTTCGGTCCGGTTTTGCCGTGAATCCAAGTTCGCGGTTTCCACCGCTGGGCTTAGGAATTCTGGCATCGTTGACACCCGACGACTGGGAGGTGGAGCTGCTGGATGAAAACTTTGCACCGTTTTCATACCGGGACGCCGACTTGGTCGGCATCACCGCGTTCACCTCTGCAGCGAATCGAGCGTACGAGATCGCGAGCATCTATCGCGACCAGGGCGTGCCGGTCGTGATGGGTGGGATTCACGCGTCAATGTGCTCCGATGAAGCATTGCGTTTTGCCGATGCGGTCGTTGTCGGCGAAGCCGAATCGGTTTGGCGGCAAGTGCTTGCGGATGCCGATGCCGGGTGTCTTCGCGGGCTTTACCACGGACAATGGTTGGATCCGGATCGTGTCGCCCCGCCACGAAGGGACATCTATAGCGATGAGTATGTCTTTGCCTCGGTGCAGACGTCCCGCGGCTGTCCCCTGGATTGCGAATTCTGTTCGGTCACCGCCTACAACGGTCGACGCTATCGCCGTCGTCCCGTCGCCGATGTGCTGGATGAGTTGGAGGCGCTGAACAACGAAATGGTCTTCTTTGTCGACGACAATATCATCGGCAACGGTGCCTCCTGTCGAAAACAGGCGTTGGAACTGTTTCAGGGGATGGTCGCCCGAGGCATGAACAAGACCTGGTTTTGCCAGGCGTCGATCAGCGTGGCTGATGACCCAGAAGTGTTGGACTGGGCCGCGCGTGCCGGATGCCGAATGATATTCATCGGGATTGAAGCCGAAGACATCGACGCGTTGACGGAGGTCAACAAACGATTGAATTTGAAAAAGGGTGCGTCGGCTTATCAGGAAACCTTTGACCGTATCCACGCATCGGGAATCGCTGTACTGGGGGCATTCATCTTTGGGATGGACAGCGACACGCCGGAGGCCCTTTTTCGTCGTGCGGAATTTATGGTCAATAGCGACGTCGATGCGATGCAATTGACCACCATGACGCCATTGCCAGGCACGCGGCTTTTTCAACGACTCGAAGAAGAAGGGCGTTTGCTGTACGCGAATTTTCCCAATGATTGGGCACACTACGATTTGACCAAACTGGTGCATCGTCCCAAATCAATGCCCCCGGACGAACTGTGGGACATCATCCGTCAGTGCACCGAGCGGGTGTATGATCTCCACACGTTGAAAACAAAAGCCAGACGCACACTAGAAACCACCGGCAGCATGGAAGCCACGGAGTTCGCGTATCGGACCAACATCAACTATCGAAACATCGGGCTCGCGCTGGGAACCTTGGTTTAGTGGTTGCAAGCCATTCGAGAATGATGTCCGACTGTCCAGGGTTGTCCCTGATCAGGCCAGATTCGGCGGATGCAGGCCATCGACGATCATTTGTCGGCTACTTTATTGGTCTTCGAAACGGGCCGATATTCAAACGGACCAGCATCTCAGGATTTTGAAACATGATTGACTATCGGACCGAAGTGGTTGGCAAGAACGAGGACGTCTTGGTGGTGCACCTGCGCGGGCGGATGGATTCGGTGACGTCCGATTTTCTGTTCGACGTCTTCAGCAGCCAAATTGAATCCGATTTGAATCGTGTCGTGATCGATTGTGAAGAATTGGACTATGTGTCCAGTTCAGGCCTAGCAGCGTTGGTAAGGTTGCACTCACGTCTTCGCAAAGCGGGTGGCATTGTCAAACTCGCAGCCGTCAATTCCTCGATCACAGACGTGTTGCGTGTCGTGCACTTCGAGAAGCTTTTCGGAATTTACGACACCGTCGATGACGCCGTGCTTGCCTTTTAGTTCCAACGCCAAGCCTTGTCGCCGGCATTCACCGGCGGGGAACGGCCTAAGCGGGTGACCGGGTTCGAACCGGCGACATACAGCTTGGGAAGCTGTCACTCTGCCAACTGAGTTACACCCGCAGCGAACGCCATTTTAGCCGTCGCCCAACGGTCGTGTGGGAATTCGGCCTGCCGACCGGGTCGGTGCGGCATGATGTTCGTGGTGCAGCGGCCACGATTCCGAATCGGGTGCTGCTGCGATGAAATGCTGGCCACCGGTAA